>CAXTPG010000051.1:18492-29809 GCA_964246015.1 uncultured Acetobacteraceae bacterium
CTACGGCACCATCATCGATAGCAACGCGACCGCCTTCCTCGCGCACGTCATGCTGTTCGTCTTCGGCTCCGGGCCCGTCCGCGGCTTCGCCGTCACCATCACCGTCGGCATCGTCACCACCCTCTTCACCGCGACCCTCGTGGCCCGCATGCTGATGGTGCGCTGGTACGTCGGCACCAAGCCCCAACTTCTCCCGGTATAGACCCCATGTTCACCCGCCCCCTGCTGCGCCTCTTCCCCGACGACACCAAGATCCAGTTCATGCGCGGCCGCTACCTCGGCCTCGCCACCTCGGCGATCCTCTCCCTCGCCTCCGTCATCCTCTTCTTCTACCCCGGCCTCCACCTCGGCATCGACTTCCGCGGCGGCATCGTCATGGAGGTCCGCACCCCCGGCCCCGCCGACTTCACGAAGCTCCGCACGGGCCTCGCCGCCGCCGGCGCCGCCCAGGCCGGACTCCAGCGCTTCGGCGCCGAGGACCAGGCCCTCATTCGCCTGGACCCGCAAGGCGACGAGGCCTCCACCCAGGCGACCGTCGGCCGCATCCGCACCGCGCTCGAACAGGCCCTCCCCGGCACCAGGGTCGTCCGCACGGACGCCGTCGGCGCCTCCGTCTCGGCGGAGCTCTTCCGCGACGGGATGCTCGCCCTCGGCATCAGCCTGCTCATGATCCTCGTCTACATCTGGTTCCGCTTCGAATGGCAGTTCGCCGTCGGCGCCGTCGTCACCCTCATCCTCGACGTCACCAAGGCCGTCGGCTTCCTGGTCATCACGCGGATCGAGTTCGACCTCGTCATGGTCGCCGCCATCCTCACCGTCATCGGCTACTCCACCAACGACAAAGTCGTCGTCTACGACCGCATGCGCGAGAACCTTCGCAAGTACAAGACGATGCCGCTCCGCCAACTCATCGACCTCAGCATCAACGAGACGCTGAACCGCACCCTCGGCACCTCGATGACCGTCTTCCTCGCCAGCCTTCCCCTGGCCATCTTCGGGGGCGCCTCCCTCTCCGGCTTCGCCCTCATGATGCTCTTCGGCATCGTCGTCGGCACCAGCAGCAGCATCTTCATCGCCGCCCCCATCCTGCTGCTGCTGGGCGAAAACCGCCTCCGCCGGGACGCACAGCCCGTCCCGCCCCCCAACGCCAAGAAGGCCTGATCGCCGCAGCCGCGATCGAGAATGCTCCGCCCATGAAGCTCCGCGTCGCCACCTGGAACATCAACTCGCTGCGCCTGCGCCTGCCGCTCCTGCAACACCTCAAGGACGCGCTCGACCCGGACGTCATCTGCCTCCAGGAAACCAAGGTCCCCGACGACCTCTTCCCCGGCGATGGCCCCCCCGCCCTCGGCTACCCCCACGTCGCCCGCCGCGGCATGAAGGGCTACAACGGCGTCGCCATCCTCTCCCGCCTGCCGTTCGACGCCTGCGACCTCGCGCCCGACTGGTGCGAAAAGGGCGACTGCCGCCACGTCGCCATCCGCCTCCACGCCCCCGATGGCCCCGTGGAACTCCACGACTTCTACGTCCCTGCCGGCGGCGATATCCCCGACGCGACGCAAAACCCCAAATTCGCCCACAAGCTCGCCTTCGTCGCCCAGGCCACCACTTGGTTCACCGCCCGCGCGCCCCGCCGCTGCATCCTGGTCGGCGACCTCAACATCGCACCCCTCGAACACGACGTCTGGAGCCACAAGCAACTCCTTGACGTCGTCAGCCACACCCCCATCGAGGTCGAGCACATGCAGGCCTGGCTCCGCGCCGGGTTCGTCGATGCCATGCGCCACTTCGTCCCCGACCACGAGAAGCTCTACACGTGGTGGTCCTACCGCAACCGCGACTGGAAGGTCGCCAACCGCGGCCGCCGACTCGACCACGTCTGGGTCACCCCGGACCTCGTCGACGGCCTCCGCGCCATGCAGGTCCTGACCGAGGCCCGCGACTGGGAACGCGGCTCCGACCACGTCCCCGTCTGCGTCGAGCTGGACGTATAGGCCAGCAGGTTGTGAGGTATCTGGAAGGCCATGGGGCGTTGCGCAGGCGGCGGACATCCCGCCCATGACGATGGATGAGATCGACGCCGAGGCGAAAGCCACCCGCGCCCTGCACCGAACCCGGGTAGGCCATCCGGACCGTCCTTGACCGAACCTCGTGGTCTCAGCCCTCCTGTCTGGCGGCACGCCCTTGCGCCTCATCGAAGCGGCCTCAGGCGAGACGGGTGAACGACGCCCCACAGTCCCCGGAGCGACCAGTGCGATCAAGGAATGCCATTCGCAAACCCTGTTAACCATGTTATTACTTTCGCGTAATAAGATTAGGGTTGTTTCATTGGCAGTAAAATTTAGTTGTGCTAGCGAACGGAACGCCTCCGTCACTCGGACCGAGGCTTCACCCAGGTAAGGACGCCAGCCGATGAACCCCCGTTTGATCACCGCGTTCAGGATGAGCCTGCTCGCAGGATGCACCAGCTCAGCCCTTGCCCAGCTTGGCGCCTCGACCGCCCATGCTGCAGCCGTGACCACGCTTGCCAGCTTCAACTTGACGAACGGGGCATCTTCCTACGGCGGCCTGATCGCCGACGCCGACGGCAACCTGTTCGGCACGACGTCGCTCGGTGGAACGAACGGCTTGGGCACGGTGTTTCAGATGGCCAAGACCAGCACCGGCTATGGGCCTGTCACGACCCTCGCCAGCTTTACCGGCAGCGACGGGGCCAAACCGTTTGCCGGGCTGATCGCGGACGCCAGCGGAAACCTGTTCGGCACGACGATCGAAGGGGGAACGAACAACAGCGGCACGGTCTTCCAGATCGCCAAGACCGGCACCGGCTACGGCGCAATCACCACGCTCGCCAGCTTCACCGGCAGCAACGGGGCCACCCCCTACGCTGCGCTGGTGGCCGACGCCGACGGCAACCTGTTCGGCACGACGTCTGTCGGGGGGGCGAACAACAAAGGGACTGTGTTCGAGATCGCCAAGACCGGAGCCGGCTATGGCGCAGTCACCACCCTCGTGAGCTTCACCGGCAGCGACGGGGCAACCTCGGCTGGCAGCCTGATCGCCGATGCGGCGGGCAACCTGTTCGGCACGACATATGCCGGCACACAAAGCCTCCCCGGCTCGGTGTTCCAGATTGCCAAGACCGGCACCGGCTATGGCCCGCTCACCACCCTCGCCAGCCTCGGCAGCAGCGAAGAACTGTTCATCGACGCCGGAGGCAACATCATCGGTACAAGGTCCTATGGGGGGACGGGCAGCTTCGGCACGGCGTTCAAGATCGCCAGCACCGGCACCGGCTATGGCGCGGTCACCACCATCGCCAACTTCAGCTTCAGCAATGCCTCGCCTGCCGCCGGGCTGATCGCCGACGCGGCCGGCAACCTGTTCGGCACGACAAGCTACGGAGGGACAAGCAACGCGGGCACGGTGTTCAAGATCGCCAATAACGGCGGCAGCTATGGCCCGGTCACCACCCTGGCCAGCTTCACCGGCGGCAACGGGGCATCCCCCTACGCCGGATTGATCGCCGACGCTGCTGGCGACCTGTTCGGCGTGACAGTCGGCGGGGGAAGCAACAACCGCGGAACCGTTTACATGGTGACCGGGAGCGGGTTTGTCACGGCGACGACGGGCATTGACGTGCCGGAGCCGGCGTCCCTGGCACTGACCGTTGCCGGGCTTGCCGCCTTTGCAGGTCTGCGCCGCCGCAGTCCACAGCGCACCGTCTGAGGTTCCCTACAGCCCGGGCCGGCGGCCCGGGCTGAGGTGATGCGCGCCGTGTGCCGCATCCAAGGGACTGGTGGCCATCCTTGCCTGGACCGCACCAGGTTGCCCCGCACCCGAAGCAGGTTGACCCCCGCGCGCGCCGGGTGCAACGCAGCATCATGTTCGCCCGCACCTTCGCCGCCATGGCCCGCCACTTCGAAGACTTGGTCCTCCCCACAGGCCCGGTGCCGGAACCCACGCCGCCGCAGGGCCTCGCCGGCTTCTTCCGCTACTTCACCGCACAGATGCCCGGCCTCGTCGTCCGCCTCTTCCTGGGCGGCCTCCTCGTCGCCGTCCTCGACACCGCCATCCCCATCTGCATCGGCCGCCTCGCCGGCCTCCTCAGCACCCACGCCCCCGACCGCCTCCTCGCCGAGGCATGGCCCCAGTTCCTCCTCATGGCCGCCACCGTCTTCCTCGCCCGACCCGCCGCCCTCCTGCTGCAGATGCTGACGATCAACCAGGCCATCAGCCCCGGCATGTCCAACCTCATCCGCTGGCAATCCCACTGGCACGTCGTCCGCCAATCCTGGGCCTACTTCCAGAACGACTTCGCCGGCCGCATCGCCGCCCGCGTCATGCAGACCGGCGTCGCCGTCCGCGAGGCCATCGTCCTGGGCGCCGACGCCGCCTGGTACATCCTCGTCTACGGCACGACCGCGACCGCCCTCCTGCTCACCATCGACCCCCGCCTCGCCCTCCCAATCCTCGCCTGGTCGGTGGGCTACGTCCTCCTCCTCCGCCACTTCGTCCCGCGCCTGCGCGACCGCTCCCGCGCCGTCAGCGAGATGCGCTCCCTCCTCACCGGCCGCATCGTCGACAGCTACACCAACATCCTCACCGTCAAGCTGTTCGCCAAGGCCCGCGACGAGGACGACTTCGTCCAGGCGAGCATGGACGAGCACACCGTGATGTACCGCGCCCAGACCCGCATGATGACCGCCTGGGTCGCCGCCCTCGCCCTCCTGAACGCCGCCCTCCTCTCCGCCATGGCCGGGCTCTCCGTCTGGCTCTGGTCCCGCGGCACCATCCCCCTCGCCTCCGTCGCCACCGCCCTCCCCCTCGCCTGGCAGCTCACCAACATGGCCGGCTGGGTCGGCCGCAGCATCACCTCCATCTTCGACAACATCGGCCTCGTGCAGGACGGCATGCGCAGCATCGCCGTCCCCCGCACCATGCCCGACGCCCCCGGCGCCATCCCCTTGCAGGTCGACTCCGGCGCCATCCGCTTCGAACGTCTCACCTTCGGCTATGGCACCGACCGCGGAGTCCTGCACGGCATCGACCTCGCCATCGCACCGGGCGAGCGCATCGGCCTCGTCGGCCCCTCCGGCGCCGGCAAGTCCACCTTGGTGAACCTCCTGCTCGGCTTCTACCGTCCCGAACACGGCCGCATCCTCATCGACGGCCAGGACATCGCCGCCGTCACGCAGGAAAGCCTCCGCGGCCACATCGCCATGGTCACGCAGGACACGAGCCTCCTCCACCGCTCCATCCGCGACAACATCCGCTACGGCCGCCCGCACGCGACCGAAGCCGAAACCATCGCCGCCGCCACCCAGGCCCAGGCCCACGACTTCATCCTCCAGCTGGAAGACTGGAACGGCCGCACCGGTTACGACGCCCACGTCGGCGAACGCGGCGTGAAGCTCTCCGGCGGCCAACGCCAGCGCATCGCCATCGCCCGCGTGATCCTGAAGGACGCCCCCATCCTGGTCCTCGACGAAGCCACCAGCGCGCTCGACAGCGAAGTCGAGGCCGCCATCCAGGACCAGCTCGACACCCTCATGCAGGGCCGCACCGTCATCGCCATCGCCCACCGCCTCAGCACCATCGCCCGCATGGACCGCCTCGTCCTGCTGGAGGCCGGCCGCATCGTCGAACAAGGCACCCACGAAGCGCTCCTGGCCCGGAACGGCCCCTACGCCCGCGCCTGGTCCCGCCAATCCGGCGGCTTCGCCGAGGCCTGACATCATCCGGCCACAGGCCAGCCTCCCCCCCGCCCAATCCGCCGGCCCCCCGTTGCGCCGGCGTCCCGCCGGCCCTGAGCCCGTAAGCAGCAATCAAACCACCGCCACCGGAGATGGCCACCCCGGGCAGCCCCGACCCGCAAGCCATCCCAAAGAAGAGACAAGTCCGATTGACATGAGACCAAGCTCTCATTAACAAACCGTATCCTTGGGGCAGCCGCTATGACCGCGACCATCGTAAGCTCCGGACAGACCGCCAGCGGAACCACCATCCGCCCCGGCGACCAGCTCATCGTCCTCCCCGGAGGCTCCGCATCCGGCCTCGTCAACTCCGGCGGCACCGTCATCAGCACCGGCACCGCCATCGTCTCCGGCGCGACGCTCCTCTCCTCCAGCGCCACCCCGGTCATCAGCGCCACCATCACCTCCGGCGGACGCGAACTCGTCCTCCCCGGCGGCGTCGTCGCCAACACCATTGTCGGCAGCGGGGGCGAGGAATCCGTCTTCTCGGGCGGCTACTCCACCGCGACCGTCGTCAGCGGCGGCGGGACCCAGGTCGTCCAGTCCGGCGGCTTCGCCATCGGCGCCCTCGCCGCCTCCGCCGGACGCATCGTCGTAGCCCCCGGCGCCACCATCAGCGCCCTGTCCGTCCAGGGCGGCATCGCCACCATCGCCGGCGCCACGACGATCATCAGCGGTCCCACCTCCGTCACCGCACGCGGCGAACTGACCGTCCTCTCCGGCGCCGTCCTCCGCTCCGCCACCATCGGCAGCGGCGCCGCCCTCGCCGTCCGTGCCGGCGGCATCATCAGCTCGGCGTCCGTCGCCGGCTACGCTTCGGTCGAATCCGGCGGCATCGCCCGCTCGACGAACGTGCTGTCGGGCGCCACCCAGACCGTCAGCGCCGGCGGCATCGCGATCGGGACCCTGGTCTTGGACGGCGGGCTCGAGAACGTCCTCGCCGGCGGCGTCACGTCCAACACCTCCGGCGCGCAGATCGTGTTCTCCGGCGGCGTCGCCAGCGGCACCATCGGCCAAAGCCTCCTCGTCTCCTCCGGCGGACTTGCCCGCGGCGGAAGCGTCAGCCTCAGCGTCGTGGACGGCGGCCGGACCGAGAACACCAGCAGCTTCAACGAACTCGTCACCAACGGCGGCGTCACCAGCAACTCGAACGTAGGGGGCAAGTTCACGACCGTCTCCAACGGCGGCGTCACGATCGCAACACGCATCGCCAACAACGTGACCCAGAACGTTGCCGCCGGGGGCACAGCGAGCGGAACGATCGCAAGCGCCGGCGGGAACCAGGTCGTTCTCCTCTCGGGATTGAGCCTGCAAACGGTCCTCAGCCTCTACGGCGGCCAGGTCGTCAGCTCCGGCGGCGTCGCAAGCGGTACCGTCGTGGGCACCAGCGCCAGGCAGATAATCTCCTCGGGCGGCGTCTCGACCGGCGCGGTCATCAGCTCCGGCGGCCGGCAGACCGTCATCCCCGGTGCAATCGTCAGCGGCACCGACTTGCGGTCGGGCGGACAGATCGACGTCCCCAACATCCCCTACTTCAGCGGCGGAACCATCACGTTCGACCCGCAATCCATGACCCTCTCGCTCATGGAAGGCCTCGGCGCCTACACCCAGGTCCTGGCCGGCAACTACACCAATCAATACTTCCACTTCTCCGACGACGGCGCCGGCGGCACCTTCGTCACCGTCGACGGCACCCCCTGCTACTGCCACGGCACCCTCATCCAGACCCCCGACGGCGAACGCCCCGTCGAAACCTTCGAAATCGGCGACCGCGTCACCACCGCATCCGGCCAGCACCGCCCCATCCGCTGGCTCGGCCGCCGCGCCTACGCTCCGCGCTTCGCCCGCAACAACCCCGAAATCCTCCCCGTCCTCATCCGCGCCGGCGCCCTGGGCGACAACCTCCCTCGCCGCGACCTCCGCATCTCACCCCTCCACGCCATGCTCCTCGACGGCGCCCTCGTCCCCGCCGTCGCCCTCGTCAACGGCACCACCATCACCCAGCCCCCAAACCCCCACTCCATCGAATACATCCACATCGAACTCGATACCCACGACATCATCCTCGCCGAAGGCGCACTGTCCGAAACCTTCCTCGACGACGACAGCCGCGCCATGTTCCACAACGCCCCCGAATACCGCACCCTCTACCCCGACGCCGCCCCAACCCCGCCCCGCTACTGCGCCCCCCGCCTCGAACACGGCCCGGCCCTCCAATCACTCCGCCGCCGCCTCGCCACCCTGGCCGCCTGACCCCACAGCGCAGGCCACCGCGACCCGATCCGAACCAAACCCCGCCCCGTAGCGCCGGCGTCCCGCCGGCCAGCCCCCAAACAACCCATCATGACCGATGAAACGAGCCCGGTGCTCTTCGGGCCCTTGGTGGTTGATCTTCCTCGATGGCGTACTCCCTAATGCGCCCCCGCCCGGAGACGCACAGTGACCACCCCCAGCTCCGCCCAGACCACCCACGAACACCGGCCCGACCCGATCCCCACCGACGCAGGTGTCCCCGGCCCACAAGCCCCAGACCAGAAACCCCCTTACCCGCCCCCCACCCCCCCCCCCCCCCCCCCCCCCCCCCACCCAACACGCCCCGAGCGGCATCCGCTTCGACTTCAACCACGGCGCCCGCATCACCCTCCCGCCCCGCACCCTAGGCACCTGGCGGGTCCGCCTCCGCGACCTCGACACCGGCAACATCCTCTTCGAATCCGAAAACCAGGGGGCCACCGTCCTCTCCACGAAGCGCTGGTACGTCCGCTTCGGCCTCGAAATCTGGGCCAGCGAAACCCCCGAAACCCCCGTCTTCACCCACACCTACGACGCCACCGCGCAGAACATCCTCATCCAGTTCCCCATCGGCACCCTCGGCGACATCCTCGCCTGGTTCCCCTACGCCGCCCGCTTCGCCGAAGCCCACCCCGGCGCCCAAGTCACCTGCGCCCTATCCCCCCTCATCATCCCCCTCCTCCAGGCCACCCATCCCAACCTCACCCTCGTCTCCCACGAAGACCTCGTCGATCAACGCCTTATCGAAACGATGTACGCCACCTACTCGCTCGGCCTCTTCTTCGACGACACCGCGAACGAGGGACAGCCCACCGACTTCCGCCACGTCGGCCTCCACAAGACCGCCGCCTACATCCTGGGCGTCGATCCGGCCGAAACGCCCCCCCGCATCCACATCCCCGACGACACCCCACCCATTCCCGGTCCCTACGCCGTCATCGCCGTCCAAAGCAGCAGCGGCTGCAAATACTGGAACAACCCCGAAGGCTGGCGCGACGTCACGGCCTTCCTCGAATCGCGGGGCTACCGGGTCGTCTGCATCGACCAGAAACCCCTCCACGGCCACGGCCTCATGTGGACCCACATCCCCCACGGCGCACGGGACGAGACCGGCGACCGTCCCCTGACGGAACGCGCCCGCTGGCTCCGCCACGCCGCCCTCTACGTCGGCCTCTCCAGCGGGCTCTCCTGGCTCGCCTGGGCCGCCGGCACGCCCACCGTCCTCATCAGCGGCTTCACCCATCCCACGAACGAGTTCGCCACCCCCTACCGGGTCATCAACTGGCACGCCTGCAATTCCTGCTGGAACGACCCCACCCTCCGCTTCGACCACCACGACTTCCTCTGGTGCCCCCGCCACAAGGACACCCCCCGCCACTTCGAATGCACGCGCCTCATCACGAGCAGCCAGGTCACGCAGGTCATCGCCGGGATCCCCGGTTTCGCAGCCGCGTCCGTCCCGCCCGTCGGTTGATTCATATCCCTTAGGAAGTTTTCACATCCCTTTCGTTGCACCCACCCTGCCCAGAACCGACGATGGGTCATTATCGCTCCTGCATCTCAAATCCTCGCATTCCATCCATCCATATCGACAGACGCCCCTGGCGCGTCCGGTGACTGCCACCGGGCGCGCCACCCTTCCCCCACTTAGCGCCACCCGCCCATAGGCCTATTCGTCACCATCGAGTCTCATTAATGAGATAAAGTGTTGACCCCGACGCTATTTTTTTGTTAACGATCCGCATCATCGGGGGATGCAGCATGACCGCGACCATCGTCAGCGCCGGCCAGACGGCGAGCGGAGTCACGCTGCACCCCGGCGATCAGCTCATCGTTCTACCCGGCGGCTCGGCTACCGGGCTCGTCAACTCCGGCGGCACCGTCATCGGCACGGGCACCGTCATCCTCTCCGGCGCCACGCTCGCCTCCGCCAGCACCGCCACCGTCACCGGCGCCGCCATCCCCTCCGGCGGACGCGAAATCGTCCTTCCGGGCGGGGTCGTCGCCGGCATCTCCGTCACCAACGGCGGCGAGGAATCCGTCTTCTCCGGCGGCTACTCCACCGCAACCACCGTCAGCGGCGGCGGCACGCAGACCGTCCACTCCGGCGGCTTCGCCATCGGACAGTCCGTCGCACCCGGCGGCGCCGTCGCCATCCTGGCCGGCGGCACCGCCAGCGCCACCACCATCAACGGCGGAACCCTCACCGTCACCGGCAGCGGCGCCCTCGCGACCAGCGCGGTCGCCACCAGCGGGGCCACCGTCTTCGTCCAATCCGGCGGAGAAGCCGCCGGTCTCAGCGCGTCGGCAAGCACAGCCCTGGTCGTCCAATCCGGCGGGCGGGCAACCGGCGGCAGCCTTGCCGGGACCGCCCTCGTCAGCAGCGGCGGCACGATCGCCTCCGCTTTCATCGCCGGACGCGCCACCGTGCTGTCCGGCGGCGCCGCAGTGTCCGTCTATGTCAAAGGCTTCCTCGATATCCAGGCCGGCGCGACCGCCACTGCCGCGTTCGCCGAACCCGGCGGGCTCGTCACCGTCTTCTCCGGCGGCCTCGCGACGGACCTCGTCGTCGGCTCCACCACCCGGTACGGCGCCGGAACCGCCATCATCTCCTCCGGCGGCACCGCGATCGGCACCAACACGTCCGCCACCCTCATCGTCGACGGTGGGACCACCATCAACACCAACGCCACCTTCAGGGGCTTCGGCGGCAACTCGGTCGAAATCGTCCTGAACGGCGGTCGTGCCAGCGGAACGATAGGGATCCAGGTCGTCTCCAACGGCGGGATGGCATTCGATACCCAGGCCAGCGTCCAAAACGTCGCCTCGGGCGGAGTGGCCTACAGGACGATCGTCGCAGACGGTGGGCAGCAGGGCGTCCTATCCGGAGGAACCGCCTCAGGGACCATCCTCGCATTCGAGGGTTACCAAAACGCGTACGGCCTGGCCGCGCTGGCGGTCCAGACCGTTTACGCCGGTGCCGTCGCCTCCGGAACGATCATCGGCTATGGCGGCATGCAGGTCCTTCAGCCCGGCAGCACGACATCCGGCACCGTCCTCCTCTCCGGCGGCAGGATCCGGTTGACGTCCGCCCCCTATTTCACCGCCGGGCACGCCGATTTCGATCCGGCCACGATGACCCTCTCGGTCACCGAGGGCATCTACGCCCGCACCCTCCAACTCTCCGGCGACTACACGAACGAATACTTCCACCTCTCCGACGACGGCGCCGGCGGCACCTTCGTCACCGTCGACGGCACCCCCTGCTA
>CAXTPG010000052.1:0-29780 GCA_964246015.1 uncultured Acetobacteraceae bacterium
GGCCGCGCAGGCGTCCGTCGAGGAGGCACGGTCGCAGGCGGCCACCGCGGCGAGCGCCGCCGAAACCAGCGCGGCGGAGCTCGAGGCCGGGTTGGCGGAGGCGGGGATGGTGGGGACGATGGCGCTGGTGCCGGCGGTGGTTGATGCGGTGGGGGTGCCGGTGATCGCGACGGGGGGGATCGGGGACGGGCGGGGGGTTGCGGCGGCGCTGGCGCTGGGGGCTTCCGCGGCGCAGCTGGGGACGGCGTTCCTGCGGTGTCCGGAGGCGCAGACGCATCCGGCTTGGGCGGATGCGCTGGCGGGGTTGCGGCCGGAGGGGACGCTGGTGAGCCGTGCGTTCAGCGGGCGGGCGGGGCGGAGCGTGGCGACAGCGTATGTGCGGGCGGCGCTGGGGGCGGATGCGCCGGCGCCGGCGCCGTATCCGGTTCAGCGTGGGCTGACGGCGGGGATGCGGGCGGCGGGTGCGGCGGCGGGGGATGTGGCGCGGATGCAGGCCTGGGCGGGGCAGGCGGCCGGTCTGGCGCGGACGGATCCGGCGGGGGCGGTTGTGGCGCGGGTGTGGGGGGAGGCGGAGCGGCTTCTGGCGTGATCGGGCTTCGGGCCTGGACGGGGGTGCGGGGTGTCGGGGCGGTGATAGGCGAAGGAAAACCGTCCTTGTTCCCGGATATGCGGAGTGGATGGAGCGCGCGGGGCCGTTCGTGGCAGGCAGGAGGGGCCGGAAGGCCGTGGGGCGTGGCCGGGGCGGGGTTCGGGGCGCGTGAAATTGTCTGCTATCGCACAAATCCACCGTGTAAAATCCAAATAATCGCGCCGGGTTAATTGTCCGCAACCGAACAATTAAGGGTGACTTGCTACAATCACATGCTTGTGCGATAGGAATTACATCGTTGGGATTGCCGGACCGGAGAGACGATCGAGAGGCGTGTTCCGCTTCCGCCGGGTTTGTCGATTGGAGCCTCGACTCATTGTCACCGCCTGACCAGACCAGCGTGCAGAACCGGCTGCTCCGGGCCCTTCCTCCTGATGGTTTCGCGATACTGCGGCCCTTGCTTGTAAGGGTGGAGTTGCCGAAGGGTCATCTGATCGTCGAGGCGGATGCGGTGTTCGAGCGGGCGGTGTTTCCGGAGACGGGGCTGGCTTCGGTGGTGAACCGGCGGTTCAACGGGCGACAGCTCGAAGTCGGTGTGTTCGGGCGGGACGGGATGGGCAGTGCGGGACTGGTTCTGGGGACGGACCGGACGCCGCACGCGATCTTCATGCAGGTTGCGGGCTGGGGGTGGGAGATCGGGGCGGATGCGCTGCGGTCTGCGATGGCGTCGCATGCCGGGCTGAAGGCGCTGCTGCTGCGGTATGTGCAGGCGTTCATGATCCAGGTGGCGCAGACGGCGTTGTCGAACGGGACGTGCACGATCGAGCAACGGTTGGCGCGGTGGCTGCTGATGGTCCACGACCGGGCGGATGGCGACGAGCTTCGGCTGACGCACGAGTTTCTGTCGATCATGCTGGGCGTGCGGCGGACGGGCGTGACGCTGGCGATCCATATGCTGGAGGGGGCGCACATGATCAGCGCGCGGCGGGGTTCGGTGACGATCCTGGACCGTTCGAAGCTGGTTGCGGCGGCCGCGGACGGGTATGGCCCGGCGGAGGCGGAGTATGGGCGCCTGATCGGGCCGCTGCGGTAGGGTCCGCCGTTCAGTCGGCGGCCGCCATCGTCTGGTGGGTCGGGGCGACGATGCGGCGGGCGGCGGTCAGGGCCTGCCCGACGACCTGGTCCATGTTGTAGTAGCGGTAGGTTGCCAGGCGGCCGACGAAGGTCGTGTTCGGGGTGGCGTCGGCCAGGGCGCGGTAGCGCTCGTAGAGGGCGGCGGCTTCGGGGCGGGGGACGGGGTAGTAGGGGTCGCCGTCGGCGGCGGGGAATTCGCGGCAGATGCTGGTGCGGGGGTGGGCCTGGCCGGTGAGGTGCTTGAATTCGGTGATGCGGGTCCAGGGGACGGCCGGGTCGGGGTAGTTGACGACGGCGACGGGCTGGTGCCGGGGGGTTTCCAGGGTCTCGTGCTGGAAGCGGAGGGAGCGGTAGGGGAGGCGGCCGAAGCGGCAGCCGAAGAACTCGTCGATGGGACCGGTGTAGACGACGTGGTCGAAGGCGTGGCGGTCGAGGTCCGCCATGTCGGTGCCGAGGCGGATGGCGATGCCGGGGTGGTCGAGCATGCGTTCGAACATCGGGGTGTAGCCGTCGCGGGGCATGGCCTGGAACGTATCGTTGAAATAATGATCGTCGTCGTCGGTGCGGGTGGGGATGCGCGCGGTGACGGATTTGTCCAGGGCGGCGGGCTCGACGCCCCATTGCTTGGTCGTGTAGCCGCGAAAGAAGGCGTCGTAGAGCTCGGGCCCGACGGCGGCGAGGACGACGTCCTCGGCGGTTCGGATGACGGCGGGCGGCGTGGCGCGGGCGGCGAGGAAGGGGGCGACCTGGTGGGGGGCGAGGTCCAGGCCGAAGAAGCGGTTGACCGTGGTGCGGTTGATGGGGATGGGCAGGAGCGTATCGCGGACGTGGGCGAGGACGCGGTGGCGGTAGGGGCGCCAGGCGGTGAAGCGGGAGAGGTAGTCGACGATCGCCGCGGCGTTGGTGTGGAAGATGTGGGGGCCGTAGCGGTGGACGAGGATGCCGGCGTCGTCGAGGTGGTCGAAGGCGTTGCCGGCGACGTGGGTGCGGCGGTCGATGACGAGGACCTGCCAGCCGGCGGTGGCGAGGCGTTCGGCGACGACGGCGCCGGCGAAGCCCGCGCCGACGACGAGGGCGGAGTGGTTTGGGCCGTGCCGGGTTGGGCCAGTGGTGTCGAGCATGCCGCCGTCGCCTTCGTTGCTGGGGCATGAGCGTAGGGAACCAGGGATGGTTCGCCGGGGGCGGATCAAGTGTGCGTTGCGTGCGGTTTCGGGGTCAGTGGAGGGATGCGGGGGCGAGGGCGGTGTGGCGGACGGCGTCGTCGGGGGCGGGGAGGGTGCGGCCGGCGCGGGCGAGGGCGGTGGTGAAGTGCTCGATGGCGGGGAGGGCGTCGCGGACGCCGGCGGGGGAGAGGAGGCTGCGGAGGAGGAGGGTGGCCTCGAACCCGCGGTGGTCCTGGACGAGGCCGAGGACGTCGAGCAGGGCGCGCTCGTCCTGGGAGACGGTGGGGCTGCAGATGCAGCCGATGGCGATGGGGCGGGGGGCGCCGCGGCGGATTGCGGCCATGAGGGCCAGGAAGGCGGGTGCTGCGGCGGGAGCGCCGAGGCGGGCGAGCATGCCGGGGATGCGCCAGGCGGCGCCGGCGGGGTCGTGGGTGTCGAGGGTCCAGACGCGGATGCACCAGAGGGTTGCGGCCTGCTCGATCGGGAGGGTGAGGCGGTGGATGTGGGACATGGGGGGACTCGCGCGGGTGAGGTGGGAGGTTAGACGCGACTGAGAGTCATTCGCAATATCACAGTTTCGGGTGGCGGGGCGGGTTGGCGGCGCGGCAGGATGGGTTGGGGCGAGCAGGGGGATTTCGCATGAACCGTCTGGATCCGGTGGCTGTGGGCGCCTTGATGGTGCTGGGGGCTTTTCTGGTGGCGGTTGCGGGGCATGCGGCGTTTCCGGCCGAGGCGCAGGGGCGGGCGGTGGCGTACGGGTTGGGCGGGTTCCTGTGCGGGCTGGCGTTCGCGGTGTCGTGGCGTGGGGATGCGGCGCTGGCGGCGGTGGCGGGGTATGGGGCGGGGGTGGTGATGACGGCGGCGGTGGGCGTGGGGGTGGCGCAGTCGATCGGGTTCGGGCGGGCGCTGGTGGTGATCCTTGCGGGGGCCGGGTCGTTGGCGGCGTTGGTGAGCGCCGTGCTGCGGGTGACGGAGGGCGGGGAGACGGTGGGGGTCGAGTCGGAGTGGGGCGGGCTGGGGCAGGGGCTGGGGGGATGGCGGCTTTCGGCGCCGGCGGCTTTGCTTCTGGCCGGGGTTGCGCTGGCGGCGGTCGCGGCGGCGGCGGGGATGGGTGCCGGGCGGTGACGCTGCGGGTGGTGGACCTGGAAGAGGCGCGGACGGGGGCGCAGTACGGGCCGGAGAGTTGGCTGCCGGTGCAATTGACGGGCGCGATCGCGTCGGATGCGGGCGACGCGTTGCGGCGGGAGCTGGAGCGGTATCTGCGGGCCGAGGTGACGGGGCGTGCGCTGCTGATCGCGGGGCACCGGGGGGCCGGGAAGACGACGGTGGCCTTGCGTGCCGTCGCGGATGTTGCGGACGGCATCCTGGGCGCGGCGGCGATGACGGGGAGGTCGGCGCCGCAGCGGCCGTTGCTGGTGAAGCTGCATGGGCCGAGCCTGTTCTCCGGGCAGTTGCCGAAGGGGGAGGGGGCTGCGGCATCGACCGTGGACCCTTTGCAGGGGGCGCTGGTGCAGATCACGAACGGGTTGTACCGCGCGCTGGCGGCGGAGGCGTCGCGGTGCGTCCGCGTCCAGGCGGCGGTGCCAGGGGTGGGTCGGGCAGAGCGGCTGGAACTTGCGGCGCAGGTGATGCTGGAGCTGGACAAGGGGCCGGGACCGCGGCTGCTGCGGGCGGCCTGGGCGCGGATGAGGCGGTTGTCGCGCGGCGTGTTGTGGCCCGATGCGGATACGGGCGCGCCGCCGGACCAGGGAATGCGGGAGATTGCGGCGTTGGCGACGGCAGCGCAGGCGTTCCGGGTCTGCATCGGCGCGACGACGTTCACGGAGAAGAGCCTGGATACGTCGACGCGCAAGGAGGAGGTGGAGCTGAAGCGGGCCGACGCGGTGCAGGGGGCGGTCGACAAGCTGGTGGCGGCGGCGGGCGGGGCGGGGGCAGGGGCGGCGGTCGCGAGCGGAGCTTCGGCTGGGGTGATGGTGGCGGCGGGGCTGATCGGGGCGCTGGTTGGGGGCGTGACGTTGACGGGGACGTGGACGCGGACGCGCAAGCGGGACGAGACGGCGGATTATTCGTTCATCCGGGATTTTTCGTTGACGACGCTGGACCGGGACCTGCCGGACGTCATCGACCGGGTGCGGGCGGCCGGGCTGGCGCCGGTGTTCGTCGTCGACGAGCTGGATAAGCTGGAGGACGAGGGGCGGGACGTCGAGCGGCTGATCGGGCGGTTGAAGAACCTGACGACGGATTACGGGTTCTTCTGCTTCCTGACGAACCGCGCTTATTTCGAGTCGGTGCTGCAGCGCAACCGGCGGGGAGCGTATCCGCGGGAGCACACGTATTTCAGCGACATGCTGTTCGTGCATTACGACGGGGCTTCGGTGCTGCGGTATCTGGTTCAGACCGTGCGGCCGGACCGCGACTCGGCCCAGGACGAGGCGGCGGGGGTGTTGCTGGCCTATGCGGTGCGGCGCCGGGCGCGCGGGAACACGATCGGGTTGAGGCGGGAGCTCGGGCGGTTGTTCGACGCTGGCGGGGCGTGCCGGCTGCCGTCCGCGACGATCGCCGGGCGGGTGCAGTGTTGGCTGGAGACGATCGTGCAGGTGGCGATCGACATTGCGCTCGAGGACCAGGCGGTGGCGGAGCGGATGGAGGGGAACGCGTTCTTCGGCCAGGTGGTGGCGGATGCGATGTACCGGCTTTCGGCGGCGTGGGATGCGGAGGCGGGGGAGGTCGCGCTGGGGCCGGAGGCGATGGCGGCATATCTGCAGAGCCGGAGCGATGCGGGCGGCGGGGCTGGGGCGGGGGATGGGCCGAGCGCCCAGGAGGTGGCGCTGCTGTCGCGGGCGGCGGTGGGGATGGCGGAGCTGCTGTGCGACGTGGCGGCGTTGTCGGCGCGGTCGGTGGCGCATTGGGAGGCGCTGGGACGGACCACGCTGGATGGGCGGGCGATGGCGAGGGTCCGGGATGCCGGGGCCGGGGTGATGGCGCGGCTTCGGGACGTGCCGTTGCCGCAGGGGGTGCGCGGGATCGTCAGCCGCGACAAGGGCCGGGAGGGCGTGTTCCTGTTCGAGGTGGACCGGTTCGGCGCCGGGCTGCGGGTTGCGGCGGCGGTGAACCCCTGGCGGCGGGTGCGGGAGTGGATGGCGTTTGCGGACGCGCTGCTGGGAGCTTTGCATACGCTGGATATGACGCTGGACCGGGTCCTGCCGATGATGGGGTTGCATGGTGGGGTGCCCGAGGCGGAGTTGCGGGGCGTGCTGGACGCCATCCGGGAGGTAGACGGGCAGGGCGGCGAGATTCAGGCGGTCGCGCGGGAACTGCCACAGTTGCAGGCCTTCGTCGTGGGGTTCGGGACGCCGCTGGCGGAGGTGAGCTGGGTGTTGCTGCTGGTGCGGCTGGTTGCCGAGCATGCGGGTGTTTCTGGCGGGGGGGCGTTGCGGGCGATCGGGCGGCACCTGGCGCTGGTGGAGCTGGGCCGGTCCAGCATGCCGGAGCAGGCGCTGGGTGCGCTGCTGGACGGGATCGTGACCGGCGTGCCGGCGGTGGACGTGCCGGCGGGGTTCGGCATCGATGGGGACAGCGTGCGGGAGTGGTGCGCGGAGGTGGTGCGGCGCGGTCGCACGGGGGTGACGGTTCCGGCGTCGCAGCGGTCGGGCACCGGGCTGCCCGGGCGGAGCTGGGACGACTGGAGGGAGCGGGTGGCGGCGCACGTGGTGGATCCGTCTGCGCCGGCGGGTCCGATCGGGTTCTCCGAGCTGGTGGAGGCGGCGCTGGGGTGGCCGCCGGGGGGGGTGTTCCGTCGGCGGATCGGGGCGATGACGGCGGCGGAGTGGAGCGAGCTTGCGATCCTGGGATTCGATCCCGGGACGAACCCGGTGCCGGGCCGGCTCGATGCGCCGCGATGGGTCGTGCTGCCGGCCCTGGGTGCGTTGAAGTTCAGCCGCCGGGTGCTGGAGGCGGCGGCGGCGCTGCCGGGCATGGGGGATACCCTGCTTGCTGCGAGGATCGTTGCGGCTGGACCGGAGTTGGAGGAGGATCAAAGCATCCTTTGGACAAGTGACGGTGACACGGACGCACTGCCGGCGTTGACCGCGCAGAGTGGTGTCCTGGTGGTTGCCCCGGAGCGATTGCTGGCAGCGCAGCCCTTGGTTCGGTGGCTGCGGAACCTTGGCGCGCTGTCCCGATTGGGCCACGAGTCGAGTACTTGACGACAGCATTTCGCGTGACGAGATACCAATTGTCTTGGAGGTGAACCGTGGGCGTTGACAAGAAGACGGTAGAAGAGATGTTCCGCGCCGCCGGTATCGAGTTCGAGCAGACGTTCACGATCAAGCGTGGGCCGCCGACGCCGGCCGAGGAGCGGCGGGACGACGTGATTGCGGGCGTGCGGACGATGAACGAGGCGCTGGAGCGGATCGCGGCGATCCCGCGGCCCGCGCCGAAGAAGAAGTAGCGCGCTACGGGTCCAGCGCGCCCAGCACCTGGTTGATCCAGGCGTCGAGTTTCGAGGGGTCGATCCAGCGGAGGACGGCGACGATGCCGTTGGTGGGGTCGATCCAGGTGACGTTGCCGCCGGCGCCGCTGGCGAAGACGCTGTCGCGGGGGGCGGAGGGCTGGTACGAGCCGTCGCTGTTCAGCCACCAGAACAGGCCGTAGCGGGGGTTCAACGGGCAGGGGGTCGTCGAGGCGTCGATCCAGGATTCCGGGAGGATGCGGGTGTCGTCCCAGAGGCCGCGGTTCAGCATGAGCTGGCCGATGCGGGCCTGGTCCTGGGCGTGGATGAAGGCGCCGCCGCCCCAGTGGCCGCCGCCGGAGACGGATTGCACCGGGCGGCCGTCCACGTCGACGAAGGAGGTGCGGTAGCCTTCCCAGCGCCAGTCCGTGCTGGCGCCGATGGGCTGCATGATGCGTTCGGCGAAGATATCGGGGAGGGCACGGCCGAAGCGGCGGAGGAGGGCGAGGCTCAAGCGGTTCACGCGGACGTCGTTGTATTCCCAGAAGGTTCCGGGGGGCTGCAGGGGGCGGGGGGCGCCCTTGGCGGCGGTGGGGCGGCCGGCGTTCTCGTGGGCGAGGCTGCGGTTGCGGTCGATCTGCTCGGACTTGCCGAACAGGCTGCCTTCCCATTCGGAGGTGAGCTGGAGCATGTGGCGCCAGGTGACGGCGGCGTTGTGGGGGGATTCGAAGCCGCCGTCGTGGACGGTTCGGCCGATGGGTTCGTCGAGGTCGGCGATGAGGCCGTCCATGACGGCGAGGCCGGCGAGGAGGGAGAGGTAGCTTTTGGCGACGCTGAAGGTCATGTCGACCTGGGTGGTGTCGCCCCAGGATGCGACGAGGCGGCCGTGGCGGAGGAGGAGGCCGTTTGGGGCGCCGCGGGGTTCGACGGGTCCGATGATCTCGTTGTCGGGCGGGGGCTCGAAGTTCCCGGCCTCGAGCTGGGCGCGGAGGTCGCGCTTCCAGGGGGTTTCGTGGGCTTGGGCGAAGGCGATGGCGGCGGCGAGGCGGGCCGGGTCGAAGCCGGCGGAAATTGGGGTCGGGTTGGGCCAGGGGGCGCCGTGCGGGGGGAGGGTCATGGGGCGGTGCGGCTCCTGCGATGCGGGGGGAGCGTAAGCCGCCGGGGCGGGGCGCGCCATTGCCGGGGTGGCGGCGGACCCACGCAGGGTGGGTCCGCGCCGGCGTTGGTCGGGCTAGTAGGTGCGGGCGGGAGCGGAGGTGGAGACGGTGCCGGTGGGCGCGGTGCGCGGCGCGTTCACGACGTCACCGGCCGGGAGGCTGTTGGCGGGTTGCGGGCTGGCGGCGGCGCCGCCGGCGGAGGCGGGCGACATCTGCGTGGCCGACGTGCGGGGGTTGGCGGTGCAGGCTGCGGCAGCGAGGGCCAGGACGGTCAAGAGGGCCGCGGATGAGATACGCATGGGGGTTTGCTCCGGTTGGGATGCAGTCATCGCCGGGTTGGCGACGGGCCGAGATGATTCGCGTTTTCGAGTAGCGGTGGCGACGCGGCGGACCAGCGAGGCTCATACGCGCCAGACCGACGAATGTTCTTGGCCGACGTTCATAATTCTCCGCATCGACCCCGGGCGGGGCGAGAGGTGGTGGCAAACCGTGCGGGTCCGTGGTGATGTTCCGGGGTGACGGGCGGTGCAGGGGGGCTGGGGAGTGCCGAACGCGGACGTCACGACCAACGCGGCCGCGCGAACCCTGGCGCGGTTGCGGCACATCACCAGCACCATCAATTCGGGCGGCGGGCTGGAGCAGTTGCTGGACCGCGTCCTGGTGGCGGTGTGCGACGGCGCGCCGTGGTCGCGGGGCGGGATCATGGTGGTGAACCGGGCGACCGGGTTTTCGGAACGGGTGGCGGGCTTCTCGCCGGGGGAGGGGGACCACGCGCTGCGGACGGCGCGGTGGCCCCTGGCGACGAGCCCGGCGCTGCGGGTCGTGGAGGCGCGGCGTCCGTTGGTGATCGAGGATGCGCAGGGCGCCGACGCCTATCCCGCCTACCAGCAGGATGCGTTGGCGCGGGGGTATCGGACCGTGGCGCTGCTGCCGCTGGGCTGCACGACGGCGGAGGGTCACGAGATGGTCTTGTCGATCCACACCGCCGAGCGGGTGGAGGTGAGCGAGGCGGAGATCGATTTCCTGACGACGGTCGCGCATCTGGTCGCGATCGCGGCCGAGAAGGCGAAGCATCTTCGGCACGAGCAGCGGCAGTCGGAGCGGCTGCGGCGGGTGCTGGACGCCGGGTCGAACCTGATGGAGCTGGTGCTGGCGGGGTCGTCGCTTGCCGTCACGGCGGGGGCGATCGGCGCCATCATGCCGGACCCGTTCGTCATCCTGGATTTCGTGACGGGCACGAGCATCACGCGGCGCTCGCCGGTGCCGGACGAGGTGTCGGACCGGGCGTGGGCCGCGCTGGTGGATGGGGCCGCGGCGCCGCTGCTGGGGGCGTTGGCCGACCGGGTGGGCGCGGACGGCGTGGCCACCGACGGGACGGTGCGCCTGGACAGCGTCGGCCTGGCACTGGCGCTGCCGGTGCGGACGGAGCCGCTGCGGGTGGATGGCGAGACGGTCGGTGCGCTGCTGATCTTTCCGCGCAACCGGTTGCTGGACAGCCTGGACCGGGTGGTGACGCAGGAGGTGCGGTTCGCGCTGAGCGCCCAGGTGATGCGCCACCACGCGGAGGCGAAGCGGGAGGCGCAGGACCTGGCTGCGTTCTTCGAGCATCTGTGCCGCACGGGCGGGGCCGAGCCGGCGCGGGCCGGGGCGCGGGCCATGCGGCTGGGGATCGATCTCGGTCGGCCGATGCGGCTGCTGGCGGTCAGCCCGCCGCCGGTGGCGGGGGATGTCCCGGTGCAGCAACTGCGCCGGGTGCTGGCGGCGGACCTGCAGCGCGGCGCGCGGGGGGCGGTGGTGATCGAGCAGGAGGCGGCCGCCGTCGTCTTCTGGCCGCTTGCGAGCGCCGAGGCGACGATTCCTCCCGGCCTGCTGGATCGGCATCTGATGCAGCCGATCCGGGCCCGCTGGGGCGCGCAGCCCGCCGTCGCGTGCGGCCCGGTGTGCCTGGCGCCGGGCGACTACCAGGCGGCGTGGGCGGAATGCAGCAGGGTGCTGCATCTCGCCCGCATGTTCCGCCGCGACGGGGTGGTGCGGCAGGGGGATTTCGGGTCGTTCGCGCTGCTGCTGCCGGCGCTGGACGGGGCGGCCGTGACGGGGTTCGTGGATGGGACGCTGGGCGCGATACGCCGGCACGACGCGGAGCATGGCGGCGGCCTGGTGGGCACGGTGGTGGCGTTCATCGACGAGGCGTGCCGGTATCAGACCACGGCGGAGCGGCTCGGGATCCATGTGTCGACCCTGCGGTATCGGCTGCGGCGGGTGGAGGAGCTGTTCGGGTTCGACCTGGAGGACGCGGAGACGCGGTTCAGGATCTCGTTGGCGACGCGGCTGGTGGCGGCGGGGTCGGGCGGGCCTGCGCCGGGGCCCTGGCCTGCGGGATCGTAGCAGGGGGGCGTTCCGCTCTCCTACGAAAGCGCGGATGCGGCGGGGCCGGGCCGCGTGCGAGGGTTGGACGATGCACACCACGCCGCCGCGCCGGATGCGACTTGTCGCCTACCTGAAGACCGGGCCGACCGCGATGCACGTGGGGGGCTGGCGGCACCCGGAATCGACGCTGGACGACATCCTGGACGCGTCCCGGTATCAGCACATCGCGCGCGTGCTGGAGGCGGCGTGCTTCGACGCGTGCTTCTTCGCCGACCTGTTCGGGCTGTACGACGTGCATGGCGGCAGCTATGACCCGTATCTGCGGCGGGGGGGGCAGATCAGCTTCCTGGATCCGACGGTCGTGTTGCCGGTGATGGCCGCGGTGACCACCCGGCTGGGCCTGGGCGCCACGCTTTCGACGACCGTCCACACGGCCTATCACCTGGCGCGGTGGCTGGGGTCGCTGGACGCGATGAGTGGGGGCCGGGTCGCGTGGAACGTGGTGACGTCGGCGACGGATCTGGAGGCGCAGAACGCCGGCATGGACGCGCTGCCGCCGCGGGAGCTGCGGTACGACCGCGCGGACGAGGTGCTGGAGGCCTGTTTCGCGCTGTGGGACGGGTGGGACGAGGGCGCGCTGGTGCGGGACAAGAGGGCGGGCGTCTTCGCGGATCCGTCCAAGGTGCGGTATGCCAACTACCAGGGCCGCTGGATCAAGACGCGCGGTCCGCTTTCGATCCCGCGCAGCCCGCAGGGGCGACCGGTGATCATGCAGGCCGGCAGCTCCGACCGGGGCCGGCAGTTCGCGGCGCGGTGGGCCGAGGCGATCTTCACGGCGCAGCGGGACATCGACGAGATGCGGGCCTTCCGCGACGACATCCATGGCCGGATGGAGGCGATCGGACGCGCACCGTCGGGCTGCGCGATCCTGCCCGGGGTTTCCGTGGTGCTGGGCGAGACCGAGAGCATCGCGCGGGAGCGGGCGGAGTATCTGAACAGCCTGATCGACCCGGAGCTGAGCATGGCGGCGTCCTCGTCGGGGCTGGGGGCGGATCTGACGAAGCTGGCGCCGGGGCAGGATATCGCTGAGATCCAGGGCAACCAGGGGATGAAGGGCACGCAGGACCTGCTGGAGCAGGCGATGAAGGCCGAGGGGCTGACACTGGCGCAGGCGGCGGTGAAGCGGAACACGGGGCGCGAGATCGTGGGCACCGCGGACATGGTGGCGGACCGGCTGGAGGCGATGTTCACGTCCGGCGCGTGCGACGGGTTCGTGCTGGCACCGACGATGTTTCCCGGCATGTTCGAGCAGTTCTGCCGCTCGGTGGTGCCGGAGCTGCAACGCCGCGGGCTGTTCCGGACCGCGTATGCCGGGCGGACGCTGCGGGAGAACCTTCTGGCATGACCGACCGACCCGAGGAGAGCGCGATGACCCATGACCCCAGCCTTCGTCCCACCCGCCGCACCCTGCTGGCCGCTGCCGCGGGGCTTGCCGCATGCAGCGCCCGGCCGGCGGCGGCGCAGGGGCTGGCCGGCCAGACCCTGGTCTTCGCGAGCTGGGGCGGCGCCTATCAGGATGCCCAGCGCGCGTCCTACTGCGATCCGTTCGCGGCCGAGACCGGGGCGCGGGTGGTGCAGGACGGGCCGATGAACGCCGCCCGCTTCCGCACCATGATCGAGAGTGGCACGCCCGACTGGGACGTGGCGGACATCACCATCAACCAGGTGATGACGTATGCGCGGGACAACCTGCTGGAGCGGATCGATACCGGGGTGGTGGACGTCAGCCGGATCGCGCCGCAGTTCCGGCACGAGTATGGCGTGGGCTGCATCGCCTGGTCCTACAACCTGGCCTACAACACGCGGGTCTTCCCGGCGGGCCGGCGGCCATCGAGCTGGGCGGACCTGTTCGACCTGAAGCGTTTCCCGGGCAAGCGCACGCTGCTGGACCAGGGCACGGCCAACCTGGAGGCCGCGCTGATGGCGGACGGCGTGGCGCCGAAGGACCTGTATCCCCTGGACCTGGACCGGGCGTTCCGCAAGCTGGACAGCATCAAGGCGCAGACGGTGTTCTGGACGACGAACTCGCAATCGCAGCAGCTGTTCGTCGACGAGGAGGTGGCGCTGGGGATCATCCTCAACGGACGGGCCTACGACGCGGCCAAGAAGGGCGCCGAGATCGCGGTGTCGTGGGAGCAGAACATCCAGTCGGTCGACTACCTGGTCGTGCCGCGCGGCAGCCGCCACAAGGCCGCGGCGATGAAGCTGATCGACGTCATGACGCGGGCGGAGAACCAGGCGAAGCTCGCCAACCTGATCGCGTATGCGCCGACCAACCCGGCGGCGTATTCTGCGATCGATCCGAAGCTGGGCGCCTGGCTGTCCACCTCGCCGGAGAACGCCAGCAAGGGCTTCGTGATCGACGCCCTGTGGTGGCGGGACAACGAGCGGCGGATCATCGAGCGGTGGGCGGCCTGGAAACTGGCCTGATGCGGACGCCGGCCCTGCGCGCGGGGCCGTGGCTGCTGCTGGTTCCGGCGTTGGCGATGCTTTGCGTGGGGTTCGTGTTCCCGGTGGGGATGCTGCTGGCGCGGGCCTTCACTCAGCCGGAGCCGGGGTTGCAGAACTTCGTGCTGCTGTGGGAGCGGCCGGTCTATCTGCAGGTGCTGTGGAACACGGTGCTGATCTCGGCGGCGACGACGCCGATCGCGTTGCTGTTCGGGTATCCCGTCGCGCATGCGATGGCGCATGGTTCGGCGGGGACGCGGCGGCTGTTGACGTTCATCGTGCTGCTGCCGTTCTGGACGAGCCTGCTGGTCCGGAGCTTTGCGACCGTCATCCTGTTCCAGCGCCGGGGCCCGTTGAACACGCTGCTGATGAACCTCGGCGTGACGGATGCGCCGCTGCCGCTGATCTACAATCTGACCGGCGTGCTGCTGGGCGCGGTGCAGACGCTGCTGCCGTTCGTCATCTTTCCGCTGTACAGCTCCATGAAGCGGATCGACCCGGCGTTGATGCAGGCGGCCCGCACGATGGGGGCGCCGCCCTGGCGGGCGTTCATGCGGGTGTATCTTCCGCTCAGCCTGCCGGGCGTGATGACGGGGGCCACGCTGACGTTCATCAGCATGCTGGGGTATTTCGTGATCCCGGCGATGCTCGGCGGGCCGCGGCAGACGATGGTGGCGCAGTTGATCCAGGACCAGGTGGCGCAACTGGGCAGCTGGGGCGTCGCGGGGGCGCTTTCGTTCGTGCTGCTGGCCGTCACGGCGGTGCTGCTGGGCGTGCTGCACCGGCTGGTGGGCCTTACGGCGGTCGCGCGATGAGGGGCGACGGGATGGGGCGGTGGCGGGGGCTGCGGGCGGTCATGTGCACGATCGTCGCGGCGTATCTGATCGCGCCGCTGGTGATCGTGCTGGTGATCTCGTTCAGTTCCGCGTCGTTCCTGCGGTTTCCGCCGCCGGGGTTGTCGTTGCGGTGGTATCAGAACCTGGTGCAGGACCGGGCCTGGGTGGACGCGATCCTCGTCAGCGTGCAGGTGATGGTGCCGGCGGCGTTGCTGGCGACGGCGATGGGCACGGCGGCGGCCATCGCGCTGGTGCGGGGCGGGATTGCGGGGGCGGGGGCGATCGGCGCGGTGCTGATGGCGCCGATCGTCGTGCCCGGGGTGATTTCCGCGGCCGGGCTGTACATCGTCTATCGCGGGCTGGGGCTGAACGGGACGCTGGCGGGCATCGTGATCGGGCATACGATCCTGACGCTGCCGTTCGTGGTCGCGACCGTCGGGTCGGCGTTGCGGTCGCTGGACCCGCGGCTGGAGGCGGCGGCGGCGGTCGCGGGGGCGCCGCCGTTCACCGCGTTCCGGCGCATCACCCTGCCGCTGCTGGCGCCGGCGGTGCTGTCGAGCCTGCTGTTCGCGATGGTGTTGTCGTTCGACGAGCTGATCGTGAGCCTGTTCGTCGGTTCGGCCCGGTTGCGGACGGTTCCGGTACAGATGTGGTCCAACGTGCGGGGGGACTTCGATCCGACGGTCGCGGCGGTGGCGTCGCTGTGCTTCGTCGTCGCGCTGGTGGCGCTGGGGTGCGAGGCGTTGCTGGGCCGGGGCCGCGGGGGGCGGTGATGGACGCGGTGCTGGAGCTGAACGGGATCCGCAAGCAGTACGGCGGCCACGCCGCGGTGGCGGACGTGAGCCTGCGGTTGTCGCGCGGGGAGTTCCTGACGTTCCTGGGCCCGTCCGGGTCCGGCAAGACGACGACGCTGATGATGGTCGCCGGGCTGCAGCGACCGGATGGGGGGACGATCGTGCTGGACGGCAGGGGCGTGGATCGCCTGCCGGCGCACCGGCGGGACATCGGGATGGTGTTCCAGCATTACGCGCTGTTCCCGCACATGAGCGTGCGGCGGAACGTGGCGTTTCCGCTGGAGATGCGCCGGGTGGGCCGGGAGGAGGCGGCGCGGCGGGTTGCGGCGGCGCTGACGATGGTGGGGCTGCCGGAGCATGGCGACCGGCTGCCTCGGGAGTTGTCGGGCGGGCAGCAGCAGCGGGTGGCGCTGGCCCGGGCGATGGTGTGCCGGCCGGCGCTGCTGCTGATGGACGAGCCGCTGGGGGCGCTGGACAAGGCCCTGCGCGAGCAGCTGCAACTGGAGATCAAGCGGTTGCACCGGGAACAGCGCATGTCCGTGCTGTATGTCACGCACGACCAGTCCGAGGCGTTGACGATGAGCGACCGGATCGCGGTGTTCAACGAGGGGCGGATCGAGCAGATCGGGACGCCGTCCGACCTGTACGACACCCCGGCCACCCGCTTTGTCGCGGGGTTCGTGGGCGAGACGAATTTCTGCGACGGCGTGGCGGTGGGGCGCGAGGAGGGCGACATCGTGGTCGAGATCGAGGGCGTGGCGATGCGGGTGTCGCCGCGCATCGTCCCGGCGATGGGCCGGGCCGTGGTCGCGGCGGTTCGGCCGGAGCGCGTGCAGATGAGCGTTTCGGGCGCGGGTCTTGCGGCGGAACTGGTCGACCTGATCCATCTCGGCAGTTCGCGGCGGTTCATCGCGCGACTGGCGAGTGGGCGCGAGTGGACGATCCTGATGCAGGCCGATGCGGCGGAGGCTTGCGGGATGCGTCCCGGCGACCGGGTTGTGCTGTCCTGGCTGGCGCGGCATTCGGCGGCGTTCGAGGGTAGTGGGTAGCGGGCTGGGGGGGGGGCCTCCCTACACGTCGAGGTTGGCGACTTTCAGGGCGTTGCCGACGATGAAGTCGCGGCGGGGTTCGACGACGTCGCCCATGAGGGTGCTGAAGATCTGGGCCGCGTCCTCGGCGTCGCCGACGCGGACCTGGAGGAGGGTGCGGATCTGGGGGTCGAGAGTCGTTTTCCAGAGCTGGTCGGGGTTCATTTCGCCGAGGCCCTTGAAGCGCTGGATGGAGAGGCCCTTGCGGCCTTGGGCGAGGATGCGGTCGAAGGTGGTGGCGGGGCCGGCGACTCGGGCCTCGGCCTTGTCGAGCGAGAGGTGGGCGGGTTCCTGGAAGCGTTGGGCGAGGGCTGCGGTGCGGTCGGAGAGCCAGCGGGCCTCGGTGCTGCGGAGGCTGGCGGTGTCGAGGCTGTAGCGTTCGGCGACGCCGCGGACGGTGCGGGCGAGGTGGAGGCCGCGCTCGTCGGGGAGGACCTTCCAGGTGCGTTCGTTGGGCAAGGAGAGGGCGTCGAGGCGGCGGACGAGTTCGCTGCTGACGGAGAGGGTGCGGTCGGTGTCGGGGGTGAGGGCGCCGACGATGGCGGCCTGTTCCAGGAGCCATGCGGGGACGGAGACGGCGAGGCGGTGGACGTTGCCGGCGGCTTCCCGCAGCCAGGCGAGTTCGGCGCGCATCTCGTCGCCTTCGTGGGTCGTGCCGTCGTGATAGACGATGCGGGCTTCGGCGAGGGCCTTGTCGAGGAGGAAGTCCTCGAGGGCGGCGTCGTTTTTCAGGTATCGCTCGTCGTTGCCGCGCTTGGCGCGGTAGAGCGGGGGCTGGGCGATGTAGAGGTGTCCGCGCTCGATGAGTTCGGGCATCTGGCGGAAGAAGAAGGTGAGCAGCAGGGTGCGGATGTGGCTGCCGTCGACGTCGGCGTCGGTCATGATGTTGATCTTGTGGTAGCGGAGCTTGCCGACGTCGAAGCCGCCCTGTTCGGGTTCGCCGCGGCCGATGCCGGTGCCAAGGGCGGTGATGAGGGTACCGATTTCGGCGGAGCCGAGCATGCGGTCGAAGCGGGCGCGTTCGACGTTGAGGATCTTGCCCTTGAGGGGGAGAATGGCCTGGAACTTGCGGTCGCGGCCCTGTTTTGCGGATCCGCCGGCGCTGTCGCCCTCGACGATGAAGATCTCGCATTTGGCCGGGTCGCGTTCCTGGCAGTCGGCGAGCTTGCCGGGGAGGGTGCTGACGTCGAGCACGCCCTTGCGGCGGGTGAGTTCGCGGGCCTTGCGGGCGGCCTCACGCGCGGAGGCGGCGTCCATCACCTTCTGGATGATGAGTTTCGCTTCCTTGGGGTGGGTTTCGAACCAGTGGCTGACGACGTCGGCGACGGCGGCCTGGACGACGGGCTGGACTTCGGAGCTGACGAGCTTGTCTTTCGTCTGGCTGCTGAACTTGGGGTCGGGGACCTTGACCGAGAGGACGGCGGTCATGCCTTCGCGCATGTCGTCGCCGACGAGGGCGAGGCTGTCCTTCTTGCCCATTCCTTCGGCGTATTTGGTGACGACGCGGGTGAGGGCCTGGCGGAAGCCGGCGAGATGGGTGCCGCCGTCCTTCTGGGGGATGTTGTTGGTGTAGCAGAGCATCGTCTCGTGGTACGAGTCGTTCCAGCTGAGCGCGAACTCGACGCGGATGCCGATCTGGCTTTCGAGGGTCACGACGGAGATGGGGTCGGCGAGGACGGGGGCCTTGCTGCGGTCGAGGTATTTGACGAAGGCGACGAGGCCGCCGTCGAAGCGGAAGACGTTTTCGACCGGGGGGGCGTGGCGTTCGTCGCGGAGGACGATGGTGAGGCCTGAGTTGAGGAAGGCGAGCTCGCGCAGGCGGCGTTCGAGGATCGCGTAGTCGAACTCGGTCTTGGTGAAGGTGCCGGTGCTGGGCTTGAAGACGACTTCGGTGCCGGAGTGCTGTGTGCTGGGGCCGACGACTTCGAGCGGGCGGACGGTGTCGCCGTGTTCGAAGCGGATGAAGTGTTCGAGGCCGTTCTGCCAGATGCGGACTTCCATCCATTCGGACAGGGCGTTGACGACGGCGGCGCCGACGCCGTGGAGGCCGCCGGAGACCTTGTAGCTGCTTTGGTTGAACTTGCCGCCGGCGTGGAGGACGGTGAGGACGACCTGTGCGGCGGATACGCCTTCCTCGTGCATGCCGGTCGGGATGCCGCGGCCGTCGTCGCGGACGGTGACGCTGCCGTCGCCGTTGAGGGTCAGCTCGCAGCGCGTGGCGTAGCCGGCCTGTGCCTCGTCGACGGCGTTGTCGATGATCTCGAACGCCATGTGGTGGAGTCCGGAGCCGTCGTCGGTGTCGCCGATGTACATGCCGGGGCGCTTGCGGACGGCTTCCAGTCCTTTCAGGACCGTGATCGACGCGGCGTCGTATGCTTCGGGACCGGGGGCTTCGGGACCCTGGAGATCGGGGGCGGGATCGGGGGTGGGTACAGGCTCGGACATGCCGGCGAGGGTTCTCTTTTTTCGGTGTCTTTGGGAGAACCGAATATAGGCCGGCTGTGGGGGAAAGGACAGGGGTTGCGGTGGGGGGGTTGGTCTCCCGTCGCCGGCTTGCTGTCCAGGGCGCCGGGGCCGGTGCGGGTTGCGGGACGGGGGTGCCCGGGACGAGCCCGGGCACGAGCGTCGGTTCGGCTACTTGGCGGCGACCAGGCTCACGACCTCCCCGGCCGGGAGGCCGGCGATGGGGCCGAGGGGGGTGAGGGTGAGGTCGGCGACGGCGAGCTGCCAGAGCTTGCCTTCGGCGAGGATGTAGCCGGTGTTGGTCGTGCCGTCGGCGAGGATGTCGAAGCCGATGCCGCGGGGGAGGTTTGCGGCAAGCTGCTTCTTGGGCTGCTGGATACCGTCGTTCGGGGGGGCCTGGAGGTTGATCTGCCCGAGGACGGAGTCGATCGTGTAGAGCGCCGTCTCCTTCGCGCCGGCCGTGTGGTTGGTGTAGGCGGCGGCGGTTACGGTGGGGGTGGTGCCGGCGAGCGGGGTGCCGGGGGCGTATTTGATGCCGCCGTCGACGGTGACGGCGCCGGTGTCGGGGTGGATGCGGTAGTTGGCGCCGCCCATGCCGACGACGCGGATGCGGTCGACGGTGGGGTTGAAGTTGATGGTGACGCGTCCGCCGGGCTCGATGGGCTTGTCGAGCTTGGCGCCCGGGGTGGCGCGGCCGGTCTTCGGGTCGATGGTGACGAGCTGGTTGGCGTCGGTGATGGCGTAGAGCTTCCCGTCGGCGGGGCGCATGGCGATGGACATGACGCGGCCCGGGGCGCCGGTGATCTTCACGGGCCTGGTCGCGCGGCGGGTTTCGCTGTCGAACATGACGAGCGTGCCGGTTGCGGTGAGGGCGTGGAGGGAGGCGGCGTGGGCGGTGCCGGCGGTGGCCAGGGCGAGGATGGTCGCGCCCAGCAGGGCGGGGGTGGCTCGGGTCATCCGGGTCTCCATTGGGGGGGTGTTCTGGGCCGGACGGCCATTCCGTCCTGGCTGCGGCGTTACGCGCGGCGGGGCGGGGGTGGATGCAGGGTGGGTGGTTTTTTTGGGGGTGTTGTTGGGGGGCCGGCGGGACGCCGGCGCTACGGGAACGGCGCTACGTGTGCGGCGCTACGGGGGCGGTTCGATCAGGTGTTGGGGCCGGGTTGGCTCAGGCGGCCGATGAAGAGGACGGGGCCGGTGGGGCGGTTGAGGGGGGAGCCGCCCTGGGGTTCCAGCGTGATCTCGATCAGCATGCCGGGGACGGGCTTGATGGCGGGGGCCTGGACGGTGATGGCGCGCTCGTTCTTGGGCAGGAGGCCGAGGCTGGTGGGGGTGGTGGCGCCGGGGGGGAGGACCCAGAGCTGCCAGGCGCGGTCTTCTGGCGCGGGGGGGGGGGCGGCGCCGCCGACGGGGGTGATTGCGGCGAGGCGGATGGCGCCGTCGCGGTCGAAGGATGCGGTGTAGGCGGGTTGGGTGCGGTCGGTGAGCATGACCGTCATGACGCTTGCCGGCCCTGGCGCCGGGCCGGGGCGGAGGACGATGAGGGCGGCGGCGGCGGCGGTCGCGGCGACCGCCCAGCCGCCGAGCAGGCGGGCGAGCCAGGGGGAGCGCGGGGCGGCGACGGCGCGGCGCGGGGGTTCGCTGATGGCCGCGGGGGCGATGCGGGCCTCGATGCGGTCCCACAGGTCGGGGGGTGGGGATTCGGGGAGGGCCAACGCGGTCAGGGGGGCCAGGCGGCGCTCCCACGCGTCGATGGACGGGGCCATGGCGGGGTCGGCGGCGACGCGCGTGGCCTCATGCGCCGTGAGGGTGCCCAGGACGTATTCGGCGGCGAGGGCGTCCCGGTCGTCGGTTCCGCTCATGACATGCATTCCCTGAGGGAGAGCAGGCCGCGGCGGATCCAGCTTTTGACGGAGCCGAGGGGCTGGCCGACCTTGTCGGCGATCTGCGCGTGGGAGAGGCCGTGGACGAAGGCGAGGACGATGAAGCGGGCGCGGCCTTCGTCGAGCTTGGCCAGGCATTCGCGGAGGCGGGCGCCGTCCTGGCGGGCGGCGAGTTGTTCGAGGGCTTCGGGTTCGACGGGCTGGTCGCCGAGGCTGGGGTCGCCGGTGGGGGTTTCGCGGCCGCGGGCGCGGACGAGGTCGAGTGCGGCGTGGCGGACGATGGTGGCGGTCCAGGCGCGGCCGTCGCCGCGGGCCGGGTCGAACTGCCCGGCGCGCTGCCACATGCGCAGGAAGGCGTCCTGCACCGCGTCGGCGGCGGCGGGTCGATCGCGCAGGATGGCCATCGCGACGCCGAACAAACGTGTGCCCTCCCGTTGATAGATGGCGCGCAACGCCGCTTGTTCGCCGCGAGCGACCCCGGCGAGCAGCGTGCCGAGCGGCGTTTCGTGGTCCATGCGGAGGCGTTACGCGGCGGAGGGGCGGGTGGATGCGGCGCGCGGTCGATGCGGGGCACCAGGCGGCGCAGGGCAGGGGCGGCGGGCGAGCATGGCGCGAGGCTACGCGAGTGCCGGGCTTGGCGCCAGACGGTTCAGCCGCGCAGCCAGCCGGTGGCGAGGGCGGCCGCGAGGATGGCGGCCACCGCGGCGCGCTGTGCGGGCCGGGGGGCGTGCAGGATCGCGGCGGCGAGGCCGAAGGCGAAGGCGGGCCAGAGGGGGAGGTCGTAGCGGAAGGCGGCCGCGGGCAGGCTGCCGCCGAGGCGCGTTGCGGCGAAGCCTGCGTGGATGGGCAGGACGGCGGCGGCGGCGATGAGGCCGGCGGCGGCCAGCGGGCTGCCGTTCCGCCGGGCCAGCACGGCGCCCCAGGCGGCGGCGGCGATCATGGCGGCGACGGCGACGATCGTCGGTGCGGCGGGGAAGGCGGGCAGGGGCCACGCGCCGGTGCGGAGATAGCCCCAGGTGTTGCCGAGGTTGAGGAGGAAGACCGGGAGGTAGGCGGCGGGGTCGGGGATGGATGCGACATCCCACACCGATTCGGCGGTGACGGGTACGACGGCGCCGTAGCGCATGATGAGGGGGAGAACGGGGACGAGGCCGGCGAGGCCGCCGGCGATGGCGGCGGCGAGGAGGCGGGGGCGGGCCTGCGTCGACAGCAGGAGCATGGCGGCGAGCATGAGCCCGACCTCGACGCCGGCATTCGGCTTGGCCCAGAGCGCCAGCATCAGCCCGGCGCCGGCCGCGGCGTCATGCACTGGGCGGCGTCGGGCGGTGGCGAGGCCCCATGCGGCGAGGGCTCCGCCGAGGAAGGCCAGCGAGTCGTTGGTGACCATGCCCGAGATGGTGAGGAGTTGGGGGCAGAGGACGACGGCGGCGCTGAAGGTCAGCAGGGCGGGCAGATGGCCGGCGAAGACGCGCGCGCCGGCGGCGAGGACGAGGGCGACGCCGGCGGCGAGGAGCGACAGGGAGACGAGCCGGGGGAGGATGATCGCGCGGTCGGGCGCCGCGGTGCGGTCGAGCACTCGGGCGATGAGGACATAGAAGGGGGAGGGGTGGCCGACGTAGTTGGGGCGCCAGTCCCAGCGGGTGAAGTCGTCGCGGTAGAGGGTCCGCTGCTCCTCGAAGCGGGGCAGGGCGCGGGCGTTCTCCTGCAGCCAGGCGGCGTAGGAGACGTGTTCCAGCTCGTCGTTGGCGGGGAAGGGGGTGGTCTGGACGAGGTGGAGTGCTGCGGCGAGGAAGAGGAGGAAGGACAGGACGGGGATCGCGACGCCGGGCGTGGCGCGGATGGCGGGGCGGGTGCGGGTGCCGAGGATGGCGGTTTCGGTCATGGCGGGTCTATTACATGGGGGTATGGTGGAGTGCCATGCAGGTAATGGACCAGTCGGGGAATGGTCCCCGCGCTTGCGGTGGACGGGGGGTTGGCCTACACGCGCCGCCAATCGAGCGAGGACGACACTTCATGGCCATCGAGCGCACATTCAGCATCCTGAAGCCCGACGCGACGCGGCGGAACCTGACGGGGAAGATCAACGCGGTGTTCGAGGACGCCGGGTTGCGGATCGTGGCGCAGCGGCGGGTGCAGCTTTCGACGGCGCAGGCGGAGGCGTTCTACGGGGCGCACAAGGAGCGGGGGTTCTTCCGGGATCTGGTGACGTTCATGACGAGCGGGCCGGTGGTGGTTCAGGTGCTGGAGGGCGAGGACGCGATCGCGCTGAACCGCAAGCTGATGGGCGCGACGAACCCGGCCAATGCCGATGCGGGGACGATCCGCAAGCTGTTCGCGGAGAGCATCGAGGCGAACAGCGTGCACGGGTCGGACAGCCCGGAGGCGGCTGCGGCGGAGATCGCGTATTTCTTCGCCGGCACGGACCTCGTCGGCTGACGCGGGGACCGACCGCCATGCGGGCTGCTGCCGCGCTGATGGGGCTGGGCGTGCTGGGCGGGTGCGCGAAGCCGGTCCCGGTCGTGGTGGCTCCGCCGGCGCCGCCGGCGGGGATCGAGGGGCGGTACCGGGGCACGGCGCGGCTGGTCCGGGGCAACCAGTTCTGTCCGCGCAGCGGGCCGCGGGTCTATGAGCTGACGAACGGCGTGGTGACGCTGGCGTATTCGGCGGGGGGGCGGCGGCGGGTGCCGTTGACGGCGGCGGTGAAGCCCGACGGGTCGTTCCGGACGGAGGACGGGGAGGGCGTGCTGGAGGGGCAGCTGGTGAGCGGGACGCTGGAGGTGACGATCACCAGCGCGCAGTGCGAGCATCGCTGGACGATGCGGCACGTTCCTTAGGCGGTATCCAAGAGCGCCTGTTCCAAGCTAGCCTTCCCGGAACGACAAATCCCCGGGAGGGACCATGATCCGCCGCCGCACCCTGCTTGCCGCAGCGCCCGCGCTGCTGGCCACACCTTCGCTGGCGCAACGACCGCCGGTGCTGCGGTTCGTGCCGCAGGCGAACCTTACGTCGTTGGACCCGATCTGGACGACGGCGACGGTCACGACAAACCATTCCTACTACGTGTACGACGTGCTGTATGCGACGGACGGGCAGTTGCGGCCGAAACCGCAGATGGCGGAGGGGCACGAGGTTTCCGCGGACGGGCGGGTGTGGACGTTCCGGCTGCGCGAGAAGCTGGCGTTCCATGACGGGTCGCCGGTGCGGAGCGTGGATTGCGCGGCGAGCCTTGCGCGGTGGAGCAAGCGGGACGCGTTCGGGCAGTTGGTGGACAAGGTGCTCGACAAGTACGAGACGCCGGACGACCGGACGCTGGTGATCCGGCTGACGCGGCCGTTCCCGCTGCTGCTGGATGCGATCAGCAAGCCGGACAGCAACGTGGCGTGGATCATGCCGGAGCGGATCGCGAAGACGGATCCGAACAAGGCGATCACGGAGGTGGTCGGGTCCGGTCCGTACCGGTTCCTGCCGGACGAGTATGTTTCGGGCAGCCGGGTGGCGTATGCGAAGAACGAGGCGTACGTGCCGCGGCAGGAGCCGATCGACTGGGGGAGCGGCGGGAAGATCGCGCATTATCCGCGGATCGAGTGGCACATCATCCCGGACCCGGCCACGGTCGCGGCGGCGCTGCGGAACAACGAGGTCGATTGGTGGGAGCAGCCGCAGCCGGATCTGCTGCCGAGCCTGGTGCGGGCCGGGCTGCAGACGCAGATCGACCAGCCGGGGGGGCGGCACGCGTTTGCGCGGGTGAACCATCTGCAGGCGCCGTTCAACAACAAGGGCGCGCGGCAGGCGTTTTTGATGGCGGTGAAGCAGGAGGACTACATGCGGGCGGCGCAGGGGGACGACACTTCGCTGTGGGGGATCTGCCGCAGCCTGTATCCGTGCGGGACGCCGTATGCGCGGGATTTCGGGGCGGAGCGGATGAAGGGGGATCTCGAGGCGGCGAAGCGGCTGCTGGGGCAGTCCGGCTACAAGGGCGAGGCGACGGTGGTGATCAACCCGACGGATTTCCCGTCGATCGGGCCGTTGGGCCAGGTGACGGCGGAGCTGCTGGGCCGGGTCGGGTTCAAGGTGGAGCTGCGGGAGAGCGACTGGGGCACGGTGGTGCAGCGGCGGACGAACCGGGAGGGGACGGACAAGGGCGGCTGGAGCGTGTTCCACAGCTTCGGGAGCGCGACGGCGTATGCGAACCCGGCGGTGTCGACGCTGGTGCGGCAGCAGGGGGCGGCGGCGTGGTTCGGGTGGCCGGAGGATCCGAAGGTGGAGGCGCTGGTGCAGGACTGGCTGGCGGCGCCGGACGAGGCGACGCAGAAGCGGGTGGCGGACGCGATCGGCGAGGCTTCGCTGGAGAACGTGTCGACGGTCCCCGTTGGTCAGTTCTTCATCAAGACGGCGTTCCGCCGGGCGATCACGGGGGTGCTGCAGGGGATCGCGCCGTATCCGTTCAACGTGAAGCCGGCGTAGGGGGGCGAGGGCGGCGACTGCGGAGAGCCCCCGCTTCGGCCGGCTCGGTGGTTTCGCTGTCGTGAGCTCTGTTTCGGAGGAGCGCGCGCGCACTCTTTCCGCCTAGGCGTCCGGGCCCATGTGGGGGGCTGGTCGTGGGGTGCGCCGATGGTCCGGGTGTTGTTGATGCTGCTGCTGGCATGCGGGGTGGCGCGGGCCGGGGAGGATCCGGTGGCGGTGCTGCGGGAGCCGGGCGGGGTGGGGCTGTTGCGGCATGCGCGGGCGCCGGGGGTGGGTGATCCGGCCGGGTTCCGGCTGGGGGCGTGCGAGACGCAGCGGGTTCTGGACGAGGCGGGGCGGGAGCAGGCGCGGCGGATCGGGGCCGGGCTGCGGCGGGCGGGGGTGTCGGCGCAGGTGTTCAGCAGCGAGTGGTGCCGGACGCTGGAGACGGCGGCGCTGCTGGGGGTGGGGCCGGTGGCGGCGATGCCGGCGTTGAACTCGTTCTTTTCGGATGGCGGGGCTGGGCCGGGGCAGACGGAGGCGGTGCGGCGGTTGATCGCGGGGTGGGCCGGGGGGCCTCTGGTGCTGGTGACGCACCAGGTGAACATCACGGCGTTGACGGGGATCGTGCCAGCGGATGGGGAGATGGTGGTGGTGCGGCGGGAGGGGGAGCGGCTGCGGGTGGTGGGGCGCGTGCTGCCCTGATGGTGGCGGGGATCAGTCCGCGGTGGATGTCCCGGGGACCGGTTGCGGCCTGGCGAGATGTCCGGTCTTGATCCAGAGGCGGCAGCCCTGGGGGCCGGCGACGGCCTGGAGCGGGGTGCCGGGTGGAAGCCTGAGCCAGGAGTGGGGGTGGAAGGGCTCGTTGCCTTCCTCGAAGCTGCCGTCGAGGACGAGGGCCTCGATCCCGCCCGGGGCGGGCCGGGTCACTGCGACGCCCGGGGCCCAGCGTTCGAGGCGCACCTGCTCGTGGCTGTCGAGGAACAGGGGCAAGGTTTCGATCCCCGGGTGGCCGGGGAGGGCGGCGAAGGCGGCCGTCGCCGTGTCGATGCGGAGCTGCGTGCGGTCCTGCGGGTCGAACTGCCAGAGCTTGACGAAGATGGTGCAGCCCGGCGCGGAGCCGGGCGTGTGGCTGCTGGTGGGCGGGTTGCGGATGTAGCTGCCGGCGGGGAAGTCACCGTGCTCGTCCTGGAACACGCCGTCGAGGACGAGGAACTCCTCTCCGCCGCCGTGGGTGTGGGGGGAGAAGCGGCTTCCGGGGGCGTAGCGGACGATGGAGGTGGCGCGGGCGACCTCCTGCCCGATGCGGTCGAGCATGCGGCGTTCGACGCCGGGGATGGGCGAGGGGGTCCAGGCCAGCCGGGCGGTGTGGACGGCGGCGCGCCGGGTGAAGTCCGCGTTGAGGTTCATGGGGTCGTTCTCCGGGGTCAGGCTGCGGCGGCGACGCTGGGGCGGGCGTCGACGCGGGTGCGCCAGGCCGCGAGGTGGGCGAGGCCGGGGGGCGTCGGGATCGCGGCGAAGTCCGCGTAGGCGAGGCCGGCGATGGCGGAGATGTCGGCCATGGTGAAGGTGTCGCCGGCCATGTAGGGGCGGGTGGCGAGCGCCTCGTCCAGGGCGTGCATGGTGGCGATGGCGCGGGTGCGCTGGTGTTCGCCCCATTCGCGGTTCTGGTAGGTTTCGAGGTCGGGGCCGAGGCCCGGGGTGGCGTGGTGGAAGTAGGCGGCGGCGGCGTCGAGGAGTCCGGCCTCGATCCTGCGCTGCATCATGTGGATGACGGCGCGCTGCCTGGGTGTGGTTCCGGTGAGGGTGGGTTCGCCTGCGATGGTGTCGAGGTATTCGGTGATGGCGGTGCATTCCGAGATCATGGTGCCGTCGTCGAGTTCCAGGACGGGCACGGCGCCGGCGGGGTTCCTGGCGAGGAAGGCGGGCGTGCGGTGCTCGCCGTTGGGGACGTCGACGTGGATGAAGTCGACGTGATCGAGCAGGTTCTTTTCGGCGAGGGCGATGCGGATGCGGGCGGGGTTGGGGAAGCCCTTGTAGTCGTGGATCTTCATGGGTTCGGTCCTTGGCTGGTTATCGTTCAACTAGTCGGTAGGCTGGATGGGCAAAGGTCTAGGCGTGGTGGGGAGCGACGGTGGACAGGAGGGCTTCGACGGCCGCGTCGAAGGGTTCGGGCGTGTTCATGGCAAGCGCGACGAGCATGGCGCCCTGGAGAGTCGCGAGCGCCATGCGGGCCTGCCGGGCTGGCACCCCGGCGTGTTCGAGCCATTGGAGATTCTGTGCGAAGAAGCGTCGAACGCCTGATCTGACTTTTTCGGGCAGGCCGGCGAGTTCGGAGGCGAGGACGCCGCAGAGGCAGCCTTCACCGGCCAGGAGGCCTTCGCGGTACAGGCCGGCATAGGCGCGCAAGCGTTCGCGGGTGGTGGTGGATCGGGCGAGGATGTCGGCGAGGTGTTCGGCAAAGGCCAGGGCGTAGGCGTCGACGATGGCGGCGCCGAGATCCTCCTTGAGGGGGAAGTGGTGGTGGATCGATGGCTTGCGGATGCCGACGGCTTCGGCGAGGTCGGCGTAGCTGAAGCCGGCGTAGCCGCGGCGGCGGACGAGGGTGGTGGCGTCGTCGATCAGGGTTGATCTGGTGTCGGACCTCATGCGTTTGTCTACCAACTAGTCGGTATCCTTGCAAGCGGTGATTCGACGGCGTGAGCGCTACGGTCCCGCGAGGGCTCGCAACGCCGGCCACCAGGCGGCGGGGCCGCCGTGGAGCAGGCGAGCCATGGCGGCGAAGCGGGTGGGGTCGGCCGGGGTGGGGGGGGCGAGGTGGGGGCGGAAGCGGCGGCGTTCGCTGATGGTCCTGGGGGCGGTCATCTCCAGCAGGCCTTCGGCGCCGCGGGTGCGGCCGAAGCCGCTGCGGGCGGCGCCGCCGAAGGGCAGGCGGGGGTCGGCGGTGGGGACGATCAGGTCGTTGATGCAGACGGAGCCGGCGCGGAGGCGGGTGGCCAGGGCCTGGGCCTCGGCGGGCGGGCCGAAGATGGAGGCGCCGAGGGCGAAGGGGCAGAGGCGGTCGTGGCGGAGGGCCGCTTCGGCGTCGGCGACGGGGATGAGGGCGAGCCAGGGGGCGAAGACGTCGTGGCGGAGGATGTCCATGTCGGGGGTGGCGTCGGCGAGGATCGCGGGGCGGGCGGGGCCGGGGTGGTGGAGGCGCGCGCCCTGGGCGACGGCGGCGGCGAGGAGGGTGGCGAGGCGGGCGGCGATGGGGGCGGGGGTCCGGGCGTCGGGGATGGGGGGGAGCATGGGGAGGAGGCGGGTTTCGAGCTCGGCGGCCATGGTGTGCGGGACCATGACGCGGCGGGGGGCGATGCAGGTTGCGCCGGCGTTGAGGCGGAGGCCGTAGGCGAGGCAGCTTGCGACGAGGGCGAGGTCGGCGCCGGGGAGGACGAAGACGGGGTCGGCGCCGGAGAGTTCCATCGTGGCCGGGGTGAGGTGGGGGGCGGCGGCCTGCAGGACGCGGATGCCGGTTTCGGCGGAGCCGGTGAGGACGATGCGGTCGTAGGCGTGTTCGATGGCTTCGGGGCCGTCGCGGGGGTCCAGGATTTGCAGGGTCCGGGGGGGCAGGCCGGCCTGGGCCAGGAGGGCGGCCATGGCGTGGGCGGGGGCTTCGGTGCCCGGCGCGGGCTTCCAGCAGACCGCATTGCCGGCAACGAGGGCCTGGAGGGCTTGCGTGCCCGGGAGGAAGAGCGGGTAGTTGCCGGGGGCGAGGATGAGGACGGCGCCCAGCGGGTCGCGGCGGATGGTGGCGGTGACGCCGAGGAGCCAGGCGGGGCGGCCGGCGCGGAGGCGACGCGGGGCGAGGAGGTCGGGGGCGCGGCGTTCGAGGAAGCGGGCGGCTTCCAGCAGGGGCAGGATTTCAGCGACGATGGTGTCGGCGTGGGGGCGGGCGATGGTAGCGGCCAGGGTATCGGCGGCGTTGGCGGCCAGGCGGCGGAAGCGGCGAATGGTGGCGAGCCGGGCGTGGAGGGGGGTTGCGGCCCATGCGGCGGCGGCGGTGCGGGCGGCGTCGCGCACGGCGGCGTGTACGCTGTCCCTGGTCAACGGGATGACAATATCGTTCATGCGCCCAAATCTAGCGCGTTCGGCGATAGAGGGGTTAGGGTTGCGCATGATGTCTGCTCCACGGCTTGGCTCGGCCCGCGTATGACGAAGCGCGTGGGGATTATCGGCGCCGGGCCCGGGGGGCTTGCGGCGGCCATGTTGCTGGCGAAGGCCGGCGTGGACGTTGTGGTGCACGAGGCGCGGGGGTGCATCGGCGGCCGGTCGAGCACCATCACGGCGCCTTCGGACGCGGGCACGTTCCGGTTCGACATGGGGCCGACGTTCTTTTTGTATCCGCGGGTGCTGGCGGACATCTTCGCGGCGTGCGGTCGGCGGCTGGATGACGAGGTCGAGCTGATCCGGCTGGATCCGCAGTACCACCTGGTGTTCGAGGGTGGGGGGGAGATCCAGGCAACCGGGGACATGGAGCGGATGGCGGCGGAGCTTGCGCGGTTCTCGCCTTCGGACGCGGCGGCGCTGCCGCGGTTCATGGCGGATAACCGGCAGAAGCTGGCGGTGTTCCGGCCGGTGCTGGAGGGGGCGTTCAACTCGATCCGGGACCTGATGCGGCCGGACGTGCTGAAGGGACTGAGCCGGTTGCGGCCGCACCGGAGCGTGGATTCGGATTTGGGGACGTATTTCCGCGACGAGCGGATCCGGTTGGCGTTCAGCTTCCAGAGCAAGTATTTGGGCATGTCGCCGTTCCGGTGCCCGAGCCTGTTCACCATCCTGTCGTTCATGGAGTACGAGTACGGGGTGTATCACCCGCGTGGCGGCACGGGGGCGGTGATGGCGGCGATGGCGCGGGTGGCGCGGGAC
>CAXTPG010000053.1:0-29504 GCA_964246015.1 uncultured Acetobacteraceae bacterium
CCCGACGTCGACAGCGACACGCCACCCCCGAGGTTCACGGTCACCACCCCCGACGAGCCACCCCGGCCGCCATTCCCGCTGGACGCGTTGGTGGTCCCGGCGCTCCCGCCCGCCACGCCGCCCGCCCCGCCCGTCGCGAGGATCTGCAGCGCCGCCGAGGAGCTGCCCGACGTCGTGATCCGCGCACCGGATTGCAGCGACACCGTGACGTTCCCGCCACTGCCGCCCGCCCCGGCATAGCCCGAATCCGCACCCGCGAGGGTCGAGAGGTCGGCAGAATTCCCGCCCTTCCCGCCGGCGTTCTGGACCGTCAGCCCGGGGGAGCTCGAACCCGTCGTCGCCAGCGTCACGGTGCCCGTGTTGAACACGCCGACGTTCGTCGAGAGGGTCGTAAGGTTCGGGATGCTCTGGCTGGAGGGCGTGGCCCCGCTTCCGCCGTTGCCGCCGTTGGCGCTGACCCCGCTATCGACTGCGCCGTTCCCCCCGTCACCGCCGATCGACACGATCTTCACCGCCGGAGCCGTCGTACCGTCGGTGCTGATCGACGTGCCGCCGCCGCTGCCCTGAACGAACTGCAGCGTGACGCCCTGCCCGCCCGCACCCGGCCCGCCCGAGCTGCGGGTCTCGTTGGTGTAGCCGTCGCCCCCGCGCCCGCCGATCTGCGACAGCACGAGCCCCGCGATCGCCTGGCCCGACCCGCGCAGCGTGGAATCGGTCACGATCGCGGTCTGCGGCTTCGGCGTGCCCCCCTGCCCGCCCTGGTTGTAATAGCTCCCGCTCCCCTGGCCCGCCGTTCCGCCCTGGCCTCCAACCTGCTCGGATGACACGACCGCGCCCGTGCCGATGTTCGGACCCACTTGGAACGCATCGAGGGTGAAGTTCACCCCCGTCAGGTTCGTGTTGATCCCGTTCGCGAACTGCCCGAAGGCACCCCCCTTCTGGCTGTCGTTCGCGCCATCGGAGTTGCCGCCGTTGCTGCCCTGGACAAGCGTCCTGAGGCCGTAGATCGCCTGCACCGGACCGGTGAAGTAGTACGCCGTCGTGTTGATCGAGGCCCCGGTCGCGTTGATCGTATACCCGCCGGACGTACCGCCCGTCGTCGGCGCGTTGTCGTCGAAGAAGTCGGTGCTCCCGTTCTTGCCGTTGCCGCCTTGCGACGAGAGGTAGCCCGCGATGTAGACCCGGTTCGAGTCGCCGTTGACGGTGTAGATCAACGGGTTGATCGAGCCGGTGAAGTTGAACGTGATGTCGCGCGTGGACGCCTGCTGCGCCGATGTCGTGTTGTTTATCCAGAAGCTGTAGGTCGGCGACCCCGTGTTCGCGTAGGTCGAAACGCTGCCCGAAAGCGTGATCGGGCTGTCGATCCCGGTCGTCAGGCTCGATCCATACGATTGCGAATAAATCAGCTCGGCGCGCGTGAAACCCGTCATCGCCACCGTCAATGCCGGACCGGACAGTGCGACGAGCCAAGCACGAGACAGCATGTTTCCAGCTCCACAACGCAGGCCGGACTCTATCTCCAGGTCGTGAACGGTCAAGCCGCATCAAATTAACGCGAAAGCCGCGCGCGACGCGTTAAGTCACTGTTTTTCCAGAGAAGTGCCACAGCCTGGTCACGTCGCGAAAAGCTAGAAACGTTCAGTTATGGAAAACGCGACCAGGCTTAGATGAACTGCCCGCGCAGGAAGCCCAACGCCGGCAACGGCTTCCACGACCGGGGCAGCTCCTCCCGCCGGATCGGTGCCACTGTATAGAGCGGCGCCGGCTGCCGGCATCCCTGGAACAGTGCCGAATAGGCCCGGATCTGCTGCTCCCGCCATGCCCGGTCCGCCATCGCCCGCTCCCGGCTCGGAAATATCTCGGCAACCCGGCTCATGCGTCCGATCGACGCCATCACAGCCCATAGCGTGTCGTCCCGGCGGGCCCGGAACTCCACGACGTCGCTCAAAGGGCCCACACCTTCGCCATCCCCCCGATATTGGCAGGCCCTTCGGCCCGGGCAAGTCAAAAGCGGTTTCACCCGCCGCCGCAGCGGCTTACGGTTGCGCCATGACGCCCCGAACCATGAAGCTCGGCCTCAACATCGTCGCCAACGGCGGCCACGCCGCCGGCTGGCGCATGCCGGACGCCGAACCCGACGCCCTCGACATCCGCCTCTGGACCCGCATCGCCCAGGCCGCCGAGCGCCACCGCATCCACTTCATGTTCTGGGCCGACGGCATCGCCGTCCGCAGCTCCGCCCGCGACGAGGACGAGCTGAGCCATCTCGGCCGCGTCGACGTGTTCGAGCCGCTGACCCTCATCGGCGCCCTCTCGATGGTCACCGAACACCTCGGCTTCGTCGCCTCCGCCTCGACGACCTACAACGAGCCGTATCACGTCGCCCGCAAGTTCGCCTCGCTCGACCACATCAGCCGGGGCCGGGTCGGCTGGAACATCGTGACGTCCTGGAGCGAGCAGGAAGCCCACAACTTCGGCCGTGACCGCCACATGGAGCACGCGCTCCGCTACCGCCGGGCCGAGGAGTTCGTCGACGTCGTGCTCGGCCTATGGGACGAATGGCAGGACGACGCCTTCATCCGCGACAAGGCGACCGGCCGCTACTTCGACCCCGCCCGCCTCCACACCCTCCGCCACGAGGGCGAGACCTTCCGCGTCCGCGGCCCCCTCAACATCAGCCGCCCGCCTCAGGGCTACCCGGTCCTCGCCCAGGCCGGCTCCTCCGGTCCCGGCCAGGGCCTCGGCTCCCGCGTCGCCGATCTCATCTACACGGCGCAGGCCAGCAAGGATGCCGCGCTGGCCTTCTACCGCAGCGTCAAACAGCACGGCGCCGCCGCGGGCCGCGACCCGGCCGCCATGCTCGTCATGCCCGGCGTCATGCCCGTCCTGGGCCGCACACGGGCCGAGGCGCAAGGCGTGTTCGACCGCATGCAGGATCTGGTGCACGAAAAACTCGGACTTCCTATGCTCCGCGGCTCCTTCGGCGACCTCGCCGGCGTCGACCTCGACGGCCCCGTCCCCGAACCCGTGGCCGACGTCAACGGCGTCAAGAGCAACCACGATGCCATGATGCGCATCGCCCGCGAACGCAATTTCAGCATCCGCCAGCTTTACCGCCACCTGGCCGGCGCCTCCGGCCACAACATCGCCGTCGGCACGGTCGCCGATGTCGCCGACCAGATGCAGGACTGGTTCGAAAGCCACGCCTGCGACGGCTGGAACCTGATGCCCCCCTACCTCCCCGGCCCCTGCTTCGACATGCTCGACACCCTGGTGCCGGAGCTGCAACGCCGCGGCATCTTCCAGACCGAATACGACGGCGTCACCTTCCGCGACACGATGGGCCTCGCCAGACCCGCGCGCGGCAGCCGCCTGCCGACGCGGGCACGCGACGCTGCCGACTGAATCCCCGGCTCAGGCATCCTCCCCCAACGCCCGCCGCCGCAGCTCCCGCAACCGCGCCTGCGACCCCGGAGACCGCGGATCGACCTCCAGCAGCTTCTGCCACGCCGCCAACGCGCCCTTCCAATCCCCCCGGGCCTCCGCAATCCGCGACAGATCCTGCCACGCCGCGAAATGCCGGGGCTCCCGCCGCAGCACCTCCTGGATGTCGCGCGCCGCCCCCGTGGGGTCGCCCAGCCGCAACCGCGCCTGCGCCCGCCCCCGCCACGCCTCGACCAGCTCCGGATCCAGGTCGAGCGCCGCGTCGAAGCTGTCGACCGCATCCCCCGGCGCGCCCTCGTTCAGCTCCCGCGCCCCGCGGCTCAGCAGCAGCTTCAGGGCCGGGGTGGCCGCATCCCGCCACATCCCGCGCAGTTGCGCCTCCAGCGCCGCCGCCGCCTCCTCGCTGGGCGCCGCCCGCAGCGCGTTCAGCAGCCCGTCGATCGCACCCTTGTTCGATGGCGCCGGCGCCTGAGCGATCCCGAACACGATCGCCGCGATCAGCAGCCCCCGGCGCCCCATCGTAGGGTGGGTTGCCCTCGCAACCCACCATCGCCCCGGCACAAAGCCGTCGGACGGCCCCGCCAACCTCATCCCGCACGCCCCCCCGGCACCCCCGCCGGCGCCGGACCGCCCGACATCCAGTCCAGCAACTGCACCGTGTGGATCACCGGCACCCCGCCCGAAAGCTGCGTGATGCAGCCGATATTCCCCGCCGCGATCAGGTCCGGCTTCGTCCGCGCGATGTTCTCCAGCTTCCGCGCCCGCAACCGCCCCGCGATCTGCGGTTGCATCAGGTTGTACACCCCCGCCGACCCGCAACACAGATGCCCCTCCGCCGGCTCCACCACCGTGAACCCGGCCCGCCGCAGCAGCGCCTTGGGCGCATCCAGCACACGCTGCCCATGCTGCAGGCTGCACGCCGCGTGATACGCCAGGCGCAGGCCGGGGTCCGGCCGGGTCGGCGCATAATCCAGCGTCGCCAGATACTCGGTGATGTCCATCGCCAGCGCCGAAACCCGCGCAGCCCGGCTGCGCCACGGCTCCGGCTCCGCCCGGAACATGAACCCGTAATCCTTCACCGTCGTCCCGCACCCCGACGTGTTGACGACGATCGCGTCCAGCCCGCCCCCACCTTCGCCAGCGTCGATCGCCCGCGTCCAACCCTCGATCGCGTCGCGCGCCGACTGCATCGCCTGCTCGTGCCGGCCCATGTGATGCGTCAGCGCCCCGCAACACCCGACCCCCCGGGGGATCACGACCTCGATCCCCATGCGCGTCAGCAGCCGGATCGTCGCCTCGTTGATCGCGGGATCCAGCACCGTCTGCGCGCACCCCGTCAGCAGCGCCACCCGGCCCCGCTGCGCCGTCTCCGCCGCATGCGTCTGCGGCAACTGCATCGCGCTCGCCGTGGGCAGCGCGCCGGGCGCCAGATCCAGCATCGCCCGCAACCGCGGTCCCGTGGTCCCCGAGGTCGGCAGCAAGGCCCGCAGCGGCCGCGCCAGCCGCGCGCCCATCACCGCCAGCCGGAACAGGCCGGGACGCGGCAGCACGGCCGCCAGCACGGCGCGCAGGGCACGCTCCTTCCAGGGCCGCCGATACGTCGATTCGATATAGGTGCGGGCGTGATCCACCAGGTGCATGTAGTTCACGCCCGACGGGCACGTGCTCATGCAGCTCAGGCACGACAGGCAGCGATCGACATGCCGCACGACCTCCTCCGTCGCCGGCCGCCCGCTCTCGAGCATGTCCTTGATCAGGTAGATGCGCCCCCGCGGGCTGTCCAGCTCGTCCCCCAGCAGCACGAAGGTCGGGCAGGTCGCGGTGCAGAAGCCGCAATGCACGCAGGTCCGCAGCACCTGGTTGCTGCTGGCGGTGTCGGGGTCCGTAAGCTGTTCGGGCGTGAAGATGGTCTGCACTGGGATCAGGATCCTGCGGTGATGCGGCCGGGGTTGAGAATGGAGAACGGGTCCATCGCCGCCTTCACCCGGCGCGTGATGGCAGCCAGCGCCGGCACCTCCGGCGGCACGACGTCGATGCCCGCCCGCATGGCGTCGGGCCCACGCAGCAGCATCCAGACGCCGCCCGCCGCCCGCGCTGCCGCAACGACCGCGTCATGCAGGCCAGGCCCGCCCGCAATCCACACCAGCCCCCCGCCCCAGTCCAGGAACCCCCGCCCCCCCGCCTGCCCGACAGCCCCGAGCACCCCGGGCCCCGCGGAGGGCCGCACCGACACGCGCCACACCGCATCGCCCGGTGGCGCATCGAGCGGCACGGCATCCCGCACCGCGCGCCAGGCGGCGAGACTCGTCTCATGCTCCAGCCGCGTCACCGCACCATGCCCGGACAGCAGCCCGACCAGGCGCCCCAGCCGGTAGTCCACGCTGGGCGCGAAATCCTCGATCCGTATCAGCGCGACCGCCCCCTGCCCCGCCAGCTCCGGCACGCGCGCCGCGGCCCCCGCGGGCAGATACGCCGCCCCCGACACGCCGTACGGCGACCCCAACGCCGCCGAAAGCGCCGCCACCGCCCGCACCGCATCCAGCCCCGCGATGACCAGGCTGCCCGTCCGCTCCGCAATCGGCAGCACCTTCAGCGTGACCTCGGTGATCACCCCCAGCGTCCCGTGGCTGCCGGTCAGCAGCTTGCACAGGTCCAACCCCGTCACGTTCTTCAGCACGCGCCCGCCGGAGCGGATCAACTCCCCCGCCCCGTTCACCGCCCGCACGCCCATCACATGGTCCCGCGTGGCGCCCCAGGCGACCCGGCGCGGTCCCGACAGGTTCGCCGCCACCACGCCCCCCAGCGTCTGCGCTCCCGCGGTCCCCAGCAGCGCCGACAAGTCCGGCGGCTCCGACGTCAGCCCCTGCCCGCCCTCGGCCAGCTTCGCCTCCAGCGCCGCGATGGGGGTGCCCGCACGCGCGGACACGATCAGCTCGGTCGGCGAATGCAGCGTCACGCCGACCAGGTTGCGCGTCGACAGCGTTCGCCCTGCATCCACCGGCCGCAGCATCCCCCGCTTCGTGCCGCGCCCCTCGACCCGCAACGCCTCCCGCCGCGCCCCGGCATCGAGGATCGCGGCAACGACCCCGGCCTCGTCGGCCGGCGCCTCGGCCGATGGGGCCGGCAGGGCCGTGTCAGGCGGCAAGGGGCAGCCCGGGCGCCGGGTCCTTCAGCGGAAACACCTTGCCGGGATTGAGCAGCCAGCCCGGATCGAACGCGGACTTGATGCGCCGCTGCTGCTCCAGCTCCACCTCGGTGAACTGCACGTGCATCAGGTCCCGCTTCTCGACCCCCACGCCATGCTCGCCGGTCAGGCAGCCGCCCACCTCGACGCACAGCTTCAGGATCTCGGCGCCGAACGCCTCCGCCTTCTCGAAGCATCCAGCCTCGTTCGCGTCGAACATGATCAGCGGGTGCAGGTTGCCGTCGCCGGCATGGAAGATGTTCGCCACCTTCAACCCATACTGATCGCTCATCTCGTTGATCCGGCGCAGCACGAGCGGCAACTGCCCCGTCGGGATGGTGCCGTCCATGCACAGGTAGTCGGGGCTGATCCGCCCCACGGCGCCGAACGCGCCCTTGCGGCCCTTCCAGATGGCCAGGCTCTCCTCCGCGGACTGGCTGACGCGCAGGCTCAGCGGCCGGAACGGCTGACACAGCTCCGCGATCTTCGACAGCATCCAGTCCTGTTCGGCGACGCTGCCCTCCACCTCGATGATCAGCAGCGCCTCCGCATCCAGCGGATACCCGGCGTGGGCGAACGCCTCGCACGCATGGATCGCCGGGCGGTCCATGTATTCGAGCGCCACCGGGATGATGCCCGACCCGATGATCGCGTCCACCGCCCGCCCCGCCGTCTCGTTCGCGTCGAACGCGACCAGCATGGCGCGCGCCCCCTCCGGGCTCCGCAGGATGCGGACCGTGACCTCCGTCACCATCGCCAGCATCCCCTCGCTGCCGGTCATCAGCCCCAGCCAGTCGTACCCCGCGGCGTCCAGGTGCCGCCCGCCGATGTCGATCACCTCGCCCTCGATCGTCACGATCCGCAGGCCCAGCAGGTTGTTCGCCGTCACGCCGTATTTCAGGCAATGCGCCCCGCCCGAGTTCATCCCCACGTTGCCGCCGATCATGCACGCCAACTGGCTGCTCGGGTCCGGCGCGTAGAAGAACCCCTCCGCGCACACCGCCTGCGTGATCCCGATGTTGGTGACCCCCGCCTGCACCGTCGCGCACCGGTCACCGTAATCGATGTCAAGGATGCGGTTCATCCGCATCAGACCCACGACGACGCTGTCCGCCATCGGCAGCGCGCCCCCGGACAGGCTGGTGCCGGCGCCACGCGGAATGACCCGGACGCCGTTGGCATGCAGGAACCGCAGCACGGCCGCCACCTGCTCCGTCGTCTCGGGCAGGGCGACGGCGAGCGGGGTTTGCCGGTATGCCGGCAACCCGTCGGTCTCATAGGACTTGAGCCGAAGCGGCTCGGCGATCACGCCGCTGGATGGCAGGATCGCCCGCAAGCCGGCGACGATCTCATCCTTGCGGGCGAGAACCTCGGGCTTGGGCTTCGGCTGGGCGATCATCCCGGTTCCTCTCGGCGGCTGCGACCAAGATGGAACCGGAGGTGCGGCCCGGCAATACCGGGCCGGCCGGCAATCAGCCCTGGCGGGCCTTCATGCGCGGGTTCTTCTTGTTGATCACGTACACCCGGCCATGCCGGCGCACGACGCGGCAGTTCTTGTCGCGGGCCTTCGCCGACTTCAGGCTGTTGCGGATCTTCATCTCGAACCTTTGGCGGGCATGCGCCCGGATGCTGGACAGGAGGCGGGTGACTACCCAGCGGACCCGCCCCTGTCAACCCGCGCCCCCACCTTCACGTCCCCACCCTCACCCCGCCGCGACGATCCCCGCCAGCGCCCGCCCCACCTCCTCCGTCCCCGCCTGCCCGCCCATGTCACGGGTCCGCGGCCCCCCGTCCCGCAGCAGCGTCTCGATCGCCCCCACGACCGCCGCCGCCGCGTCGGTCTCGCCCAGATGCTCCAGCATCATCGCGCCCGACCAGACCTGCCCGATCGGGTTGCAGATATGCCGGCCCGCAATGTCGGGCGCCGACCCATGCACCGGCTCGAACATGCTCGGATGCGTCCGCTCCGGGTTGATGTTGGCGCTGGGCGCGATCCCGATGCTGCCCGCGACGGCCGGGCCCAGGTCGCTCAGGATGTCGCCGAACAGGTTGCTGCCCACAACCACGTCGAACCAGTCGGGATGCTGCACGAAGTGCGCGCACAATATGTCGATGTGGAACTGGTCCGTCACGACCCCGGGATAGTGCGCCGCCATGGCCGCGAACCGCTCGTCCCAGTAGGGCATCGTGATCGTGATGCCGTTGGACTTGGTGGCCGACGTCACCTTCCGCCGCGGCCGGGTCATCGCGAGCTCGAACGCGTATTTCAGGATCCGGTCGGTGCCGTGGCGCGTGAACACGCTCTGCTGCGTCGCGAACTCGCGCTCCGTGCCCTCGAACAGCCGCCCGCCGAGGCTCGAATACTCGCCCTCCGTGTTTTCCCGCACGACGTAGAAGTCGATGTCCTTCTCCGTCCGCCCGGCCAGCGGCGTCGTGGCACCCGGCATCAGCTTGCACGGCCGCACGTTGGCATACTGGTCGAAGCCCCGCCGGATCGGGATCAGCAGCCCCCACAACGACACGTGGTCGGGCACGCCGGGCCACCCGACGGCGCCCAGGAACACGGCGTCGTGCTCCCTAAGCTGATCCAGGCCGTCCGCCGGCATCATCGCCCCATGCGCCTGGTAGCGCGCGCACGACCAGTCATAGTCGGTGGTCTGCAACGTGAACCCGAACCGGGTCGCCGCAGCCTCCAGCACGCGCAGCCCCTCGGGCACCGTTTCCATGCCGATCCCGTCCCCCGGGATGGCGGCAATGCGATACGTGCGGTCCATGGCTGGTCTCCTCAAGCCTCGTCTTGCCCGGCACAATGGACGCCCGCGCCGCCGCGGTCTAGGAACGCCCCATGCCGAACCAGCACCACATCACCGATTGGGACCGCGACGCCGCCCTCACCACGGCGCGCATCCTGCTCGAGATCAAGGCCGTCAACTTCCGCCCGGAAGAACCCTACACCTTCACCTCCGGCTGGAAGTCCCCCGTCTACATCGACTGCCGCAAGATCATCTACTTCCCGCGCGCCCGCGCCCGCATCTGCGAGCTCGCCGCCGAGAAGATCGGCCGCCACGTCGGCTATGAAACAATCGAGGCGGTGGCGGGCGGCGAGACCGCCGGCATCCCCTTCGCCGCCTGGATCGCCGACCGCATGATGACGCCCATGGCCTACGTGCGGAAGAAGCCGAAGGGCTTCGGCCGCAACGCCCTCATCGAAGGCGACGTCCCCGAAGGCAAGCAGACCCTGCTGGTCGAGGACCTGACGACCGACGGCGCGTCCAAGATCCAGTTCGCCCAGGCCCTCCGCGACGCCGGCGCCATCGTGAACCACGCCTTCGTCGTCTTCTTCTACGGCGTCTTCCCCGGCAGCTTCGAAACGCTGGCGAAGATGGACGTCACCCTCCACCACCTCTGCACCTGGTGGGACGTGCTGGAAGCCTGCCGCGACCGCCCCTACTTCTCCGACACCGCCCTCGCCGAGGTCCGCCGCTTCCTAGAGAACCCGGTCGCCTGGTCCGCCGCCCACGGCGGCGTCGCCTCCGCCGAGGAAGCGATCGCCCGCAAGAAAGCCAGCCTCTAACCACCGGAGCCGACGATGCGCCCCCTCCTCAGCCTCTGCCTCCTCCTCCTGGCCGCCGGCTGCGTCGCCCCCGAACCCGTCCGCGTCTCGACGCCCCGCCCCGCCGCCCCGGCCGAACCCCGCCGCACCGATCTGGAGCCCGCCCCCGTGGCGAACCGATCGTTGAAGGCGCCATCCTCGTCGTCGGTCATCAACACCGACCTCGGCCCCCTCAGCAAGCCGAAGCCGGGCGCCACCCCCCTCGCCCCCCCCGGCCCCCTCGCCGCACAGCCGGCGCGCTGACATGCTATGCATCGCTCAGTCTCATGAGGAAGGGCGCCATGGCCAAGGCCGACGCGACGACGTTGAAGGAGTTGGTGACCGAAGCGCTGGGTAATGCCCGACTCAACGATGAATTCGAAACGATCGAGATCGAGGAGGATTGGGAGTCGGACGGGTCCGAGTTCCTGAGGGTCTTCCTCACCCGCAAGCAGTCCGCACACCTGACCGACGACCAACTCGATGCCATTGCGTCGGGCATCGAGCGGACCTTGGGGGCAAAGGACGAGCGTTTTGCCAGCGTGTTCTTCCCCGACCAGGATTGATGGCGACCCATCACGAGGAACTCTTGATCGCCGCGCGCCGACTGCTTGCGCGCCGCGCCGGCCAGAAGGGCCCGCTCCCCGGGGCTCGCATACGGCGCAGCATCTCCACCACCTACTACGCCCTGTTCCATTTCCTGCTCGATGAAGTCGGCCGAACCGTCGTCGGCACTGGCAGCCTGCTCCGCGGACGCCGAAGGACGCTCGTTCGAACGCTCTCGCACCGGGGCATGAAGGTGTCCCTGGACAAGGTGAAGGGACAGGCGATCGACACAAGTATCGCCGCGCTCTTCAGGCCCGAGCCGACCCAGGGCCAGCCAACGACGCCTCCCGGCTTCGTCCGGACCATGGCTGAAGCGTTCTCGGACGCGCAGGCAAAACGCCTGTCGGCCGACTACGATCTTGATGCAAAACTAAGCGGCGCCGACGCGCGGCGGATCCGCGCACGTGCGGTACGGGCGATCGAGGCATGGGAGCTGGCCAGGTCGCCCGATGACCGAACGTTCAAGCAAGGTCTGGCGCTCCTCATGCTGCTCGGTGGCCAGTTGCGCAGGGCAGACTGACCGATGCGCCCAACCGCCTGAGCCCGTCACGACCGGCCGCCAACGCGCCCGCGATTCCCAGGGCACCAACACGGCAGCTTCCAATACCCCCCGGCCTAAGCCTATCCTGGACGCTCGCGACCCGGACAGCGCCTGGCACCTGGCGACTGAGAACTGGAGACTGACCAATGAACCCACCCGCCCGCGCCAATTCCGCCGCCGCCCGCGACATCGCGAACGTGCTGCACCCCTACACCGACCTCAAGATGCATCAGGAGATCGGCCCGGTGGTCATCAGCCGCGGCGAGGGCGTGCGCGTCTGGGACGACACGGGCAAGGAATACATCGAAAGCGTCGCCGGCCTCTGGTGCGCATCCCTCGGCTTCAGCAACGAACGCCTCGCCAAGGCCGCCTACAACCAGATGCTCAAGCTCCCCTTCTACCACGCCTTCACGGCCAAGTCGCATGAGCCGCTGATCGACCTCAGCGAGATGCTGATCGCCCGAGCCCCCGTCCCCATGAGCAAGGTGTTCTTCGCGAACTCCGGGTCCGAGGCCAACGACACCGCCATCAAGATGGTCTGGTACTACAACAACGCCCTGGGCCGGCATCAGAAGAAGAAAATGATCGGCCGCATCAAGGGCTACCACGGCATCACCATCGCCGCCTCGTCGCTCACGGGCCTGCCCGCAAACCATCGCAGCTTCGACGTGCCCCTCCCCGGCTTCCTCCACACCATGACGCCGCATTTCTACCACGGCGGCCATGAGGGCGAGACCGAGGAGCAGTTCGCCACACGCTGCGCCGACGAGCTGGACAAGCTGATCGTCGCCGAGGGCCCCGACACCGTCGCCGCCATGATCGCCGAACCCATCATGGGCGCCGGCGGCGTCATCATCCCGCCCCGCACCTACTTCGAGAAGATCCAGGCCGTTCTCCGCAAGCACGACGTCCTGTTCATCGCCGACGAGGTCATCTGCGGCTTCGGCCGCACCGGCAACTACTGGGGCAGCCAGACCATGGGCATGCAGCCCGACATCCTGACCTGCGCGAAGGCCCTGTCATCCTCCTACCTCCCCATCTCCGCCGTGATGGTGAACGACAAGGTCTTCCAGGGCCTCGCCTCGGAAAGCCACAAGATCGGCACCTTCGGCCACGGCTACACCTATTCCGGCCACCCCGTGCCCGCGGCCGTCGCCATCGAAACCCTCAAGATCTACGACGAGCTGGACATCGTCAGCCACGTCCGCACCGTCGGCGCCCACATGCAGGCCGAGCTGCGCCGCCGCTTCGGCCAGCACGAGCTGGTCGGCGAAATCCGCGGCACCGGCATGATCGGCGCCATCGAGCTGGTGGCCGACAAAGCCACCCGCCGCAACTTTGACCCCTCCGCCAAGATCGGCGGCCGCCTGACCAAGCTCGGCGAAACCCACGGCGTCATCGGCCGCACCCTGGCCAACGATACCCTGGCCTTCAGCCCCCCGCTCATCATGACCACGGACGAGGTCGACCAGATGCTGGACCGCGTCAGCCGCGCGCTCGACGAACTGACCGTCCAGCTCCGCCGCGAAACCCTGGCCGTCGTCGCCTGACCTCGCCGTAAAACGCCCAATCGAACCCCAGGCACGTCATCCCCGGACTTCATCCGGGGACCTCGTGCCCGGGGCACTCGGACGCCCAAGCTCAAGCCATCGCCATCTCCGCCAGGAACGGCTCCACCGCCGCCAGCACCTCCCCCGGCGCCTCCTCGGCCACGTAGTGCCCGCTATCCACAGCAAGCCCCGTCACCGGCCCGGCGCAATACTCCCGCCACAGCGCCACAGGGTCGTACCACCCCCCGATCTTCCCCTTCGACCCCCACAGCACCAGAACCGGGCACTGGATCCGCAAGCCTGCCGACCGGCTGATCCGGTCATGCTCCAGGTCGATCGTCGCCGCCGCCCGGTAATCCTCGCACATCCCCGAAATCATCTCCGGATCGTGCGCCGCCGCCAGATAATCCGCCATCGCCTCGGCCCGGAAGAAACCCGGCGGCTTCGGCTCCCGCGACGTATGCGCATGGAACCACGTCGCCGGCGCCGCATTGATCAACTCCTCCGGGAACGGATGCGGCTGCGCGAACCAGAACCAGTGATAATACCCCAGCGCGAACGCCATATCCGTCCGTTCGAAATGCTCGATCGTCGGCACGATATCCAGAACCGCCAGCCGCGTGACCCGGTTCGAGAAGTCCAGCGCCAGCCGGTGCGCCACCCGCGCCCCCCGGTCATGGCTCACCACCGCGAACCGCTCATGCCCCAGCGCCGTCATCAGCTCCGCCATGTCCCGCGCCATCGCGCGCTTGGAATACGGCGCATGATCCTCCGTCGGCGCCGGCTTGAAGCTGCCGCCATACCCCCGCAAATCCGGGCAGATGACGGTGTGCGTGCGCGCCAGCGTGGGCGCCACCGCATGCCACATCGCATGCGTCTGCGGATTGCCGTGCAGCAGCAGCAGCGGCGGCCCGGACCCCCCGATCCGCAACCGCAACACCCCGTCGCCGACCGCCTGGGTCGTCAGCGTGAACCCGTCGAAGAACCCAGCCATCCCGAACCCCCTATCGCACCGCACCATCGTCCAACGCTTTGGCACAATTAAGGCGCCGCTTGCCCCCGGCCCCCAACCCCCGCCATCCTCCCCGCATGTCCTACCGCATCGCCGTCGGCCAACTGGCGCAGGAGACGAACAGCTTCGTCCCCTTCCGCACCACGATCCCCGACTTCCATGCCCGCGTCATGCGCCGCGGCCCCGCTTCCCTCGACTGGGGCGACGAACGCACCGAGGTCCCCGGCATGCTCGCCGTCCTCCGCGCCGCCGGCGCCCACCCCGTCCCCCTGCCCTGCGCCGGCGCCGAATCCGGCGGCCCCGTCACCGCCGAAACCTTCGAAACCCTGGTCGCCGCCCTGCTCGAAGACCTCGCCGCCGCCGGTCCCCTCGACGGCATCCTGCTCGCCCTCCACGGCGCCATGCTCGTCGAACCCGGCACCCCCTGGTCCGACGACCCCGAGGCCGAGATCCTCCGCCGCATCCGCGCCGCCCGCCCCGGCACCAAACTGGTCGCAAGCCTCGACCTCCACGCCCACGTCACCCCCGCAATGCTCGAAGGCGGCACGATCCTGCTCGGCTACCACGAGTACCCGCACACCGACATCTTCGAGACCGGGCAACGCGCCGCCCGCCTCCTGCTCGACTGGCTGGACGGACGCCGCACCCCCGTCATGGCCCTCGCGAAACGCCCGATGGTCCCCAGCCCCGTCTGCGCCCGCACCCCGGACGAACCCCTCCGCAGCCTTGCCGCCCGCGCCCGTGCCATGGAGGCCGCCGGCCTCATCGACGCCTCCCTCTTCCCCGTGCAGCCCTGGCTCGACGTGCCCGACCTCGGCTTCGCCGTCCTGGCCTGCGCCGACGACGCGGCCGCGGCCCGGCACGCCGCCGAATCCCTGGCCGACGCCGCCTGGGCCGCCCGCCACGACCTCCGCCCGGGCCTCACGCCACTGGACGAAGCGATCCGCATCGGCCTCACCTCCCCCGGCATGACCCTCGTCGGCGACGTCGCCGACGGCCCTACCAGCGGCGCCGCGGCCGACCAGCCCGGCGTCCTCCGCGCTCTGCTGGCCGCCCACGCCGACCGCCACGACCGCCCCGTCCTGCTCACCTTGTGCGACCCGCCCGCCGCCGCCGCCGCCCACGCGGCCGGCCTGGGCGCCACGCTGGACCTCCGGCTCGGCCACCATTTCACGCCGGGCGACCCAATCCCCTTCAAGGGCCGCGTCCGCGCCCTCCACGACGGCCGCTTCGTCATGCACGGCGGCGGCGCCACCGGCTCGGCCGTCGACCACGGCCCCACCGCGGTGCTGGAACACGGCGCCATCCGCGTCGTGATCCGCACCCGCCCCGGCCGGGAATGGGACACGGCGATCTACGATTCGGTGAACGAGCATCCCGCCACCGCCGCCCTCGTCTTCGTCAAATCCCCCGGACACTTCCGCGCCGCCTTCGCGCCCCTCGCCGCCCGCACCCTGCTGGCCGACACCCCCGGTCCCTCCTGCGGCGACACACGCCTCGTCCCCTGGACCCGGGCCACCCGCCCCCTCTGGCCGCTAGACCCCTAACCCCCGTAGGGTGAGCCCTTCAACCCACCACCTGGCGCATGCAACCTCACCCCACCCCCCCATACCACTCCAGCAGCTCCGCCCCGTTCATCGGCACCACCCCGCCCAAAGACGCCGCATACGCATACACCTCCTCCAGATACCGGATCCGGTGCGGCACGCCCGAGATATACGGATGGATCGCGATCGCCATCACCTTGGCCCGCTCGCCCCCCTCCTGGTGCAACCGGTCCAGCTGGTCCCGGCACCGCTGCAGCCAGTGCGCGCTTTCATGGTGCTGCACGATCATCACCGGGATGTCGTTCAGCTCCATCGTGTAGGGCAGCGTCACCAGCGGCCCGTGCGCCGTCTGAATCCGGCTCGGCTCGTCGTCCCACACCCAGTCGCCGATGTAGCGCACCCCCGCCTCGGCCAGCAGCTCCGGCGTGTCCAGCGTCTGGGTCAGCCCCGGCCCCAGCCACCCCACCGGCCTCGTCCCCGTGAACGCCTGCAACCGGTCCATGCAGCGATGGATCATCGCCCGTTGGTCCGGCTCCTTGTGGATCGGCCCCTGCTCCCAGGCATGCCCCATGAACTCCCATCCGGAATCCCGCGCCGCCGCCGCCACCCGCTCGTAATCGTCGCAGACCCGCGCGTTGATCGACAGCGTCGGCCGGATCCCCAACCGCTCGTACAGCGCATGGAACCGCCAGAACCCCACCCGCATCCCGTACTCGTGCCACGCCCAGTTCGGCACGTCCGGCAGCAACACCTGGTTCGTCGGCGCCGGGATCACCTGCCGGGCCATGGGCTTGCCGATGTCCCAGACCTCGAGGTTCACGATCGTCCACAGCGCCACCCGCGCGCCTCCGGGCAGCCGCAACGGCGGGCGATCGACGATGGCGCTGAAGGGCGCGCGGTCCCGGGGCAATGTCATGCCCCGAACTCTAGCGCCGCATCCACCAGGCGCCAGTCCTCCCCCGCCCGCCCCGTCAGATGCAACCCGCCGGGGCCCGAGGGGATGCTGATCGCCGGCAAACCGGGCCAGTTGGCCGGGGCAACGAGCGCCGCCAGATCCGCCGGTGCCCCATCCGCCCACCCGTGCGCCCCCGCCGCGACCGTCGGCGTCGCGATGACGTCGAACCGCTGCAGCGCCCCCAGCCACCCTGCCTCCGCCGCCCGCAACGCCTGCACCGCCCGCACCAGCCGCCCCGTCCCGCAATCTCGCCCGAACCGCAGCATCCCCCGCACGCCCGCCGACATCGCCGGATCATCCCCCGCGACCAGCGCCGCATGCACGACAGCCCCCTCCGCCTCGATCAGCAGCAGCCCGGCCCGCCGCAGCCCCGCAGCATCCCACCCGGGGATCGCGCACCGTTCCACGACCCACCCGCGCGCCCGCATCCCGTCCAACGCCGCCGCGAACCCTGCCGCGACCGCAGGCGACAGCGTCGGCAGGTCCGGCACCCCCACAAGCCCCGGCGCCGCCCCCGCCCCCCGCGGCAGGAACACCGCCAGAACCTCCGCGAGCACCGAGGCCTCCCGCGCCAGCACCCCCACATGGTCCATGGACGGGCTCAGCGGCACGACGCCCCCCAACGGCATCACCCCGCGCGACGGCTTCAATCCCACGACGCCGCAATACGCCGCGGGGATCCGCACCGACCCCATCGTATCCGTCCCGAGCGCCGCCTCCACCAGGCCACACGCCACGGCGGCGGCGCTGCCCCCGCTCGACCCGCCGGGGCTGCACCCGGTCGCCACCGGGTTTTCGGTCCGGCCGTGGTGGGGATTGTCGCCCGTGGCCCCCAGCGCCGCCTCGTCCATCCGCGTCTTGCCCACCAGCCCCCAGCCGGCCGCCCGCAGCCGCGCCACCACCGCCGCATCCCGCTCGGCCAGCCGCCCCGGCCCGCCCAGCCCGGCCCACGTCCGCATGCCCGCCACATCGATGCAGTCCTTGACCGCGATCGTCCGCCCCGCCCCCGCCTGCACCACGGGCGCGCCCACGAAGCACCCCCATCGATCGGGGGGCGCGTCAGACGGCGGCGTATCCGCCATCCACCAGCAGGTCCGCGCCCGTCATGAAGCTCGACGCATCGCTGGCCAGGAACAGCGCCGCCGCCGCGATCTCCTCCGGCCGCCCCAGCCGACCGATCGGGTGCTTCGGCCCCACGGCCTCCCGCGCGGCCTCCATCGTCCCGTGCCGCAGCAGCATCCGCCGGGTCTCGACCGCGCCCGGGGACAGGGCATTCACCCGGATGCCCTGCGCCGCATGATCCAGCGCCATCACCTTCGCAAGCTGGATCAACGCCCCCTTCGCCGCGCAATACGCCGGCCGCCCGGGCGCGCCCACCCGCCCCATCTGCGACGCGATATGGATGATCGACCCGGCGCCGCCCGCGATCATCAACGGCAGCACCGCCCGGCTCATCAGATACGCCCCGGTCACATGCACCGCGAACACACGCGCCCACTCGCCGGGGTCCAGCTCCAGCACCGTCCCCGCCGGGTCGTCGTTCGAAGCGCCGTTGACCAGCACCTGCACGCCGCCCCACCGCGCCATCACGGCCGCCGCCGCGGCCAGCGTCGACGCCTCGTCGGTCACATCCGCCGCCACCGCCATCGCCGCCCCGCCCCCGGCCGCGATGCCGGCGACGACCTGCTCCGGCGCCGCCAGATCCAGGCACGCCACCCGAGCCCCCGCCAGCGCGAAGCCCACCGCGATCGCGGCGCCGATGCCCCCGCCCGCCCCCGTGACGACCGCGACCCGGCCCGCAAGCGCACCCACCGCGCTAGACCCCGGGATTGTAGAAATAGAGATAGGATCCGGCCGGCTGGCTGCCCGTCGTCACCACCAGCGACTTCGCCTGCCCCACGCTCAAACCCGCGAAGGTGATGCTCGCATCGATGCCGTCCCCCACGCGCCCGCTGCCACCCACGATGTTCGCCCGCAGCGTCGCGCCCGTCGATCCGGCCGCCCCGCCCTCGGTCGCATCCCAGCGATAGCTCGACACCCCGGCGACGAACCCCCACAGCGTCGCCGCATCCCCCGCATGGAAGTTCCGCAGCGTGTTCCACACCACCCCGGCCCCGCGCGCATCCGTGAAGAACGTGTCGATGCCCGACCCACCCGTCAGGAAGTTCGATCCCGTGCCCCCATCCAGCACGTTCTGCCCCGACGTCACCTGGATCGAATCCTGCCCGGGGCCGCCATGCAGGAACGCGTTCGGCGCCGAGGTGGACAGCGCGACCCCGTCGCTGCTGGTCCAGATATATTGCCAATTCAGGTAGGACGGCCCGCCGGACGAAACCGACAACGGCGCGCTGCCCTGCACGCCCGTGCGGCTGTTCACGTACCCCGCCGTCGTCGCATACCCGTCATCCGCCGCGACCCAGTTCAGGATCGTCGCCCGGTCCGCCGCCGTCAGCTTCTTGAAATACCCCGTCCCCGTCACGGCGCTGCTGGCCGACACGACGCCGATCACCACCGCGCCCGCCCCCTCGCCGGTGTAGACCGGACCCCCGCTCGACCCGGCGCCGATCGAAACCCCCGTCAGGATGTTGTAGCCGGGATACGTCGACAGCGTCTCCGGCATATCAACCTGCGCGCCGTTCACCACACCCGGATACCCCCCGACCGTCGCGACACCGCTGCTGAACGCAACGCCCACCGGAATATAGCCAGCCGTCGTGGGCGTGCTGAGATGGATCACGGCATAGTCGGCCTGAATGTCCGGCAAGTACAGGAAACCGCCCGCATCGTTGATCGCATTGTAATGGGTGACCGTCCCGGAATAGGTGCCGAACGGCGCCACCCCGCTATTGTAGCCCGGCGTCACCTGGATATTGGTGGCAAGCCCGACACCTGTCGTGTAGACAAGATGCGCCGCCGTCAGAACCTCGTCTGGCGAAATCAGGACGCCAGACCCCTGATAGGTGCCACCGTTCATCCGCACCGTGATGCGGACGATCGATTTATAAGGGGAAACCGTCGTGTCGACCATGCCATCGCCCATGCGCGTCCCATGACGCTCACGGTTTCGTTAACACGGAGGTAATGCCCCGACAACGCCCCCAAACGACTCAAAACCGGAACCGAAAACACGGCCCACACCGGCCCGGGTTTCGATCGTCGCTCTGGGAGCATTGAAGGTCGCTGCCGATCAACACCCCCCACTGTCTCGCCCCGACGCTTCACCATGACCTTCCGCGACCCCGTCGCCATCGCCGGCGCAACCCTCCCGGTTCCGGAGCGCACTGACCTCCTCGTCGTCGGCGCCGGCCACGCCGGCCTCGCCGCCGCCATCGCCGCCGCCGAAGCCGGCCACCAGGTCGTCCTCGTCGACGAGAACCCCGTCCCCGCCGAGACCATGGGCGACGACATCCCCCTCCACTTCGGCGGACGCATGACCGGCGCCGCCCGCAACCGCGGCGCCATGACCGAGGCCTTCGTCGCCTCCGACCCGCAGATCGAGCGCGCCTTCGACGCCGGCGTCGACCTGCGCCTCGGCGTCACCTGCTGGGGCCTGTATGCCAACGGCCCCAGCGTCGGCTGGCTCCCCGGCCCCGTCGCCGGCCTTTCCGACGGCGCCCGCTCCTGGCTCATCGGCGCCGACCGCATCATCGTCGCCACCGGCCGCCGCGACATGGGCCTCGCCTTCGACAACTGGGCCCAGCCCGGCGTCATGGGCATGGAGGCCGCGGTGCGCCTCGCCACCCGCTACGGCGCGCTCGACGTGCGCCGGGCCGTCGTCCTCGGCACGACCGCCGAAGCCGTCGCCGGCGCCGCCACCCTCGCCGCCGCCGGCATCGACATCGCCGCCCTCATCGAACCAGGCCCCGCATCGCTCGAACCCCCGGGCTCCCTCCCCGTCCTCCTCCGCCACGAGGTCCGCCGCGCCGAAACCGGCCCCGACGGCGTCACCGCCATCATCCTCGAAGGCCCGGGCGGCGAAACCCGCATCCCCTGCGACGCAATCATCCTCGCCGTCGGCACGGTCCCGCTGATCGAGCTGCTGGACAGCGCCAACTGCCGCATCGCCTTCGACCCGGCCCGCGGCGGCCCCGTCCCCATCCTGGACGCCGAGGCCCGCACCACCGTCCCCGCCATCCTCGCCGCCGGCGACTGCGCCGGGATCTGGCCCGCCAAGAGCCGGGACCCCGCGATCGCCGCCGCCGAGGGCCGCCACGCCGCCCTCGGCCACCACGCCCCACCCGCACCCACGCCGGCGCACGACATGGAAGCCTATCGCCTCCACTGGGTCCGCACCGCCACGATCGCCGCCCGCACCGACCCCCACGTCTGCCAGTGCGAGGAGGTCACCGCGCGCGAGATCATGGAGGTCCGCCCCCCCCGCTACCTCGCTGCCCCCGCCGAGCGCCGCAACACCCGCGAGTTATCCAGCCTTCTCGGCAACGGCCCCCCCAACCCCGACCAGGTGAAACGCCTCACCCGCGCCGGCATGGGCCTCTGCCAGGGCCGCCGCTGCCGCGAACAGGTCGCCGCCCTCATGGCGCTCGCCTCCGGCACGCCCCTCCGCGACATCCCCCTCGCCACCCACCGCGCCCCCGTCCGCCCTATGTCCCTGGGCCTCGCCGCCGCCGAAGCCGAAGACCCCCGCGTCGCCGAGCACTGGGACGTCTGGTTCGGCATGAAGTCCCAGTACCGCTCCTTCTGGGATCTTCCGAAACACTACACCGCCGCCACCCGCGACGATGGCGCCCGGGGAAGCGAATGATCGCGCAGCCAGCGACCGGCGCCGAAATCATCGTCATCGGCGGCGGCGCCACCGGCCTTTCCGCCGCCTGGTGGATGGCCCGCGACGGCACCGACGTGCTCGTGCTCGACAAGGGCCTCGTCGCCTGGGAAGCCTCGGGCCGCAACGGCGGCGGCTGCAGCCACCATTTCAGCCCGCTATTCGTCGAGGAACAGCGCCTCTGGCCGCAGATGGACGCGCTGCTCGGCTATCCCACCGAATACCAGCGCCAGCGCATCCGCATCGCCCGCACCCCCGAGCAGTTCGCCATGTACCAGCTCGGCCCCCGCAACGCCGCCCATCAGGGCTTCAAGACCGACGTGCTGGACGCAAAGCAGATCGCCGAGCTGGTCCCCCTCGCCGGACCCGACTGCTACGCCGGCCACCTCTACCATTGGGGCGGCCACGCCAACCCCCATCGCACCGTCCAGGCCTACGCCTGGGCGCTGCAGGACCTGGGCGGCCGCGTGCTGCAGCATACGGCGGTCGAGTCGTTCCAAACCGCGGGCGGCCGCGTCACCGCCGTGGTGACCGACCAGGGCACGTTCACCTGCGAAAAACTCGTCATCGCCGCCGGACCGCAGACCCGGCGCCTCGCCCAGATGCTCGGCACCGACATCCCCATGGTCCCCGCCCGCGCCGAGATGATCGTCACCGAGCCGCTGCCCCTGATGCCCATCGGCGGCATCGACGGCAACGGCCTGTACGGCCGACAGACGCTCCGCGGCAACCTGGCCTACGGCGGCGGCCCGCACGAATGGCTCGACACCTCCACCAACACGGTCCCGCCCCGCGCGACGACGCCCCTGATGCAGAACATGGCCGCCCGCCTGGCCGGCCTGTTGCCGAAGGCCACCCACGCCCGCCTCATCCGAAGCTGGGCCGGCATCGTCGAGAACACGCCCGACGGCCGCCCCGTCATCGACTGGCTGCCAACCGCCCCCAACGCCCTGGTCGCCACCCTCTCCAGCATCGGCTTCGGCCTGTCGCCCGCCACCGGCCACGCGATTCGCGACCTGGTCCTGGACGGCGCCTGCACCTTCGCCGACATCTCGTCGTTCAAGCTGGACCGCTTCGCCCACCTCGAACCCGACTGGCAAACCCGCCAAGGCTGGCAAGCCGCCTGAAAATCCCTCTCCCGCTGGCGGCAGAGGGTTGGATGAGGGCCCTGCCGTCCGGTCCGACCCTCAATCGTCCCGGTGTACCCGCTCCATACGCTCATGCCGCTCCTGCGCCTCGATCGACATCGTCGCGATCGGCCGGGCCTCCAGCCGCTTCAGCCCGATCGGCTCATCGGTCTCCTCGCAGAACCCGTACGTGCCGTTGTCGATCCGGTTCAGCGCCTGATCGATCTTGGAGATCAGCTTCCGCGCCCGGTCCCGAGTCCGAAGCTCCAGCGCCCGGTCCGTCTCGACGCTCGCGCGGTCCGTGATATCCGCCTCGTGGATGCCGCCTTCCGAAAGGCTCGCCAGCGTGTAATCCGCCTCCCGCAGCAGCTCCGCCCGCCAGCGCAGCAGCTTCTGCCGGAAATACTCCGCCTGGATCGGGTTCATGAACTCTTCAGCGTCGGAGGGCCGATAGTCGTGGGGCAGCGTAATCATCATGCGCGGCGATCCTTCACTGACGGCGCCCCGGGTTCCCCGGCGCCCAAGTGGCCACCGATCACCTTGGGGTGAGTGCCGGGCTTATAACGGGGCCGGCAAGGGCCGCCAAGGGGCGTGTTGAAGGTGTCAAACTCCTGTCGCAATGCTGTTTTAAGGTGTCTCCGCGAAGCCGCACTCCGTTACGCGCGCCGACGCGCCAGCTCGACCGCCGCCCGCACCAGCACGGCGCGCTGGATCGCCGCCAGCGCCGGGTCGGACGCCGACGGGCCACGCCGCACCAGCGCGGCCAGCCCGGCCAGCTCCCCATCGCCGCCCCGCAACAAGCCGACCTGCAACGCCGCCAGTTCCGCGAGCACCGCCTCCCCGTGCCGGCGTGCCTCGCGGTCCCGCCCCGCATCCTGCGCCGCCTCCTGCGCCGCCAGCAGCGACGGCAACCCGACGACCGCCACCGCCCCCGGCGCGACCGCTTCCCCCTCCGCCACCCGGAACCCCGCGGCGCCGGCCCGCCGGCCACGTCCCGCCGCCACCCGCACCGGCCCGACCCCTCCGATCACCATCCCGCACCTCCCATTCCTGCCGCCCGGCAAACACTGCCCATCGCCATTCCCCGCCGTTGCTGGGCGCCGCCCTGGCACGCCCCTTGCCCTGGCCACACCATGACCCCACGCGCCTTAACGATCCGCAAAGCCCTCCTCATCCTCCTGCTGGCCCTGCCCGGGCTGGCCCCCGCCGTCGCAAACGCCGACGTCCGCATCAAGGACATCGCCGACGTCGAGGGCGTGCGCGACAACCAGCTCGTCGGCTACGGCCTTGTCGTCGGCCTCAACGGCACCGGCGACCGGCTGGACAGCGCCGTCTTCACCCGCCAGTCCCTGATCGGCATGCTCGAACGCCTAGGCGTCAACACGCGCGACCAGGAGAAGCAGCTCAACACCAAGAACGTCGCCGCCGTCATGGTCACCGCCAACCTCCCCGCCTTCGCCCGCAGCGGCAGCCGCATCGACGTCGCCGTCTCCGCCCTCGGCGACGCCAAGGACCTGACCGGTGGCACCCTGCTCGTGACCCCCCTCCTCGCCGCGGACGGCGAGGTCTACGCCGTCGCCCAGGGCGCCCTCGTCACAAGCGCCGTCGCGGCCCGCGGCGCCGGGGCCACCGTCACCCGCAACATCCCCACCTCCGCCCGGATCGCCAACGGCGCCACCGTCGAAAAGGAGATCCCCTTCCAGCTCGGCGCCAAGTCCGGCATCCGCCTCGGCCTCCGCAACCCCGACCTCACGACCGCCCGCCGCATCGCCGACGCCATCAACCGCGCATTGGGCGGCGGCGCCCGCGCCACCGACCCCCGCACCGTCGCGCTCACCCTCTCCGGCCGCGACCCCATGGACGTCCTCGCCCGCATCGAATCCCTCCGCATCGAGCCCGACAGCCCGGCCACCGTCGTCATCGACGAGGCCAGCGGCACCATCGTCATGGGCGCCCAGGTCCGCATCAGCACCGTCGCCATCGCCCAGGGCAACCTCACCATCCGCGTGACCGAAACGCCCCAGGTCAGCCAGCCCGAACCCTTCGGCGGCGGCCAGACCGCCGTCGTGCCCCGCACCAACATCCAGGTCGACACCCAATCCGACCGCCGCCTCGGCATCCTCCCGGGCGGCGTCACCCTCCGCGACCTCGTCGCCAGCCTCAACGCATTGGGCGTCGGCCCCCGCGACATGATCAGCATCCTCCAATCCATCAAGGCCGCCGGCGCCCTCCAGGCCGACCTGGTGGTCCGGTGACGGTCACCCTCCCCACCGCCGCCGGCGACTCGCTCCCCCTGGCCCAACGCCAGAAGATCGCCGCCGCCGCCCAGCAGTTCGAGGCGATGGCGCTGGGACAGCTCCTCGCCCCGATGTTCGACACCGTCGATACCAGCAAGGGCCTGTTCGGCGGCGGCAACGGCGAGGCCGCCTGGAAACCCATGCTCGTCAGCGAACTCGCGAAACACATCGCCGCCCATGGCGGCCTCGGCCTCGCCCGCCCCGTCATGCAGCAGATGCTGCGCCTGCAGGAGACCCCGCAATGAGCCTCGACGCCGCAACCGCCCGCCTCGCCCACATCCTCCGCGCCGAAAACGCGGCCCTGGCGGAAGGTGACGCCACCGCCGCCACCGCCCTCCTGCCCGAGAAACTCGCCGCCGTCGACGCCCTCCGCGCCGCCCTCCCCGGCGCCCCCGACCCCGCGACCGCCGCCACCCTGCGCGACCTGGCCGCCGAGAACACGCGACGCCTGACCCAGGCCCTCGAAGTCCAGGCCCGCATCCTGGAACTGGTCGTCCGCGCCGCCCGCCACACCACCCCCGCGACAAGCTACCGCCCGCAAAACGCCCGCGCGCCCCTCACCGCCGCACAGGCACTCCTAACCCGCGCCTAGGCCCTAGGGTGGAATGCCTTCGCATTCCACCAGCCGCGCGACCCCGAACCCCGAAAATCCACTTGCCTGGATATAGGAATTTATGCCACATTGCGTCCCCTAATTGGGGATGTTTTCATGCCACCGCGTGACATGCCATTCGGCAACGACACCCTCGTCATCCCCGCCTTCTTCCGCACGCCCTACAACGACGAAGCGTTCGAGCGCTGGAAGCAGGACCACCCCGACTGGTTCGTGGCCGGACACTGGGACCCGCCCCTGCGCCCGAAGACAGGCCCGCCACGCCTCATCCCGGCCGCGTCGCCGCGTCAGCCCTGGGACCCGAAGCCCAACTTCGACCTGGGTGGCGGGCCAGCACGGCTGTCCGGCACACCGGGACGGCGCCCCACCCCGCCGCCTGACCGCCAGCCCGGCCAAAACCCCAACATCCCGGCGGGACCGGGCGTCGTGCCCGACATCCCCGATCCTGCAACGGATGCTCAGCGCCTTTATCTTCGGAACGAACTGATCCGGGCGGGTGAACTCAAACCGGGCGACAAATTGGAGGCCCATCACCTCGTCCCGCAGGGAAGCGGAAACCAGAGCGGGAATCGCGATCCAACGCTGTCGCAACAACAACTACAGCAAGCAGGCATTGACCTCGGAAGCGCCGAGAGTGGCGTCGCGCTGTCGCCAGCTTTTCATCGACGCATTCACACGTCAGAGTAATTATCGTTTCGTTGAGGATGGCATGGTACGAGCGCGAGCGCCTGACGGAGTTCGTTCGTTTCTCCGTCGTTTGGCAACCAGGCTGCAAGAGGCCGATCTCACGTTCCAACGCACGGGACAGTTGCCTCAATGGGGAGTTGCCGGACAATGAGGGTGCATCGAATCTCTGGGGACCCAGACTACATGAGTGCCCGATGCTCCAACGTAGAGCAGAGTCTTCGAATCATGGCAGTCGATCGGGATGCGGTTATCCTGCCGCGTGATGAAGAGTTCAGAATGCGTTACGTCTTCGACGAACCTGAAACTGAGGGCGTCGTGACCGACTGTCCCTACTTCTCGCCGGGAAACGCACTTCTTCTTAGTGCCCGGGCCGCAGATGCGCTCCGTCCCGTCCTCGTCGAATCCGGCGTGACCTTTGAGGTAAACCCATACGGGAATGCCGCCTACCACCTTTTCGTCAGCTACAAACAACTCGACGCCGTAAACCACGAACGGGCAGAATTCTACCCACCAGAGGCCCACTTCGACGAAAACGAAGTCAAGGCCTTCGCCTTCCGCCCCGAAATCGTCGCCAACGCAGGCATCTTCCGCGTCAAGGGCTTGCTCGCCCGCCTCTTCATTACCGACCGCTTCCTCGAATGCATCGCCGGACAAGGCATCACCGGCCTCAGGATCCGCCCCGTCTGGTCCAGCGACGCCGGCCCCCTGATCCGCTTCGACGACCCGGCCTTCGAATTCGAGCGATTCCCCCCGGGATACGGCACCACCAAACGAGAAAAGCGCCAAGCCATGCGCGACATCATCGCAGGCCGCCGCTGAAACCTCCTCAGGGCGCCGGCCGAACATCCTGCAACGGCAACAACCCGTTCGCCAACAGCGTCACCCCCGCACAGGCACCCCTCACCCGCGCCTAGCCCGTAGGGTGGAATGCCCTTCGCATTCCGCCAACCGCGCGCCATTCGGCAACGACACCCTCGTCATCCCCGCCTTCTTCCGCACGCCCCACAACGACGAGGAGTTCGAGCGCTGGAAGCAGGACCACCCCGACTGGTTCGTGGCCGGACACTGGGACCCGCCCCTGCGCCCGAAGACAGGCCCGCCACGCCTCATCCCGGCCGCGTCGCCGCGTCAGCCCTGGGACCCGAAGCCCAACTTCGACCTGGGTGGCGGGCCAGCACGGCTGTCCGGCACACCGGGACGGCGCCCCACCCCGCCGCCTGACCGCCAGCCCGGCCAAAACCCCAACATCCCGGCGGGACCGGGCGTCGTGCCCGACATCCCCGATCCTGCAACGGATGCTCAGCGCCTTTATCTTCGGAACGAACTGATCCGGGCGGGTGAACTCAAACCGGGCGATCGTCTGGAGGCGCATCACTTGGTCCCGCAGGGCGGGGGCAATCAGAGCGGAGATCGCAACCCGGCAACTTCACAATACCTGCTCCGTGGGGCAAACATCGACATTGGAAGCGCTGAGAACGGCGTCGCGCTCTCGCCAGGCTTTCACCGACGTCTGCACACGTCAGACTATTACCGTCACGTCGAGGAGGAATTGTTCCGAGCGACTACACCCGAAGGTATCCGAGCCTTTCTACAGCGCTTCAAAGAGACGCTACGAGAGGCAGATCGCAGGTTTCAGAGAACAGGTGAGATGCCACATTGGAGCGTAGCACAATGAGAGTTCATCGAATTTCGGGCGACCCGGACTACATGACCGCCCGATGCATCGACATCGAACAGACTATGCAAGTTCATAATTTTGATCGGCAGTTGGGTCGTGTCCCGCCCGACACTGACTTCAAGATGCGTTACATCTTCGATGAACCGGTCGATGAAGGTGTCGTCACGGATTGCCCGTATTTCTCGCCGGGCAGCGCCATGGTGTTCAGCAAGCGCTTGGCGGATGCGCTTCGCCCCATCCTGATCGAATCCGGCAGGACGTTCGAACTGAACCCCTTCGGGGACAGGCCATACGAGCTCTTCGTCTGCTGCACCCAGCTCGACGCGCTCGACCCCGCACGGATGGAATACGTTCCGCCTGAGGAATCCGAGATGAACCGGGTCAAGGCCTTCGCCTTCCGCCCCGAAATCGTCGCCAACGCAGGCATCTTCCGCGTCAAGGGCTTGCTCGCCCGCCTCTTCATTACCGACCGCTTCCTCGAATGCATCGCCGGACAAGGCATCACCGGCCTCAGGATCCGCCCCGTCTGGTCCAGCGACGCCGGCCCCCTGATCCGCTTCGACGACCCCTCGTTCGAATTCGAGCGCTTCCCCCCGGGCTACGGCACCACCAAACGAGAAAAGCGCCAAGCCATGCGGGACATCATCGCAGGCCGCCGCTGACTCCCCCTCAAGGCGCCGGCCGCACATCCTGCAACGGCAACAACCCGTTCGCCAACAGCGTCACCCCCGCCACCTTCCGCGAGACCCCCAGGATGTTCCGCGTCGTCCACAGATAGATCAGCGGCAAATCCGCCTGCACCTGCCGCCACAGCCCATCATACAACGCCCGCCGAACCTCCCCGTCCGACTCCGCCCGAGCCTGGTCCAGCAGCCGGTCCGCCTCCGCGTTCGAATACCGCGCCATGTTCAAGGCACTCCCCGTCCGCAGGAACGCATACGCGTTGCTGTCCGGGTCCAGCAGCCCCGACCACCCCCCCAGCGTCACCTGGAAATCCCCCCGCATCGTCGTCGCCAGCACCGTCCCGAACTCCGTCGCCACCACCCGAACGTCGAACCCGGCCTCCCCCGCCATCGCCTGGATCACCTCCCCCGCCTGCACCCCCTGCGGCGTGTTGTACACCAGCAGATCGACGCGCACCGGCGTCGCCACCCCGGCCGCCTTCAGCAGCGCCCGCGCCGCCGCCGGGTCATGCTTCGGCATCGGCATGCCCGCCGCATGGAACGGACTCGCCGCCGAGATCGCCTGCGCGACCGGCGCATACATCCCCGCGAACACCACCTGGTTCAACGCCCCCCGGTCCAGCGCCATCTGGAACGCCTGCCGCACCCGCACGTCCTTCGCCAACGGCGAAGACCCGGACAGGTTGATCGTCAACGCCCCATACCCCAGCCCTGCCACGCTCACGACCGAAAGCTTCGGGTCCGCCGCAGCCCGGGCCACGTCCAGCGGCGCCACCTCCCCGATATCCAGCGCCCCCGCCTGCAGGTTCGCCAGCCGCACCGTGCTGTCCGGCATCACCCGGTACGTCACCCGGTCGTAATGCACCCGCCCCGCATCCCAGTACCCCGGAAACCGCTCCAGCACGATCCGGTCCTGCGCCACCCGCTCCACGAACCGGAACGGCCCGGCGCATACCGGCCGCAGCCCGAAATCCTTCCCCGCCGCCTCCGCCGCCTTCGGCGAAACCATCATCCCCGCCCGGTCCGTCAGCACCGCGATGAACGGCGAGAACGGCTGCTTCAGCACCACCCGCACCGTCAACGGATCGACGACCTCCACCCGCTCCATCGCCCCGATCTCGTTGCGCCGGAAGCTCCCCGCCATCCCCGCATGCCGCTCCAGCGTGTACTTCACCGCCGCCGCATCCATCGCCTCCCCGTCATGGAAC
>CAXTPG010000054.1:0-29322 GCA_964246015.1 uncultured Acetobacteraceae bacterium
GGGGCGGCGGGACCGGGCGGCGGGGGCGGCGGGGGCGGCGGGGGCGCGGCCGGCGCGGCCTCGATGCGGGCCATCGGCGGCGGCTCGGGCGCGGGCGGCGCGGCTTGCGCCGCCGGCGGCGGGGCCGCGGGTGCCTGCACGGGCGTCACCAGCGGGTTCTGCGCGGCGTCCCGGGTGATGCGGTCACGCTCGGACGCGAGGCGGGCGGACAGGCTGGTGCGGGTGGCCGCGGCGGTCGGCGTGGGCCGCGGCGGGATCTGGCCCAGGTTCGGATACGGGTCGCCCACGCCCGGCGGCGCCGGACGCTCATCCGCGATCACGCCGCCCTGCAGGTCGTGCCACCAATCGATCGGCGTCTCGATCGGCAGCTTGGTGTTGTAGAACCGCTCGACGCCCTCGCAGCCGGACACGCTCAGCAGCACTGCCATCGCCGCCGCTTGCCGCAGCCACCGCCGGTCCCTACCCTGCCGCTCAACGAACATCCCCATCAGTCGGACCCGCCTCTCACGCTGCACGACATAGCGCGGCGCCGGGTCTGTCGGAAAGGACAGCAAGCGCGATGGCAGACCCAGGGCAGAAAGACGGCGGGCAGAAAGACGGCGGGAAGAAGGATGGCGATGCGCCGAACGGCGCGGGCTTCAAGCTGGCGGACCCCGCCGTGCTCGGCCGCTCCATGGCCGGCATCGCCGAACGGTCGCAACGCCTGGTCACGGACTGGCTGAACCGCCAGAGCCACGAGGCCCCCGAGATCGATCCGCTCAACATCGGCAATGCCTTCATGGAGATGACGACCCAGCTCATGAAGGACCCGGCCAAGATGGTCCAGGCCCAGATCGGCTTCTGGCAGGACTACATGACGCTCTGGCAGAACACCGCCCGGCGCATGTGGGGCATCGACAGCCAGCCCGTCATCCAGGCCGACCCCAAGGACCGCCGCTTCAAGGACGAGGCCTGGAAGGAAAGCGAGGTCTTCGACTTCATCAAGCAGTCCTACCTGCTCAGCGCCCGCTACGTGCAGGACGTCGTCACCCACGTCGACGGACTCGACCCCAAGACGGCGCAGAAGGTGGATTTCTACTCCCGCCAGTTCATCGACGCGATGAGCCCCAGCAACTTCCTGCTGACCAACCCCGAGGTCCTCCGCAAGACCGCGGAAACCGGCGGCGAGAACCTGCTGCGCGGCCTGAACAACCTCCTCTCCGACCTCGAACGCGGCCGCGGCAAGCTCAGCATCAAGATGACGGACACGGACGCGTTCCGCCTGGGCGAGAACATCGGCGTGTCCCAGGGCCAGGTCGTGTTCCAGAACGACCTGATGCAGCTGATCCAGTACTCGCCCACCACCGAGACGGTGCTGAAGCGGCCGCTGCTCATCGGGCCGCCATGGATCAACAAGTTCTACATCCTCGACCTCCGCCCCAAGAACAGCCTGGTGCGCTGGGCCGTGGCGCAGGGCCATACCGTGTTCATGATCAGTTGGGTGAACCCGGACGAGGCGCTGAGCGCGAAGCGGTTCGACGACTACATGACCGAGGGCTACCTGGCCGCCCTGGACACCATCGAGAAGGCAACCGGCGAGCGGGAGGTCAACGCCATCGGCTACTGCCTGGGCGGCACGCTCCTGGCCAGCACCCTCGCGTGGATGGCCGTGCAGGGCGACGACCGCATCAAGTCGGCGACGTTCTTCGTGACCATGACGGACTTCCAGGAGGCCGGCGAACTGGGCGTCTTCATCGACGAGGAGCAGTTGAAGCAGCTCGAGGAAAAGATGGAGAAGCGCGGATTCCTCGACGGCAGCGAGATGGCGACCACCTTCAACATGCTGCGCGCCAACGACCTGATCTGGTCGTTCGTCGTCAACAACTACCTGATGGGCAACGAGCCCTTCCCCTTCGACCTGCTGTACTGGAACAGCGACAGCACGCGCATGCCCGCGGCGATGCACAGCTTCTATCTGCGGCGCATGTATCAGCAGAACCAGCTCTGCAAGCCCGGCGGCATCACGCTGAACGGGCACGGGATCGACCTCGGCCGGGTCAAGGTGCCCGCCTACTTCCTGTCGACGCGCGAAGACCACATCGCGCCGTGGAAGAGCACCTACCGCGGCACGCAGCTCCTGGGCGGGGAGAACCGGTTCGTGCTCGCGGCCAGCGGTCACATCGCGGGCGTCGTGAACCCGCCCGAGGGCGGCAAGTACAGCCACTGGATCAACACCGCCCTGCCGCCGGAGCCGGAGGCATGGCTGGCCGGCGCCACCGAGATGGCGGGAAGCTGGTGGCCGGACTGGCAGCGCTGGGTGACGGCGCTGGACAACGAGCGCGTTCCGGCACGGGTCCCGGGGGAAGGCGGCCTGCCGGCGATCGAGGCGGCGCCGGGCAGCTACGTGAAGGTGAAGGGGGCCTGAGCAGCTTCCAGCAAGCGTAACGAAAAGAAACAAAGAAGCCGCTTACGGTCCCATCCGAATCCGATTATGGACGGCCGGTAACCTCAGGGAAACGTCCATGCGTCAGCTTGTCCTCGCCACCACCCTGCTCGCGGCCTTCGCGGCAACCCCCGCCCTCGCCGGCGACCAGGACTTCAAGCTGGTCAACAAGACCGGCTACACCATCGACGAGGTCTATGTCAGCCGCACCAGCAGCAAAAGCTGGGGCAACGACATCATGGGCCGCGGCACGCTGGAGGCCGATGCCAGCGTCAACATCACCTTCAACGCGCCGGACAGCGTCTGCAACTGGGACCTGAAGGTGAAATACGACGACAACGACACGGCCGAGTGGTCCAACCTCAACCTCTGCAACATCAGCACGGTCACGCTCTTCTGGGATCGCAAGAACCAGACGACGCGCGCCGTGACGGACTGACACGTTAAATTCATTTGACACGTTGGCGCGGCGCACGAATCGCAATACCTGGATTGGACAACGTCCAATAAGGAAGCGTGAAATGCGCCGCACCGCTCTCGCCGCCAGCCTGTTCGCCACCCTTCTCCTCGCACCCCCCGCCTCTGCCGGGCAGCAGGATTTCCGCCTGGTCAACAAGACCGGCTACCAGATCGACGAGGTCTACGTCAGCCGCGCCACCAGCCGCAACTGGGGCCGCGACGTCATGGGCCGGGACACGCTGAGCAACAACGAGCGCGTCCGCATCACCTTCAGCGCGCCGGACAACGTCTGCCGCTGGGACCTGAAGGTGAAGTACAACGACGGCGACCAGGCAACCTGGACCAACCTGAACCTGTGCAACATCAGCACGGTCACGCTCTACTGGGACCGCCGGAACCAGACGACCCGCGCCGTCACCGACTGACACCGCCACCCGTCGTTATTTCCGCATGGGCCGGCCGCGGCGTGCTATGTTCGTCCGGTGTCGAACACACGACCCTTGCAACAGGGTCGGCACGCCCTCGGCGACATTTCTGCCGGACTGGGGGCACCCTGCCCCCGCCGGACCCATGGAGTGTCAACCATGCCGGCCCCGCACGACTCCGTCGGCCTAGGCCTTGCCGTCGTCAAATCGTCCTCCGCACCGCTCGTCCTGCTCGACGCCGACCAGCGCGTCATCGCGCCCAGCACGTCGTTCTGCCGCCTGTTCCTCGTCGACCCGGCCACGGCATCGGGCACCCCGCTCGCCTCCCTCGGCGAAGGCGAGTGGGACGTCCCGCAACTCGCATCCCTGCTCACCGCGACCCTCAAGGGCCACGCCGCGATCGACGGCTACGAGTTCGACCTGTGCCGCCCCGGCCACGACGCCCGCCGCCTGGTCGTGAACGCCCACAAGCTCGTCTACGGCACGGACGAGCCGATCCGCCTGCTGCTCTCGGTCGCCGACATCACCGAGGCGCGCCTGGCCGAGCGCGTCCGCGAGGACCTGGTGCGGGAGAAGTCCGTGCTGTTGCAGGAGCTCCAGCACCGCGTCGCCAACAGCCTGCAGATCATCGCAAGCGTCCTGCTGCAAAGCGCCCGCCGGGTCCAATCCGACGAGATCCGCAGCCACCTGCACGCGGCCCACCAACGGGTGATGTCCGTCGCGGCCCTGCAACGACAGCTCGCCGTTTCCAGCAAGGACGACGTCGCCCTCCACGCCTACTTCACCGACCTGTGCCACAGCATCGGCGCCTCCATGATCTGCGACCCCGACCTGCTGACGCTCGAGGTGAACGTCGACGGCAGCATCGCCGGCGCCGACATCTCGGTCAGCATGGGCCTGATCGTGACCGAGCTTGTCATCAACGCCCTGAAACACGCCTTTCCCGGTGACCGCCCGGGCCGGATCGTCGTCGCCTACCAGTCCGCCGACGCGGATGGCTGGACCCTGTCCGTCCACGACGACGGCGTCGGCATGGACGCAGGCGCCGGCCCGGTGAGAAAAGGGTTGGGCACGAGCATCATCCAGGCCCTGGCCAAGCAGCTGGACGCGACGATCGCCATCAAGGACACCGCGCCGGGAACGGAAGTCTCGGTCACCCACGTCCGACGCGGCAAAACCATCGCCGCGCCCGCCGCGTAGGGATCAGAACCGCTCGTCCCTGCTGCTGTCGAACAACTGGTTCGCCGCCCGCATCGTCGACACGTTCGCCATCCGCAGGTACGGCAGGTTCGACAGCCGGGCCAGCACCTGCTCGCCCCCGCCCGGGAACACCGGCGCGCCCAGCACCCGCGCCGCCCCCGCCTGGTCCCCGGCGGACAGCGCGTTCGCCGCCGCCACCAGGCTGTCCACGACCTGCTGCGACGACGCGCCCGGCGCCACGCCCAGCGCCCCGCGGACCTCCTGCCGGCCCTGCAGCAACTGCTCCTTCGTGATGGCCGAGATGTTGGCCCAGCGCGGGCTCGTGTAGAGTTGCCCGGCGATGTAGTCCATCGACGCCGCCGCCCGCGCCGCCTCGATCGGCCGCCCATACGTCCGCCCGCTGTCGGCGAACGCCCATTGCGCGAGGTTGACCGCCGCGACATCCGGGTCCAGCCCGCCGCCCAGCGCCCCCGCCGGCATCCGCGCGGTGTCCGGCACCACAGGCTGGATGGTGCCGCACGCCGCCAGCGCCACACCCAGGATCAGGACCGCAATTCGCATCGTCATGCTCCGATCATGGTCACGCGCCCGCCCGGGCGCATCACCCGATCGCCTTCAAGCCTGCGCGATACCGCGCGCCCAGCGCCGCATAATGCACCGCGATCCGGTCGAGGTTGGCGCGGTCCTCGGCCGGGATGTCGCGCATCTTGCGGGCGGGGGAACCGCCCCACAGCTCACCCGAAGGGATGCGCTTGCCCGGCGTCAACAGCGCCCCGGCCGCCAGCATCGCGCCGGACTCGATCACCGCCCCGTCCAGCACCGTCGCCCCCATGCCGACAAACGCGCGGTCATGCAGCTTGCACGCATGAATGATGCACGCATGCCCGATCGTGACGTCGCTGCCGATCTCGCACACCCACGCCTCGCCGGGGTTCACGTGCAGCACGCTGCCGTCCTGCACGTTGGTGCGGTCGCCGATACGGATGCGGTTGGTGTCGCCGCGCACCAGGCACTGAAACCAGATGGTGCTGGACGCCCCCAGCCACACGTCGCCGATCACGGTCGCGTCCGGCGCGACCCAGGCGTCCGCCGCGATGGTGGGGCGGACGCCCTCCAGCTCATACAGCATCGGCCAGCTCCCGCACGGCCGGCTGATCCAGGCCCAGCATCAGCCGCATGTTCTGGACGGCGGCGCCCGACGCGCCCTTCCCCAGATTGTCCAGCCGCGCCACCAGCACCGCATGCCCGTGCCCGGCGTGCCCGAACACGCGCAGCTCCATCGCATCGGTGTCGTTCAGCGCCGCGATCTCCAGCTTGCCGCCCACCGCAGGCTCCGCCACCCGCACCAGCCCGGCGCCGGCATAGCGCGCCGCCAGCACGTCATGCAGGTCCGCGATGCCCGGCCGCCCCGGCAACGTATTCAGGTGCAGCGGCAGGCTGACCAGCATGCCCTGCCGCACATGCGCGACGGAGGGCACGAAGATCGGCCGCCGGGTCAACGCCCCGTAGCGCTGCAGCTCCGGCACGTGCTTGTGCTCGAGCGTCAGGGCATACAGCTCGAACGCCGGGCCGCCCTCGGCCTCATGCGCCTCGATCATGCTGCGCCCCCCGCCGGAATAGCCGCTCACGGCGTTGACGACGATGGGGTAGTCGGGCGGGATCAACCCGGCATCCACCAGCGGCCGCACCAGCGCGATGGCGCCCGTGGGATAGCACCCGGGGTTGCTGACGCACGCAGCGCCCGCGATCCGTGCGGCCTGCCCCGGCTCCAGCTCCGGAAACCCGTAGGCCCATGCGGGATCGACACGGTGCGCCGTGCTCGCGTCCAGCAGCTTCGGCGCGCGGTGGCCCAGCGAGGCCGCCAGCACCGCGCTCTCCTTGGCGGCGGCGTCCGGCAGGCACAGCACGACGAGGTCCACCGCCTCCATCATGGCCCGGCGCGCATCGGGGTCCTTGCGCCGGGCCGGGTCGATGCTCAACACGCGCACGTCCGGCACGCCGGCCAGCCGCTCGCGAATGCCCAGGCCCGTCGTGCCCGCCTCGCCGTCGATGAACACCGTCTTCGTCATGGCGCCATTCCTACCACAAAAGAAAAGGGGCGGTCCCTGCGGACCGCCCCCCTGCAAGACACCCCGAACGGGGCGGCGGTCAACGCTTGCTGAACTGGAAGCTGCGTCGCGCCTTGGCCCGGCCATACTTCTTGCGCTCCACGACGCGGCTGTCGCGGGTCAGGAAGCCAGCGAGCTTCAGCACCGGCCGCAGCTCCGGCTCGAAATGCGTCAGCGCCCGGCTGATGCCGTGCCGCACCGCGCCGGCCTGCCCGGACAGGCCGCCGCCGTTGCACGTGCAGACGACGTCGAACTGGTTGTAGCGGTCGGCGACCAGGAAGGGCTGCGTCAGCAACATCCTGAGCACCGGACGGGCGAAGTAGGTGACGACCTTCTTGCCGTTGACCGTGATCTCGCCCTTGCCGGGCTTGATCCACACGCGGGCGACCGCGTTCTTGCGGCGGCCGGTGGCGTAGCTGCGGCCCTGCGCGTCCTTCTTCGGCTCGTGCTTCGGCCCGGCGTTGAAGGTCGGGACGGCGCTGGCGACAGCAAGGTCCTTGAGGTCGGCGAGGGTGCGGGTCTGGGTCTCGGACACGGTCAGTCCCTCTTGTTCTTGGCGTTCATGGCGGCGACGTCCAGCGGTTGCGGGGTCTGGCCGTCATGCGGATGGGTGGGGCCTTTGTAGATGTGCAGGTGCTTCATCTGCGCCCGCTGCAAGGGGCCGCGCGTGATCATGCGCTCGACCGCCTTCTCGATCACCCGCTCCGGGTGCGCGCCGGTCAGGCGGGCGCGGGCGGTCTGGCCCTTGATGCCCCCGGGGAAGCCGGTGTGCTTGTAGAACACGGATTGATCGAGCTTGTTGCCCGTCAGCCGCACCTTCTCCGCGTTCACGACGACGATGTTGTCGCCGCAATCGACATGCGGGGTGAACTGCGCCTTGTGCTTGCCCCGCAGCCGCTGCGCGATGATGGTGGCCAGCCGGCCGAGCACCAGCCCGTCCGCGTCGATCAGTGTCCAGGCCTTGCTCACCTCGGCAGGCTTCAGCGATTGGGTCGTCTTCAACATCGTCCTGTCCCGAACCTCACTAGAGCGCGGCGTATGCGCCGGAAGCCACGGACCGTCAAGGGTTTTGCGTGGTGGTATGCCGATACCACAGACCCGCGCCCGCCGCACGCCACGTCCCGGCGGCGCCTATGGGGGCGTCACGGCGCGCGCCACCGCCCGCCGCCTCCACACGCGCAGATCGACCATGACCTTCACGGCCGCCACAAGCACCAGCACGCACAGCACCGCCTTCGACACCGTCTCCATCGTCCCCTCGATCAGCATGGCATGCACCACGCCCCCCACGACGATGACCACCGCAAGCACCATGTGCGCCGCCCGCCACGTCCGCAGCCGAAGCCCCAACCGCCGCCGCAACGCAGCCAGCAGCGCCACGCCGAAGATGGCCCACATCGCCGCGACGCCGAACGGCGAGAACGGCGTCGGCGAGGCCAGCATCAGCGCGTCGTTCATGTCCGGCGGGCTGGTGACCCAAAGCCCCCCGACATGAACGATGACAGCCCCGACCAGCGCCCCCCCGATCCAGCGATGCGCCCCCCCCGCGCCCGCCGCCCCCGCACCCCCGCCAACCCCGGCAGATACCCGCCCGCCAGCAGCGGCTGAACCAGCACGAGACCCAGCGCCACGATCCCCGCGAACCCGGCCAGCAGATACGCCGCATCCCGCCAGGCCAGCAGCGGGCTCGCCGCCGCGGCCGCGACCGGCCCGCCCACCGCAACGGCAAGCGCAGCCCAGATCAGGACCGCCCGCACCGATCCGCTCCCCGCACCGATCCCCTCCCCGACGCTGCTGCCCCGGTCAGGCCGCCCGAAGGACGAAATGCGCCTCGAGGCTCGTCTCCTTGGCACTCCGCATCACCGGCCGCAGGAACACCGTCTTGAACTCCCCGCTGTCATAAGCAAGGTGCCCATGCGGCTGCCCGAACACGGGCAGGATCTGCGGCATCTCGAGCCGGAACACCCCATTCGCGTCGGTCAGCGTGGCGCCATGGCTCTGCGGCTCATGCTCCTGCCCCTCGGTCGTATGCGCCCAGATCTGGATCCGCTGCCCGGCCAACGGCGCCCCATCCCCGGCCCGGCGCACGGTCCCCGCCATCCAGAACCCCCCCTTCCCGATCCGCTCGACGATCGGCGCGCCCTTGCGATAATTGTTGGACCCGCCCGACATAGAATCGGTCGCCGCAACCCCCTGCGCCCGGGCCGACGACCAGACCCCGCCCACCCCGCCCCCCAGGACGGCACTGCCGGCAACGACGAACGAACGGCGGCTGAGCACGAAGTGGGTCATCGATGTGCCTCTCTCGGACGGTGCAGCGCGGCAAGACCAAACCAGCGTGCCGGGCATATAGCGCGCCCCCGGCCGATTGCCAGTGAAACCAGCCGAACCAGCGGCAGGCAACCATCCGCAGCAAGTGCAGGAGACCAACGTCTCGCCCCGCCGCCCTTCCCCCCTCCCTGGGCCAAGAAGGGGCCGGGGGCGGGTCCATCATGCCCCCGACGCCCAAATCCCCCCTTGGCCCGGTAGCGGCCTTGATCCAGGACGTCAGCGGTGGATCGCGCATACGGTGGTGGCCGGAAACGGATGGGCCGCGATCGAGCGGGAGGTGGCCAAAAGCAGACATGCAATCCCGCCTGGCAGCGCTGTTCCCGCCCCGAACCCTGCCCCGCACGTCGCTCGCTTTCGATCGCACCGCTATCACCGGAAGCGCATGACCCATATGCGGCGCGGCCAGGCTCCTCTAAGGGATGGGCGCTCCACCCCGGCTCAGCAGGAGAACTCCATGGCCAAGACACCTGGTCCGCCCAAGGCGAAAACGGACGCGCCGGCGCAGTTTGACATGAACAGCCGGGAACGGAAGGGCGGCGGCAAGGGGGGCCGTGGCGGTCCGGGCCGCACCCGTGACGAGAAGCGCCCGCCCAGCCACATCATCAGCCTGCCGCCGACGTCCGTCGATCGCGGCGAAGGCTGGGTCATCCAGAAGCTCGGCAAGATCGACCAGGCGTCCCACGCCGCCATGGGTGCAGAATACCACCTGATTTTCGAAGGCCATGACCCGCTGGTGTTCGGCTACCTGAGCGCCGCCCGGGACCGCGCCAAGGAGCCCCCGCCTCAGCCCGCAAGCGTTCTGGAGGTTGCAACCGACCCGGTTGTAGAAACGCCCGACCCGGGAGCATCATCTGAGGAGGCGTAGGCAGACGACCCCCGATTGGCGAGTTGTGGCCGAAAGCGGAATGGCAGGTCGGGAGCGCGCAAGGCCGAAAACCTGCCGTTCGTTCGACCTTCGGTGATTGCCGGTTCTGGACCCATTCTAGCCGTTACCAAGTTCGTGCTGCCCCCAAACCAGCCACTCGTTGATCATTACTTTTTGATTGCACGACGGCTTTCCATCGACGCGGGTAACGAACGGGGAGCGTCCAGAGTCAAGTGTGCCGGCAACTGCCGGGACTCGGCAGCTGCTGCCGCAAAAAATATACTTTGTGGAAAATAAATGTGGGACAACGACGATAACCTCCTAGTGGACCGTGCGGAGGAACAGGGGGCGCCATGATCGGCTTGCTTCGGCGCGCGACGGCGAATGTAGGATCGGCAGCGTATTGTTGGGACAGTTCACGGGGAAGGTGATAAGCAAGCCTTGATCGCCGAAGCCGAGCGGGTTGTTCGGGTAAATCAAGGAGCCGAGATCCTGGCATAGCGCCTTGGCCTGCTCCTTCTCGTCCTGGCTCGACCAGATACCGAGGGCTCCGGAAAAAGCTTGATCGCGTGGACCAACGACGTCGACGTACCGTAAGTCGAACTGTAGCCAGTCGAATGCGCCTATGACATCACGGATCATCTGGTCGCCATCAGGCGTGACCGCGAGTGCCATTGCTGTCACCGGGATATTTAGTTCGCGCAGCAAAGCCTCGTTCGCGCGTACAAAGCCGCTTAAGTTTTTGGCGAGCGAGCGGCCGGTCGCCACCAGATCGTCAAGGAAGAGCAAGGCAGCAGGCTTGAGCCCAGCCGCGATCTTCTCCCGTACTTTTTCAGAGAAGTGGTATGGAGCGACGATGCTCTTCGCGGCGACTTCGTTTATCTCCGCATACCGGGATGCGTAGAACTGACCGCTCTTGCCTTCACCGTCAGCATACGTGAGCAACACGTCCAAACGCCGGTCGGTTCGCTTGCGGATCACAAAGGGTGGAAGCGATGGCCGGATGAAGCTGTGTAAGGTCTTGAACCCTTCGCGGATCTCCACGTCGTCATAGAAGCGTAAGTGCTGCAGGAGCTTGAATAGCAGACGCTGTTGGCGATGGCCGTCGGCCTGCTCGAACCAAGCGCGCACCTGGTCGCTTGTGATCTCGCGCCCCTGATAGGTCGGCCATTTCCTAACCAGCTCGGTGACCTCATTTGAGCGGACAAACGCCTTGTCCTCAGCGGCCTGGACATGATGCGCCAGTTCCTCGCCGAGTGCGTCGGCGATCAGCCGGCCGCCCCCGACCTCAACCAGCCAGGCACGGAAGATCGGCAGGACAAAAGTATATTGACCCTGGTTCTCGCGGAGCACGAACCGGCCGACAAAGTTGTGCAGCACGGGCATGATCTCGGTGTCGGGTAGCATCAGTCCGTGCTTTTCCGCTAACAGATTCTCGATCGTGATCGGCAGGTTGCGCCGTGCCGCACGTGCCACGAGCACCAGTGTGCGACACCGGCGCAGGACGTCCGGCTCGCGTTCATTGACCGGCTTATGGATGCCGTCCTGCCAAAGGTGGGCGAAGGCATTGGTATCAAAGGTCGGCACCTGGGCTGAGATAGCCGAGCGGACCTCCTGCCTCGTAACGTCCGAGTCGCGCTCATGCACGCAATCCTCGAACACAGCGGCGCACACGATCTTGGCGAAGAAGGGATTGCCGTTAGTAACATTAAACACTTCGCCAATCGCGTCTTCATGCCATTCGAGGACGTCGGCGCTGGGCTTCTGGACGAGGAGCTGAAAGTCCTCCCACTCCACATCACGTGAGAAATAATCGAGCGGAACACGAACGAATTTGTTAAGCTTCTGACCTTGCCGATCCATTACGAACGGCATGCTCTCTCCACCAACAAGGATCAGGCAGACGTTTTCGCAGTTCGTTAGGGCGCGGATGTTGGCGAAAAACGTTTCTGCAAGGTTGCCATGCTGGTAGAGTTCGGGATGGATTTCGTCGAACTCGTCGATAACGATCACATACTTCAGTCCGGGACAGACTTTCGCCCCGATGTCGGCGAGGCGAGTGAGCGCGGCAATGCTTCCGTCGAAGCTGAGCGAGGGCGCCTGCACTCCAGCGGGGAAGCTGTCGATCATAAACTCGGCGATCTGCGTTCCGAGTTCGCGCAACGACGCTGCTGGGTCGGCGTTGGCGATAGTGCCCCACAAAAGATATTTGGACTCAATCCCCGGCTCGGGAGAGTGCTGCTTGGCGAACGCGACAGCAGCCAGGGCGAGCGACGTTTTCCCGACCCGCTTTTGGCCGGTGACGTAGAACGACTCCATCGGGGTGCGGAGCATCTTGTTGCCGAGGGCCTGAACCTTGTCGACCCGGCCGACGAAGGTGTCGCCCTTGGCGACGTCGGTGCTGTAGGGACGCCGGTACGTTTGGGCCTGCCAATCGATATCACAGCGCTGGGCGTTTGCCGTAGCAAGGAACTCTTCTGTCTGGCGCTCTGCGCCTCCAGCCTCGTCCCATTCAACCGTCAGCAGAAACACGACGGCATCTGTTTCCGTCATCACCTCGCCGTTGAACACCGCTGAGAAGTCGCCGGCGGCGACGCTCCCGAGCAACAGCTCTTCGGTAGCGAGCAGAAAACGTTCGGGGTCGGCCTCGATCCGAACGGTAACGTTCGAAGAGTCCCCGGGGCCGAGGTTCCGCAGGGGGATCGAAAGTCTGATTAGTCGGCCAGCCTCACGAAAGGGGTAGCGCTTCTGTAGCACGCCGCCCTCGCTCAAGCGGGGCACGATCTGGGCCTTGAACCGCCCGCGTACGGAGATGAGGAATTTCTCTAGCGCCGCATCCACGATCGCGAGATACGTTGCAAAGTACCGCCTCGTTAGAAAGTTGGAATGCGCCTTGCAATAGGCGAGCTGATCTGTGATTGCCTGCTTGCAGTTGATTATGTTCAATGGTAAATTCTTTGTGTTATTGAGTAAGCTCCCTAGTGTGGTGTTGACGACGTCAAAGCCGACCCGGACTTGAGCCAGGTGCGACGACGCACAATACGCCTTCAACAGAGGGTTGGTGAGCGTTTGCGCTAGAATCTGGCGAGCGCCTAGGATCGCAGCGAGATCGCCTGACACGCTGACGAACGGCGCCAGCATCTCCTCAACGCGTCCGTGAATGGTCTTCAGAATCTCGTATTTCTCATAGGTCTGTCGCTTCTGAACGGAGCCGCTCAAGCTCGCGAGTTCGGGGAGGGCGTGCTCCACGATCGTCACCACCGGACGCTCGAAGGACGCCTCACGCGTCGGGCTCAACATCGCATCCACAGCCAGGCAGCGCAGCAAAGCCACGGCCTCGAGCGATTGTTTGGCGTCGATTTGCGCCGCCAATGCCTCGATCGCTTCGGCCACGCTGCCGTTCTCGGGCGGGTTTGGCAGCCGCGCGAGCAAGACCTGCCGCAGTATCTCGCGGGCGTCCTTCTTCCTCTCCTCGACTTCCAACGCATCCTCAAGCTGCGCGACCAGCAGCTCGATCTTTTCCAGCCCTGAACTTACAGCCACAAATGCATCCAATCTGTTCCCGTTCTTTGCGTTAGACCGCAACGGCGGCGAACGGTCCAGATAAAGGCAAACCTTGAATGGACGGAGGGCAGCTATCCAGCCCTCATCGCCCTAAGGCGAGCAGACCGCTTCCCACCTATCCCTATTAGGCTAGTTGCTCCGGTACCCGTGAATGACTGCTCTCGAGAACGGAGTTGTCGGCCTGAACGACCTTATTTGGCGCAAACCGGCCACCATGCCCTCCCGCCCAGGCCAATCGCTCGACCCGCCCAACAGGAAAAGATGCGCCACAGAGGCACCATACACAGGGAGAAGCGCCGCACCAGCGACCACCCAGCGCGCAACCTCCCTGACCCACTCCGTGCCTCCACGCCTCTGTGGCCAACCTTCAGCCAAACACCACCTCCACTCCCCACCCCAAGCGAGCCCCCTCCTCCACCAGACCCATTGACTCCCCCTCCGGATTATGTTCCTATATCCCCATCATGACACCCCACCAAACCCCCCAAACCCCACCCCAGGACCAGCAAGCCGAAGACGCCCAATACTACCGCCGCGTCCTCCACAAGATCATCGACCTCGCCTCCAACATCGCCCAGTCCCTCCACGACGACGCCACCCAGAAGCGCCCCGCCTACGCCCCGCCCCCCACGCCCGAGGAAACGCAGACCCTCTCCCTCGCCTTCGACCGGATCGCACGCTGCATCCGCCGCACCATCCTCCTCGCCCGGAACGTCGCCGAACCCCCCAAAGCCCCGGCCAAATCCCGCGAAGCCACGCGGAAACAAATCCTCCGCGAAGTCGAGGACGCCATCGACCGCGAGGCACCCCCCAAAGCCGCCCCGGCCCTCCGCGCCGAACTCATGGAGCGCCTCGACGCGCCCGAATTCGCCGAGGACCTGGAACACGACCTCGCCACCCGTCCCATCGAGGACATCATCGCCGAACTCTGCCGGGACCTCGGCGTCCCCGTGAACAACCAAGCGTTGAAATGGAAGCGCCGCACCCCCGGCGACATCGTCGCCCTCAACGCCCAAGCCGCCGCACCACCACGCCCCCCGCCCGAAGCCCCACCCCGCCCCCACGGCCAAAAACCGCCGTAGCAGAATATCAGGGCATCGCCCCGAACCCGTAAACAAGGGGTAAAGGGGATGACCATCCCCTTTCGGGTGCAGGGCAGCGCCCTGCCTCCTGACACCTGCTAAACCACCACATGCCCGAACCCGTCCCCACCCCACCCGTCCACGTCATCGGCGCCAGCGGCCGATCCGGCGCCGCCCTCTGCCGCGCGCTCGGCCCCCGCGCCATCCCCATCGTCCGCAACCCCGCCCGCTGGGCCGCAACCGCCCTCCCCGGCGCCCCCCGCATCGCCGACCTCAGCGCCTCCATCCCCCACGCCCTCCACCACGCCCTCCAAGACGCCACGACCATCGTCTCCTGCGCCCACGCCCGCCACATCCCCGCCATCCTCGCCGCCGCCCCCCCCGGCGCCCGCTTCGTCTTCCTCGGCAGCACCCGCAAGTTCACCCGCTGGCCAGATGCCCACGGCAACGGCGTCCTGGCCGGGGAAGCGGCCTTCCACGCCTCCGGCCGCCCCGGCGTCCTCCTCCACCCCACCATGATCTACGGCGCGGAGGGCGAGGACAACGTCCAGCGCCTCGCCGCCCTCCTCCGCCGCCTCCCCGTCGTCCCCCTCCCCGCCGGCGGCCGCGCCCTCGTCCAGCCCATCCACCAGTCGGACCTCACGCGCGCCATCCTGGCCGCGCTCGACGCCGCATGGGCCGGGCCGGAAAGCCTGGTCGTCGCCGGCCCCGCCCCCCTCCCCTACGCCGGCTTCGTCCGCGCCGTCGCCGCCGCCGCCGGCCTGCCGCCGCCGCGCATCCTGGCCGTCCCGCCCGCGCTGCTGCTCGCCGCCGCCCCCCTCACCCGCCTGCCCTTCCTCCCCCGCATCCACGCCGCCGAAATCCGCCGCCTGCTGGAGGACAAGGCGTTCGACATCGGCCCGATGCGGGCTAGGCTGCAGGTCGATCCCATCCCCCTGCAGGCCGGCCTGGCCCGCACCTTCGCAAAGGCCCCCCGATGCCCGTAACCAACCGCATCGCCGAGTTCCACGCCGACATGACCGCCTGGCGCCACGACCTGCACCGGCACCCCGAACTCGCCTTGCAGGAAACCCGCACCAGCCAGGTCGTCCAGGACCACCTCAAAAGCTTCGGCGTCGACGAGATCGTCACCGGCATCGCCGGCACCGGCGTCGTCGGCGTCATCCACGGGCGGCAGCCGGCGCCCGGCCGCGCGATCGGCCTCCGCGCCGACATGGACGCCCTGCCCATCCTGGAGGAATCCGGCGTCGAATGGGCCAGCACCACCCCCGGCGTCATGCACGCCTGCGGCCATGACGGCCACACCGCCATGCTCCTGGGCGCCGCCCGCTATCTGGCCGAAACCCGCAACTTCGCCGGCACCGTCTACTGCATCTTCCAACCGGCTGAGGAGCGCTACGGCGGCGGCGAGATGATGGTCAACGAAGGCCTGTTCGACCGCTTCCCCATGCAGCAGGTCTTCGGCATGCACAACTGGCCCAGCGTCCCCGCCGGCGTGTTCCAGTGGCGCGACGGACCCGTCATGGCCGCCGTCGCCACGATCGAGATCACCATCACCGGCAAGGGCGCGCACGGCGCCATGCCAAACGCCGGCATCGACCCCATCGTCGTCGCCGCCGCCATCATCCAGGCCTTCCAGAGCATCGTCGCCCGCAACGTCGAACCGGTGGAGGGCGGCGTCGTCACCATCGGCGCCATCAACGGCGGCCACATCCACAACGTCATCCCCGAAACCGTGACGATGATCGGCACCGCCCGCTGGTTCGCGCCCGAGGTCGGCGACATCCTGGAAACCCGCGTCCGCAGCCTCGCCACCTGCATCGCCGAGGGCTTCGGCGCCCGCGCGGACGTCCTGTTCCACCGCGCCTACCCCGCCACGGTCAACGACGTCGACGCGATGGCCATGGGCCGCCGGGCCGCGGAAACGGTGCAGGGCCCGGCACGGGTCGAGCACATGCCCAAGCCCACCATGGGCGGCGAGGATTTCAGCTTCATGCTGAACCAAAAGCAGGGCGCCTACATCATCCTGGGCGGCGGCCGCAGCCCGGCCGATCCGAACGTCCACCACCCCAGATACGACTTCAACGACGACATCCTGCCCGTGGGCGCCAGCTGGTACGCCGCCCTGGCCGAACAACTGCTCCCAAGGGGCTGAGGGTGGACCAGGCGCTCCTCTCCACCATCTCGGCCCTGGCCGGCACGGTCGTCGGCGGCGTCACGTCGTTCACGACATCCTGGATCAACCAGGCAAGCCAGGCCCGCGCCGCCCGCATCACGGCCGAGCGGGAACGCCGGCAGGAGCTGTACGGCAGGTTCCTGGACGAAGTGTCCCGCCTCTACTCCCACGCGGTTACCGAGCAGGAGGTGAACTGGGCCAACCTCGTCGACATCTTCGCCCTGCGCGGCCGCATCCTGCTGCAATCGTCGGAGCCGGTGGCGGAGGCGGCCAACGACGTCATCAAGGCCCTGATGGACCTCTACATCGGCCCCAAGCGCACCGCGGCCGAGGTCCGGCAAGACCTGGAAGAAGCCACGCACGACCCCATGAAGACCTTCGCCCACGCCTGCCGGGCAGAGTTGCGGGCGATCCGCTGAAGGGATGCCGCACCCCGGCAACCCGCTAAAGCGTCTCCACCGACCCGTCGGCCAGGCTGTAGTACGCGGGCACGACCTTCACCGTCCCCGCCCGCACCGGCGTCGTCAGCACGTTGTCCGCCTCGATCAGCCGCCGGGCAACCCGGCGCGCATTCTCCTTCACCGCATTCACGAACAGATCCCCCTGCATCCGCTGCGCGCGCAGCACCGCGGGGATGATCGGCGCCACCATCTCGCCGATGGCCCCGGGCAGTTGCAGGTCCTCGGTGACGACCTTGATGGCGGCCCCGACCGCGCCGCACGCCTCATGCCCCAGCACCAGCACCAGCGGGCACCCGAGCTCCGCGACCCCATACTCGATCGACCCGAGCGCCGTCCGGTCCACCGAGTTCCCGGCGACGCGGACGATGAACAGCTCGCCCAGACCGCGCCCGAACAGCAGCTCCGGCGAGACCCGGCTGTCCGAGCATCCCACCAGCACCGCATGGGGCGCCTGCCCCGTCGCGAGTTGCAGCCGCCGGGTCCTGGTGCTCGGCGGCGGGGGGGCGCGGTCATGCACGAAGTCGTCGTTGCCAGCCTTCAGCATCGCCAGCACCGCATCCGCGCTCATCGTGGTCTTGGGCGTGTCCGCGGCCCATGCCCGATGTGCCCCGAACCCGGCCAGGCAGCCACAGCCCCCCAGGAATCCCCGTCGCAGCAATCCAGACATGTCGTCCCCGCCTGTTCTTATGCGGCGACGCTGCCGGATTGCGGCGACGGACTCAACCCGCCTGTTCGGCCGCCGTCAAAGGATGGCCTGGCCCACCAGCAGCGCCAGCACCAGGAACACGAGGAAGATGGCCACCGCGATGAAGAACAGGATGCGCGCGATCCCCGCCGTCGCCGCGGAAATCCCCGTGAAGCCCAGCAACCCGGCCACGACGGAGATCACGAAAAAGATCAGCGCCCACTTCAACATCGTCGTCACCCCGAAGCTCGTCCCGGAACAAACGAGCGAGACCGGGGAAAGTTCCAGGCGCGATGCCGGTCAGCGCCCGGCGGCGAGCCTCTGCTCGTAGGCCTGCACCAGCCGCGTCGCGGGAAACAGCATGACGAAGTAGATCACCGCGACGACCGTGTAGGTCTCGAGCGGCCGGTAGGTGTCCGCCGTGATGAGGGTGCCCTGGTACAGCAGGTCCGGCACCGCGATGACGCTCACCAGCGACGTGTTCTTCAACTGGATGATCGACTGGTTCATGAACGGCGGCACCATCCGCCGCACCGCCTGCGGCAGCACGACGAAGCGCATGATGTGCCGCCACCGCAGCCCCACCGCCCGCGCCGCGTCCCACTGGCCCGACTCGATCGACACGATCCCGCCGCGGAAGATCTCGGCATAGAACGCGCCGGTGTAGAACGACAGCACCAGCGTCGCCGCGACGGCCGCCGGGATCTGGATCCCCAGGATCACCGGCAGCGCATAGTAGAACCAGATGATCTGCACCAGCAGCGGCGTGCACCGGAAGACCTCGATGAACCCGATCAGCGGCGCGTTGACCAGCCGCGACCTGGACAACCGCGCCAGCCCCAGCACGAGGCCGATGGCCAGGCCCAGCAGCACCGTGCCGACCGTATAGGCAAGCGTGTAGCCGATCCCCACCCAGAACAGGTGGGTGTAGCGGAGCAGGAAGCCGAAGCTCCACTCGTAGCCCACCCCGCTACGCGTCCCCGCGCCGGGGTGTCAGAAGTTCACCTCCGACGGCACGTCCTCGGGCGTCACGCCGTTGAGCGCGAGGCCGCCCAGCAGCCATTGCCGGATCTGCCCCACGCCGCGGTTGTAGTCGATCCAGGCGTTGACGACGTCGACGAACCGCGTATCGGCCTCGCGCCGGACGCCCAGGTTGCTCGGCAGCGCGACCAGCGGTCCCTGCAGCAGGTGGAACGGCCCCAACGCCCGGTTCCGCGCCACCGTGCTCAGCCCCAGCATCGCGGCCAGCATGAACACGTCCGCCCGGCCGGACTGGAAGAACAGCGTCGCCTCGTCCCGCGTCTTCAGCGCCGTGATCTCGGCCTTGGGCGCAAACGCCCGGGCCGCGGTCTCGTGCAACGACCCGAGGTCGCAGACGATCCTCACCTCCGGCTTGTTGATGTCCGACCAGGTCTTCGGCTCGAACCCCTTCTTCGCGAGGCAGCCATAGGGATGGATGAAGAACGGCCGCGTGAATCCGATCGACAAGGCCCGCTGCGGCGTCGGCGCCAGGGCGAAGGCGAGGTCGATCTTGTTGGCCTGAAGGTCGAGCACCGAACCCGCATACGTGCTCTCGACATAGTCGAGCTTCGCGTCGAACACCTTCGCGATCGACTTCGCGAACTCGATCGCGGCCCCCCGCCACTCGCCGCTGGCAAGGTCCTTCTGGAAATACGGCAGCTCGCCCGGCAGGGCTGCGATCCGCAGCGTCTTGGTGCGGTTCACCCGCTCGAACGTGCTCTCCGTCGGCGTCTGCGCGCTCGCCGTCCCGATCAGGCTGGCGGGCACCAGGGCGGCCGCGGCGGCCAGGCCCCGTCTGCTCATGCGGTTCATGCTGCGTCCCCCCTACTTGCCGACGTTCCAGGCCGGCTCCGCCGCCGCGACGGCAGCCGGGAACACGGTGACATACGTGCCGTTCACGACCTGCTGGATCACCGGCGTCGCGTTGATGTTCTGCCCGGTCTCGTCGAACTTCACGCCCTTCCACGGCACGATCGTCTGGTCGCCGGGGATGTCGGTCGCCATCAGCGCCTTGCGGATGTCGTCGGGCTTGCCCGAACCCGCCCGGTTGATCGCGTCGGCCAGAGTCTGCACCGCCGTCACCTGGCGCGCGGTGTTGTCGTTCAGGTCCTTGCCCGACTTCGCCTTGTAGGCCGCGTTGACGGCGGCGATGGCGGGACGGCTCTTGGTCGCGTCCAGCGCGAACGACGACCGGCTGAACACGCCCTCGGCCAGCGGCCCGGCCGCCGTCAGGAACGACTGCTCCTGGAACCCGGCCGCCTGCGCCATGATCGCGGGCGCCCTGTAGCCGATCTCGCTCAGGCTGCGGACCAGCAGGATCGCGTCGGACGTGTAGCTCGACGGCATCACGACATCGGCGTTGGCCGCCTTCAGCCGCTGCGCCTCGGCCGAAAGGCTCGGCGAATTGGCGCGATACTTGATGTCCGCGGCGACGGTGAGCTTCGCGTCCGCGGCCAGCTTCCGCTGCACCGCGCTGCTGTCGCTGCCGAAGATGCTGTCCTCGTAGAACAGGGCCACGCTGCGGACGGGCTTCCCGGTCTTGGCGCCGACCTCCTTGAAGAAGTCGAACATCGCCTCGGTGAACATCTCGTCGTGCGGGCTGGTCCGGAAGAACCACTTGAGACCGCGCTTGTGAAGCGAGGGCGACGAGTTGTCCATCGACATGTACGGGACTTCGTAGCGCTCGGTCACCTGGCTGATCGTGGCCGCGGTGGCGCTGGTGTAGCTGCCGATGATGGCCACGACCTTGTCCTGCGTGATCAGCCGCTCGGCCTCCGCGCGGGCCTTCTGCGGGTCGTTCTGGTGGTCGGCCCAGACGACGCGAAGCTTGGCGCCGCCCAGCTTGTCCAGCCCGCCGCCCTTGCCCATCAGCATCGGCAGCGGCGCATGGGTGCCGTTGACGATCTCGAGCACCGTGTCGATCGCGGCGCGCGCGTCGGCGCCGATCTGGGCGGCGTTGCCGGTCAGCGGGTAGATGGCGCCGATGACGATGTCGTCCGCCGCGCGCGCCTGCGGTGCGGCGGCAAGGGACAGGGCAAGCAGCAGAGCCGCGCGACGCTTCATGAAGATCTCCCGTTCGATCGCGCGGGAGTGAAGCACGGGCCGCGCCAGAGGGGAACGGCCTACGGCGATACAAAACTGCTGGGGCGAACGACGGGTCTCGAACCCGCGACATCCAAGACCACAACCTGGCGCTCTACCAACTGAGCTACGTCCGCCACACCAGCAAGGCGCGCGGTGTAGAGCCAAGCGGCACGCCCCGTCAAGGAAACCCCTACAGGAACCGCGTCAACGTCAGGTTCCGCGCCCCCGCGATCACCTGGTACGACGCCTGCAACTGCGTCTGCAATGCCGAAACCCGCACCAGCGTCGCCGCCATGTCGACGTCCTCCACGTCCGACACCTGCCGGGTCAGCGCCGTCTCCGTCGCCGCCATCGCCGTCTTCCGGGTTTCCAGCCCCCGCTGCAAATCCCCCAACGCCCCCTGCTCCGTCGACAGTGCGCCGATCGCGCTCGACAACCGGGTGCGCGTGTCCGCCGCGACGACTTCCACGCCCGGCGTGTCCGAGATCGTCGCGAGCGTCGCCAGCGCCCGCATCACGTCCCGCATGTACGACCCGGTGCTCGGCCCCGCCGAAACCGCCAGCGTGTTCCGGTTCGCCAGCACCCCCGTCGGCACACGCTGCCCCTCCCCCACCTCCACCTGCGTCACCGCCCCGATCGTGGCGGAGAACGGCGGCGTCGCCGTGTCGCTGGCCAGCAGGGCGGCGCCCACCACGACCGGGTCCGTATCCGGGATGGGCGGATTGGCCGTGTCCTGGCCCGAGAAGACATAGACGTTGCCCACCTTCGTGTTCAGCAACTGCGCCACCTGCTCCAGCGCCTGCTTCGCCGCCGCCGCGATGCTCGCCGCCTCCGACGTCCCGGTGTGGTTGATGTCGTTCGTCCGCGCATAGAACTCCGCCGCAATCCCGCCGATCCGGGTCAGCGCCGCCTGCGCCGCGTCCAGCCGCCCGGCCGCCCGGTCGATGTTCGCCTGCCACGTCTGCTGGTGCGCCAGCGCCGGACGCAGGTCGAGGCTGGTCCGCGCCCCCGCCCCCAGCCCGCCATACGCGCCCGCCACCTTGCCGCTGGATTGCTGCTCCAGCGCCGCGTCCAGCCGCAGCTTCACCGCCCCGCTGTCATCGGCCAGCCGCGCCAGCAACCCGGTCCCGCTCCCCACCGCCCCGATCATCGGACGCTATCCAGCAACTGCGACCACATCGCCTGCACCGCCGACACCACCTTTGCGTTGGCGCCGTAGCTGTTCTGCAACCGGACCATCTCCGTCATCTCCGAATCCACCGACACCCCCGTCGCCGCATCCAGCTTCGCCTGTAGCCCGGCCTGCACCGCCTTGTCCGTCGCAAGCGCCTTCTCGCCTGCCGCCACACGCTCCGCCTGGTCGCCCACGAAGGCGCTCGCCAGCGCCGCGACGGACCCGGCGCCCCCCGCCAGCACCCCGTCCAGCACGGCATCGATCACCGCCGTGCTGCCCGCGGCCCCCGCCGGCCCCGCGCCATCCCGCACCAGCCGCGGCGTCGCCTGCACCGCGGCGCTCACCCGGACCTCCCCCGCGAACCCCGGCGCCGCCGCGGCCGGCACAACCCCCGCCGCATCCGTGAACAGGTCCAGGCCCGACGCCGAGAACCCGGACGCAACCGCCTGCGCGAACCCGTCCAGCCCCGCCTGCAACCCCGGCAGCTCGGTATCCCGCAACGCCACCGCCGCCCCGATCCGCCCGCCCAGCGCCGCCGGCTGTCCCGCAACCAGCAGCGGCGGCCCGGCGCTTCCCGCCGCAAGCGTCGCCACCCCCACCGAAAGCGGCCCCGACCCCGCTCGCAGCGGCAGCAGCGTCCCACCGCTGTACGCCAGCACGTCCCCATCCGGCTGAGGCAGGAACTGCGCGCCCGTCAGCTCCGACACGTCGCGCGCCACCGCGTCGCGCCGGTCCTCCAGGTCCGCCGTGCCCAGGCCCCGCGCCCGCGCCGTCCTGATCTCGTCCGACAGCGTGCCCAGCGCCCGCAGCGCCGCGTTCGCCCGCGACACGTCGTCCACCAATCCGTCCTGCGCGCCCTGCCGCTCTCCGGCGATCGACGCCGCCAGCCCGTTCACCCCCCGCGCCAGCGCGCCCGCCTGGTTGACCACGTGCTGCTGCTGCGTCTGGTTGGCCGGGTCCGAGGCGAGCGCGGAGAACGCGTCCCGCAGCGCCCCCACCAGCCCGGCCAGATCCTGCCCGCTGCCCGGCGCCCCCGACGCCGCATCGATCCGCGACAGCGCCGCCTGCCGCAGCGCGCCCCCGGCCGACTGCCCGGCCGCACCGAACAGATCCGCCTGCAGCGCCGCGTCCATCGACCGCGTCGCGACGCCCGTGCGGACGCCCATCCCCTGCCCGTCCGCCGCCACGCTCTCGACGCCCACGCGCTGCCGCACGTAGCCCGCCGTGTCCGCGTTCGCGACGTTCTGCGCGATCGTCGACAGCCGCCGCTGGACGCTGTCCAGCCCGCTCGATGCCTGCGACAGGACGCCGTCGAGCCGCATGGGATCAGCGCTTCATGTCGATGGTGGACTGCAGCAGCTCGTCCGCCGTCGTCACCAGCTTCGTGTTCGCGGAGTAGGCGCGCTGCGCCACGATCAGCTTCGTGAACTCCTTGGCGATGTCGACGTTGCTGCCCTCCACCGCGCTTGCGACCAGGGTGCCCGCGCCGTTGGTGCCGGACTGCACGGTCTGCGCCGCCCCGCTCTCCCGCGTCGTGCTGAACGCCTGGCCGTTCTCCCGCTGCAGCGCATCCGCGTTGGCGAAGGTGACGATCGGCACCCGCGCCTGCACGCGGGACTGGCCGTTGTCGTAGTTGACCACCACGTCGCCGTTCGGCCGCATCGTCACGCCGCTGTAGCTGCCCGGCGACACCCCGTCCTGCGTCAGCGCCCGCAGGCTGTAGCTGGTGCCGGCGAACTGCGTCAGCCCGTCCGCCTGCCCGAAATGACCGAGGCCCAGCGTGATCGCCTGCGGCCCGGCGCCGAAATCCGCGGCGATCCCCAGCGTCGCCGGGCCGCCCGTGGCGAAGGTGCTGCCCGTGACCCCGGCGGTGCCCACGATGCTGCCCACCGTGCCCTCGGGCGCGGCCGGGTTGCCGGCGGCGCCGAAGGTGATGGTCGCCGTCCCCAGTGGGGTCGCCGCGCCGCCCTGCGATACGCTGACGGTCCAGGTATTCGCCGTGGCGGACGGGGTCCAGGACAGGTCCAGCGTCTGTTGCCGGCCCAGCGCGTCGATGATGGGGATCTGCGTCGCGATCGCGCCGGGGCCGGGCGTCGCCGGCAGGTTCGCCGCAAGGCTTGCGGTGCTGGACGCGACGGGGCTGTAGCCGGATTGCCCGATCCGGATCGGCACCGTCGTCGTCTGGTCCAGCGCCCCCTTCGTGTCCGCCGCCCAGCCGTTCAGGTAGTCGCCGCTGCCGTTGACCAGGTACCCGTCCTTGTTCAACGAGAAGTCCCCGGCGCGCGTGTATCCCGGCTGCGGCCGGAACAGCGGCACGCCCTTCGCCTCGCCGATCGGGCGGCTGACGACGAAGAACCCCTGCCCGGCGATGGCCAGGTCCAGCGGGTTGTCGGTCTGGGTGACGGTCCCCTGGACGGTGTTCACGTAGTCCGGCCGCGCGACGACGGCGCCCGGCTGGTTGCTGGTCGCGCTGCTGGTCGTCAGATAATCCTCGAAGCTGGTGTCGATCCGCTTGAACCCGACGGTCTGGCTGTTGGCGACGTTGTCGCCGATGTTGCCGAACGCGGCGGACTGGGCGGACAGGCCGCTGATCGCGGTGTTCATCGCGCCGAATAGCGACATGGGCTTTCCTTACCTGGCTGCTGAGGGTGGTCGTTGCCCGGGGCCAGCGCAGGAAGCGTGCCAGCCGGAACGGCCCGGAAATGGGCATGTCCAAACGCGGCCGACCCGGCGTTTCCTGCCGCCAGGCCGGTCGCAACCCGGCAATCCCTGCCGCGCAGTGCCGGATTTGCTGGCCCGATCAGGCCCCCGCGCTGGCCCGCCGCTTGCTGAGGCGGTGCCATGACGACAACTCCCATCCTCGACCCGGCATCGGCTGCTCCCCCGACCAGGATCACGCCCTGCCGCGACCCGCGCTTCGCCATCGCGATCGCAGAGGCATTGGACGCCGCACCCGGCGATCGGAACGCGGAGGACGGCGCGCCCGGGGACACGCCGCCGCCGCCGCCCAGTCCGACTGCGATCCCTTCGGAACGATCCTCTCCCGCGGGAGGAGCATCGGGCCTGATCGGCCAAGGGTCCACGGGCACGCTGGGCCCGTGGAATGCTGGTGGACGGGAGGAGCTGCCACCCGTGCCGGACCCGGAACCCTCCGCGGGTCCGGCCCGCTCCCAAGGGGAGACCGAGCAGGAACTCCCTGCGTCCCGCGGGAGAGAAGTGGTTGAGGACCTGCCACCCGCCCCGGACCCGGCAACGGTCGCCGCCCAGGCCCTTGTCTTGGCCCTCCCCCGGGGGGAGACGGGGCGGGAGAAGCCTGCCTACCGGGGGGAAGAGGTGTCTGAGGGCATGCCACCCGCCTCCAACCCGGCACCCCCCCCCACCCCGGACCTCTCCCGGGGGGAGACAGAGCACGACGAGCCTTCTGCCCCCGGGAGAGAGTTGGTCGGAAACCTGCCGCCCGCTTACAACCCGGGCCTCAGCGCGGCCCCGGCCCTCAACCCGGCCCGCTCCCGAGGGGAGAGGGAGCAGGAAGAGCCACCTCCCCTCGGGGGAGGGTCGACTGAGGACCTGCCGCCCGCTCCCAACCCGGCCTTCGTCGTGCCCCCGGCCCTCACCCCGGCCCTCCCCCGGGGGGAGAGGGAGCAGCAGATGCCTGCTCCCACCGCGAGTGGGGTCGAGGACCTGCCACCCGCTCCGAACCCGGGCTCCGTCGCGGCCCCGGCCCTCACCCCGGCCATCTCCCGGGGGGAGAGGGAGAAGGAGACGCCTTCTCCCCCCGGGGACGGGGTCGCTGGCGGCCTGCCCCCGTCTCCGGCCCCGTCCGCCCGCCCGCACCCGCTGTCTACCCCCGATGCCCCCGGCCCGCTCCCACGCGCCACGCCCCAGCTCGCCCCCGCCATCGTCACCCTCGCCGCCCGCACGCCCGACGCCGCCCAGACCCTCACCATCCGGCTCGACCCGGCCGAGCTCGGCCACGTCCAGCTCACCATCGCCCGCCCCCCCGACGGCCCCGCCCGGGTCGAGCTGGTCGTCGAACGCCCCGACACGCTCATGACCCTGCTGCAGGACCGCCCCAGGCTCGACCGCATGCTCGACCACGCCGGCGTGCCGCCCGAGGGACGGACGATCCAGTTCACCCTCGCCCACCAGCTCGAACCCGCCGACCCGCCCCGCGGCGGCTTCAACCAGCACGATCCGCGCGACCGCCCCCGCCACCAGCCCCGCCGCCGCCTGCGCGCCGGCATCGACATCACCGCATAAGGAGCACGCCCCCATGACCGTCGCTGCAACCGCCGCCGCCGCCGTCGCAACCAAGGCCGGCAGCTCCGTCGCCTCCCTCGCCGGCAACTTCAACGACTTCCTCAAGCTGCTGATGACGCAGCTGCAGAACCAGGACCCGACCAGCCCGATGGACACCAACCAGTTCACCAGCCAGCTCGTGCAGTTCGCCGGCGTCGAGCAGCAGATCAACACCAACAGCAGCCTCACCAAGCTGATCGAGGCGACGCAGGGCAGCACGCTGCTGCAATCCTCCTCCCTGGTGGGCAAGACCGTCGAGGTGTCGGGCGACCAGGTCACCCTCCAGTCCGGCAAGGCGACGCTGCGGTTCAAATCGACCGCCGCGCAGCCGGTGGCGATCGGCATCTACTCGCAATCCGGCGTGAAGCTGCGCGACGCGGTGGCGAGCGGCGTCGCGGGCACCAACACCTGGTCCTGGGACGGCAAGGACGCGGCCGGCAAGACGCTGCCCGACGGCGCCTACAAGGCCGTGGCGATGGGCGCAGACGGCACGGCGCTGGGCATCACGGCCCTGGGCCAGGTGACGGGCGTGCAGCGGGTCGGCGACGCGATGAAGGTGAAGCTGGGCGGCCTGCAGGTCGATTTCTCGGCCGTGCAGTCCGTCGGCGGGTAGTAGGCAGCTTCTGCCCACCCGTTAACCCCGGCGAAAGACTCTCCGCACACACTCCCGCCATGGCGCGTTTGCAAAACGGGAACGGCTGATGGCGGCGGTGTTGGCCGGGTTGCGGGCGCTGGGTCCCGTGAAGCTGGGCGCGCTGGCCGTCGTGGCACTGGTGTCGCTGGGCCTGCTGGGCATGCTCGCGCTGCGCGGCGCCGGCGTGCCGATGGCGCTGCTGTATGGGGAGCTGGACCTGCGGGAGGCCGGCCAGGTCGTCGATCAGCTCGACCGCGCGCGCATCCCGCACGCGGCCGAGGCCGGGGGCGCCCGCATCCTGGTGCCGGTCGACCAGGTCGCCCGCGCCCGGATGCTGCTGGCCAAGGAAGGCCTGCCCAGCGGCGGCTCCATCGGGTACGAGATCTTCGACCGCGCCGACGGCCTGACCGCCAGCGCCTTCCAGCAGGGCATCAGCCAGACCCGCGCGCTGGAGGGCGAGCTGGCCCGCACCATCCGCGTGCTGCAGGGCGTCCGCGCCGCCCGCGTCCACCTGGTGCTGCCCCGCCGCGAGCCCTTCGCCCGCGACCGGCAGGAGGCGCAGGCGAGCGTCGTGCTGACCATGGCCGGCGCCGCGCGCCTGGATCGCGACGGCACCCAGGCCGTGCTGAACCTGATCGCCGCGGCGGTGCCGGGGCTGAAACCGCAGAACGTCGCGATCGTCGACAGCCGCGGCAACCTGCTGGCGCGCGCCGGGCAGCCGACGGGCGGGCTGGCGGCGGCGCAGAGCGGGGAGGAGCTGAAGCGCGGGACGGAGGCGAGGATCTCCCGCGCGGTCGAGGAGATGCTGGAGCGCAGCCTGGGCGCCGGCCGCGTCCGCGCGGAAGCGACGGTGGAGCTGGACTTCGACCAGGTGCGCGAGACGCAGGAGAAGTACGACCCCGAGGGCCAGGTGGTCCGCAGCCAGCAGAGCAGCACGGGCAACAGCCGCACGACGGAGGCGCAGCAGAGCGTCTCGGTCCAGAACAACCTGCCGAACGCCGAGCCCGCGGCGCCCGGGGCCGGCACGCAGGAGCAGAAGAGCGAGGAGACGACGAACTACGAGATCGGCAAGACCGTGCGGACGGTGGTGCGGGAGCATCCGCAGCTCCGGCGCCTGAGCCTCGCCGTGATGGTGGACGGCGTCGTGGCGGCCGGGGCGGACGGCAAGGCCGCCTGGTCGCCGCGCTCCACGGACGAGCTGGCCCGCATCGCGAGCCTGGTCCGCAGCGCCGTCGGTTTCGACGAGAAGCGCGGCGACCGGGTGGAGGTCGTAACCATGCGGTTCACGGGCATCGAGGACGCGCCGGAGCCTGCGGCCCTCCCGGTCTGGGCGCGGCTGGACAAGGCGGACCTGGTGCGGCTTGCGGAGGCCGGGTTGCTGGCGGTGGCGGTGGTGCTGTGCATGGCGCTGGTCCTGCGCCCCATGGTGCTGCGGGTGGCGCTGGCGGGGGCCCAGGGTGGCGCGGGCGGCGGGGCGGACGGGGGCGCGGCGGGTGCGATCGTCGGCTCCGGCCCGGCCGCGCTGGCGGCATCGGGGGCGGGCGGCGGCGCCGCCGCCCTGCCGGGCGCCGAGCACGGCCACGAACCCGGGGAGGACGACATGATGCGGCTTGCGAACGTGGAGGGGGAGCTGCGCGCCGCGTCGATCCGCCGGGTCGCGGAACTGGTGGAGAAGCACCCGGAAGCGAGCCTTGCCATGATCCGCGGCTGGATCGCCCCCGAGGATGACCGCTGATGCCCGCCCGCAGCGACCCGGCGCAGATCAGCGGCCGCGACAAGGCGGCGATCCTGATGCTCGCCATCGGGCAGGAGCAGTGCGCCCGCCTGTTCACGATGATGCACGAGGACGAGATCAAGGACGTGTCGTCGGCCATCGCGCAGCTCGGCAGCGTGCATGCGTCGGTCGTGGAGGCGTTGTGCGCGGAGTTCGTCCGCAGCATCGGCAGCCAGGGCGCCCTGATCGGCAGCTTCGAGACGACGGAGCGGCTGCTGCTGGCGGCCCTGCCGAAGGACCGCGCGGCGCAGATCATGGAGGAAATCCGCGGTCCCGCCGGACGCACCATGTGGGACAAGCTGGGCAACGTGAACGAGGCGGTGCTCGCGAACTACCTGAAGAACGAATACCCGCAGACCGTCGCCGTCGTGCTGTCGAAGGTGAAGCCCGACCATGCCGGGCGGGTGCTGAGCCTGCTGCCCGACAATTTCTCGATCGAGGTCGTCATGCGGATGCTCCGCATGGAAAGCGTGCAGCGGGACGTGCTGGACGGCGTCGAGCGCACCCTGCGGTCCGAGTTCATGTCCAACCTGGCCCGCACCAGCCGCCGCGACAGCC
>CAXTPG010000055.1:0-1013 GCA_964246015.1 uncultured Acetobacteraceae bacterium
CCGCCCCCCGCGCCCGACACCTTGCCCCCCAACGCCCCCGCCCCCCGGCCGCACTCCCACAACGTCTCGATCAACGCCGTGCTGATCCCTGACGCCGTCCGCTTCTTCGCCTCCCAGGATCGGTTCAGCACGACGGCCATGTGCTCGATCTCGCCACGCAGCAGCGCCAGCTTCATCTCGATCGCATCCGCCTTCAGCTGGTGCAGGTCGTCCAGCGCCCGCGACGCCCCGCTCATCCGCCGGGTCTGATCCTCGATGATCCGCTCCGACCGGCGCGACACGCCCGTGAAGCAGATCACCGTCGATGTCTCCAGCTCGTTCAGCAGCGCGGACGGCACCCGCAACGGGTTCACGATCACCCGGTTCTGGTCCAGGAACTCGATGAAGTTCACCCCGCCGAACGTCGCCGCATACTGGTCCTGCTTTCCCCCGGCCAAGGCCAGCTCCAGCCGCTCGATCTCGAACGCCGTGTGCGCGACGTCGTACTGCCCCAGCGGCAGCCCCAGGTACGTCCGGAACGCCTCCACCAGCGCCACGACCAGCGCCGAGCTGGACCCCAACCCCGACCCGGCCGGCGCATCCACGAACGACGTGATCCGCATCGGCGACACCGCCCCCCCGCAGAACTCCCGCGCCATCCGCCGCAGCACCCCTGCATGAAGCTGCAGCCGCGCGCCCTCGATCGCCGCCAGATCCGGCGCGAAACACTCCTCCGTCCCCATGTCCGGCGCGACGAAATGCACCATCCCGTCCGCCGAAGGCTCGATGAACGCGTACGCATACCGGTCGATCGTGAGGTTCAGCACCGCCCCCCCGAACTCGTCGCAATACGGGCTGAGATCCGTCCCCCCACCCGCCAGCCCCAACCGCAGCGGCACCCGCGCCCGCACGATCGGTGAACGCGGGGTCACAGCAGCCCCGCCACGAAACCAGCCACATTCCCGCCCCGGAACAGATGCCCCGCCACCCCCGCCGCCGCCGCCCCCTCAATGTCCGTCCCCTGGTCCCCCCCC
>CAXTPG010000055.1:1023-28806 GCA_964246015.1 uncultured Acetobacteraceae bacterium
TGCCCGGCCCCGGCTTCCGCCAATCGCTCACGCGCCGATACGCCTCGACTGCCGCCTCCGGATGGAACGGGCAGTACCGAACGTCGTCGATCGTGCCCCCCGCCCGCATCGCCTCACCCTGCATCCACCCGTGCAGCGACCGCACATCATCCTCGGTGTAATGCCCCCGCGCGACGCCCGACTGGTTCGTCACCAGGAACACGTGCCAGCCCCGCCGCGTCGCCAGCGCGATCGCCTCCAGCGCCCCCGGCATCCACTCGAACCGCTCCCGCGTTCCCACCCAGCCATGATCGACGTTGCAGACCCCGTCCCGATCCAGGAACAGCGCCCGCCGGGTCAGCCGGGCCGGCAGCTCCGTCTGCGCCCGAGCCAGGTCCGCGGGGATCCCGATGTCGATGAACCACCCCTCATCCAGCGTTCCCCGCAGCGCCCCTGCCTCTGCCAAACCCGGCAGAACATCCTGCTCCAACGAGCACTCCGCCCCCACCCGCCCCAGCACGCGCCGATCCAGCACGTAGACGCCCCCATTGATCACCCCCGCCGTCCCGGGCGCCGTTCCAGGCCCCGGCCGAGCCCTGAACGCCGTGACCCGGCCTTCGTCCAGCGCCACCACCCCATACCGCGACGCATCCGGCACCGCCCGCAGCATCAACCGCCCCAGCACAGCCGCGTCCTTGCCGCCGGCCAGCGCCGGTCCCAGCAGGCAGTCGAACAACGAATCCCCGTTCAGCAGCAGGAACCGCTCCCCCAGCAGCCCCGCCGCATGATGCAGCGCGCCCCCCGTTCCGGCCCGCACCGGCTCCCGGCTGACCACCACCCGCATCGCCCGTGGCAACGCGCTCACCAGCGATGGCAGCGCCGCCTCCACCACCTCGGACAAGTGCCCCGTCAGCAGCACGACATCCGTCACGCCATACCGCGACACCTCCCGCAACAGCCACCACAGGAACGGCCGCCCCGCCACCGGCAGCATCGGCTTCGGCACATCCGCCACCAGCGACCCCAGCCGAGTGCCCAGCCCACCCACCAGCACCGCGCATTGCCGCACCGGCTCCATGGACGCGGGCCTAATGCCCCCGCGGAAACATCGCCCGCTCCACCAACGAGCACAGGATATGCGCCGCAACCATATGGATCTGCTGGACGACCGGCGTCAGCGACGACGGCGCGCACAGCAGCAGATCGACCCGGCCCGCCATCGCCCCCCCACTTGCGCCCGCAAACCCCAGCGTCGCCATCCCCCGCGCCCTTGCCGCGTCCAGCGCCAGCAGCACGTTGGGCGAGTTGCCCGACGTCGACATCCCCATCACGACATCCCCGGGCCGCCCCAGCCCGATCACCTGCCGCTCGAACACCCGCTCGAACCCGTAGTCGTTCCCGATCGCCGTCAGCGCCGACGTGTCCGTCGTCAACGCCACCGCGGGCAGCGGATCGCGGTCGTACAGCATCCGCCCCGTGAACTCCCCCGCGATGTGCTGCGCATCCCCCGCACTGCCGCCATTCCCCGCGATCAGCAGCTTGCCCCCTGCCCGCATGCAGGCCACGACCGTCTCCGTCATGCGATCCAGCAGCGCCGTCTGCGCCGGATCCGACGCATAGGCCTGCACGGCCGCAACCGATTGCCCAAGGTAATCGGCCACGAAATCCTGGTCTGCTGCGTGCATTCTGGCGTCCCGTCGGCGCACCGGCGCCCTCCGGGATGAACACCACTCCCCGTTCCCGCGTCAATCCGGCCCAACTATTCCAGACACGACACCACAACCCATACCAGCCACCACAGCCCGGCCGACACGCAGGCGATCACCCCGAACGCAAGCCGCGCCGGCAGCGGCGGACGCTCGGTCAAGTTCCGGTCCGGCACGGCATCCGCTACGGCATCGACGACAGCGCCCGGCATCACCACCCCCTTGTCGGGGCCATCCTCGCCGCATGCCGTTAATGAAACACGAACAAAGAGAGTTCGGTCGGCCCCGAAGCATCCAAGTCGTGCGCGCCGCTACGTCTTGCTGACTGCAGCCGAAAGGACCCAAGCCATGATCACCTGCTTTATCCGCTACGAGCTGGAGCCGTTCCGAACCGCCGCGTTCGAGGAATACGCCCGCAACTGGGGCCAGGCGATCCCGCGCTGCGGCGCCCACCTGATCGGCTACTTCGCGCCGCACGAGGGCTCAGCCACCACCGCCTACGGCGTCTACTCCATCGAAAGCCTGGCCGCCTACGAAGCCTACCGCGCCCGCCTGCGCGACGACCCGGCCGGCCGCGCCAACTACGCCTTCGCCGAACGCGAACGCTTCATCCGACGCGAAGACCGCATCTTCCTACGCCTCGCCTCGAACGCACCCGCCTGACCAATCCGCCAGGCGCCCCGACGCCCCCAGGCTGGCGCCGTTCCGGACTGCGGCGACCAGGACCCCTAGATCGTCCCACCCGGCTTCAACAGCCGTATCATCAGCCCGCCATACACCACCGCCGGCACCGCCAGCGCGATCCCGAACGCCGCCACCCCCACAAGCCGCCGGCTGAATGGCACCGCCGCCGCCAGCATCGACACGCCGCCGACCACCTGGAACCCCAACTGCCGCAAGTCCTCCGTCGAGTGGAACGACTGGTCCATCTGCACCAGCAGGAACGCCAGCGCCGCCCCCGCCACCAGCCCGGCGCCCAGAACCCCGGTAATCAACAGGATCCGCTTCGGTGCCACCGGAATCTGCGGAATGCTCGGCGGGTCGATCACCTGGATCTTCACCTTGTCCCCCTCCGCATCCGCCGCCGTCGAGATCCGCATCGACTCCCGCCGCGCCGTCAGGTCGTCGTAGTTCTTCCGCAGCACGTCGTAGTCCCGGTTCAGGTTCACGTACTCGGCCTGCAGGCCCGGCGCGCCACGGGCGATGTCCTGCAGGCGGTCCCGCTCCTTCAGCGCCTCCGCGATCTGCCGCTGCAACGACCCCACGATCGCGTCGTTCTCCACGACCCTGATCTTCAACTGCTCGTAGATCGGGTTGGACGCGGACCGGCTCCGCGCCGTCGCCCGCGGCGCCACCGGCGAGATAGGGTCGGGATCCCGGATCGCCCCCGACCGGATGCTGGCCACCAGGTTCCGTTGTGAGATCACGTCGGGATGGCTCTCCGTATACTTCAGCCGCAGCTCCGTCAGGACCCGCTCCGCATCGCGCAGCCGCGCCGAACCCGCCGCACCCGCGATGGCCGCCGCAACCTCCGGATCGGTTTCCGTCACCACCATCGGCGGAGTCGCAGTCAGCTCCTTCGTCAGCGTGTCGCGCCGGGCCAGCGCGTCCTGCATCTGCCCTTGCAGCGTCCGCACGATCTGGTTCTGCTGCTCCAGCCGGTTCAGCCCCCCGCCATCGGTCGGCAGCAGGTCGATATACCGCGCCCGGAAGTCCGCCCGCCGCCGCTCCGCATCGCGCAACTGCTTCTCGTACGACGCGATCTGCTCCGTCAGGAACTTCGTCGCGTTCTCGATCTCGCTGCGGTTCGTGCCCGTCTTGCTCTCGACGAACGTCGCCAGCATCGTCCGCACCACGTCATAGGCCAGCCGTGGCTGCTTGTTGCGATACGTGATCGTGAACAGGTTGCGCGTCTGCGGCGAGATCCGGATCTCGCCCGCCAGCTTATCGACCAGCTGCTCCCGGTCCGCGAGGTTCGTCAGTTCCAGCTCGAGATCGGTCTTGGAGATCAGCTTGTCGAGGTTCGGCCGGCTCAGCAGCGTCCGCTGCAGCATGTCCAACTGGCCCGAGCTGCTGGTATCCACCGCAAGCCCCCGCAGCAACGGCGTCAGCACCGCGTCCGCATCGACATACATCCGCGCGCTGCTCTCATACTGGTTCGGAATCGCGAAGACGCCCGCCCAGCCCAGCGCGCACACCAGCCACGTGAACAGCACCGCCTGCCACCGGTAGTGCCACGCGGCGGAAAGCTGACGCTGGAGCAGGAGCCGAAGACCGTTCATCTCTCTCGTTCCTTGAGGGCAAGGCGCCCTAGAAGTAGCTTTGCGGAATAATCAGGGTATCGCCGGGCAGCATTGCAACGTTCTGGTCGATGTCGCCGTCCTTGATCAGGTCCGAAAGCCGCACCCGGATCTCCTGCCGCTGCCCGGCCACGGTCCGGATGATGATCGCCTTGTTGCCCGACGCATACCGCGTCAGCCCCTTGGTCATGATCATCACGTCCAGCACCGACATCCCCTCCCGATACGGCAGCGCCAAAGGCTCCGTCGCCTCCCCGATCACGCGGATCTGCCGGTTCAGCGGCCCCTGGAACCCACGCACCATCACCGAGACGTTCGGCTCCTTCACGTACTCCTTCAGCCGCTCCTCGATGTCCTTGCTCAAAGCCGTCGGCGTCTTGCCGGCCGCGACGATGTCCGGGATCAACGGCAACGAGATGCGCCCGTCCGGCCGCACCAGCAGGTCGCCCACGCTCAGCTGCGGCGACTGATACACGAACACGCTCAGCGCATCGCCCGGCCCGATCTGATACGGCGGGTTCGTCACCAGCCCCGCCGGCGCCACATACGGCGGCGCCGCCTTGTCGAACCACGTGCATCCTGCCAGCGCCACCAGCGCCAGCACTATCACTCCCCGCAATCCACCACCGATCATCCGCCGCAATCCCTTCTGGTCGACGCCGAGGCAGCGCCCCGGATCGAGGCCGCGCCCCGCCATCGCACCACGCGCCTGCGGACCCGGCAGACCTATCATCCCGCACGCTCCATCTGCAACGGCGCCGCAACGCCATGCCCGAACGACGCCAGCGTCGCCTCCAGCCCGTCCGCCAGCCGCGTATCCGCCTCCAGCCCCAGCACGCCCCGGGCGCGGCCGGGATCGCCGACCGACCGGCGGATGTCCCCGGCCCGCTCCGGCCCGTGCGTCACCACTGGCCGCAACTGAAGCAACCCGCCGATGACCTCCGCAAGCCCCTGGACGGACGTCTCCCGCCCCGTGCACGCGTTCAGCACAACCGCCCCCGGCCGTGCGACCACATGCCGCATTCCCGCGATCAGAAACCGCACGATATCCGCCACATACACGAAATCCCGCGTCTGCCGACCGTCGCCATGCACCTGGATGCCCCGCCGAGCCATCAACGCCGCCGCGAAGATGGAGATCACCCCGCTATACGGCGATCGCGGATCCTGCCGCGGCCCGTAGACGTTGAAGAACCGGAACCCCACCGACGCCACGCCATGCACGACGAACCCCGCCCGCGCATGATGCTCCGACCCCAGCTTGTCGGCGCCATAGGCCGAAAGCGGCTGCGGCACCGCATCCTCCGCCGCCACGTCGCGCCGGTCGCCATACACCGCCGCCGAAGACGCATACACCACCGGCACCCCGCCCGCCGCCCGCGCCGCCTCGAACACCGCGATCGTGCCGCCCTGGTTCACCCGGTGCGTGCCCAGCCAATCCTCGTTCCCGCGCGCCACCGAGGCGATCGCCGCCAGGTGGAAACACCCGTCCACACCCGCCGCCGCCGCCCGAACCGCCGTCGGATCCGACACGTCGGCCACCACCAGCTCGCACCGCGGATCAAGGTTCGCACGCGTCCCCGTCGACAGGTCGTCCAGCACCCGCACCCGGTGCCCCCCCGCCAGCAACGCGTCGCACAGATGCGACCCGATGAACCCAGCCCCGCCCGTGACGAGATACGACGCCATCTATTCGACCGTGACCGACTTCGCGAGGTTGCGCGGCTGGTCCACGTCCGTGCCCCGCAGCACCGCCGTATGGTACGCCAGCATCTGCACCGCGACCGCATACAGGATCGGCGCCACGAACGGATCGACCGTCGGCAGCACCAGGCACTCCGCCGCGATCCCCCGCAGCTTCGCACAGCCCGCGGCATCGCTCAGGATCACCACCTGGCCACCCCGCGCGCCCGCCTCCTGCACGTTGCTCGCCGTCTTCTCGAACAGCGGGCCGGACGGCACCAGCGACAGGATCGGCACCTGCCGGTCGATCAGCGCGATCGGCCCGTGCTTCATCTCGCCGGCCGCATAGCCCTCGGCGTGGATGTAGCAGATCTCCTTCAGCTTCAGCGCAGCTTCAAGCGCGATCGCGTGGTTGGTCCCGCGCCCCAGGCACAGCACGTCCCGCGCCTCGGTCATCCGTTCGGCCAGCTTCTTGATCGGCGCCTCCAGCGCCAGCACGTCGGAAGCCCGGCTCGGCAATTCCAGCAGGTGCGCCACCAGATGCGCCTCCCGCGCCGCATCGATCCGCCCCCGCGCCCGCGCCGCCGCGACCGCCAGGCACGCCATGACCGTCAACTGCGCCGTGAACGCCTTGGTGCTCGCCACCCCGATCTCGGGGCCCGCCACCGTCTCCAGCACCACGTCGCTCTCACGCGCCATCGTGCTCTCCGGCACATTCAGCACGCTGATGATGTGCTGCCCGGCCGAGCGCATGTAGCGCAGCGCCGCAAGCGTATCCGCCGTCTCCCCGCTCTGGCTCAGCAGCAGCCCCACCCCGCCTTCGGGCAGCGGCGGCGTGCGATACCGCATCTCGCTCGCGAAATCGATGTCGGACGGCAGACGCGCCAGTTCCTCCATCCAGTGCCGCCCCGCCAACCCCGCGAAATAGGACCCGCCGCACGCCCCGATCGTCATCCGCGGTGCCGTCTCCCACGCGAACGGCAGCTCCGGCAGCGTCACCTGGCGCGTCGCCGGGTCCAGCATGCGCGCCAGGGTCTGCCCGATCGCGGCCGGATGCTCGTGCAGCTCCTTCTCCATGAAGTGCCGGTACCCGTCCTTGCCCACCACGGCGCCCGTCTGCACCGTCAGCCGCACGGGCCGGTCGACGGCGTCACCGCGCCCGTTGAACACCGCGGCGCTGGTGCTGGATACGACCGTCCAGTCCCCGTCCTGCAGGTAGGCGATCCGCCGGGTCATGGGCGCCAGCGCCAGGCTGTCGCTGCCCAGATACATCGCGGTTTCGCCGAACCCGATCGCCAGGGGCGCCCCGTGCTGCGCCCCGATCATCAGCCCCGGCTGCCCGGCGAACACCAGCGCCAGCGCATAAGCCCCCTCCAGCCGCAGGAACGCCGCCCGCGCCGCATCGACCGGCGCCATCCCACGCCGAAGATGCAGGTCGATCAACTGCGCCACCGTCTCGGTGTCCGTCTCCGTCTCGAACACCTGGCCCTCGGCCTCAAGCTCGGCCCGAAGCTCCGCATGATTCTCGATGATGCCGTTATGCACGACGCTCACCCGCGGCGTGCCGTGCGGATGCGCGTTGCGCTGCGTCGGCGCCCCGTGCGTCGCCCACCGCGTATGCCCGATCCCCGTCGTCCCCGGCAGCGGATCCCGCGCCAGCACCTCGGCCAGGTTCACGAGCTTCCCCGGCGCCCGCCGCCGCTCGATCGTCGAGCCCACCAGCGTCGCGATCCCCGCGCTGTCATAGCCCCGGTACTCCAGCCGCCGCAGCGCCTCCAGCAGCAACGGTGCCGCAGGCTCAGACCCGATCACGCCGACGATGCCGCACATCTACTTCGTCTCCCTTTCCGCCCGGTAGGCCGCGGCCCGCCCGGGTTTGTCCGCCTGCTGCGCCCGCCCGAACGCCATCGCGTCCGCCGCCACGTCCCGCACGATCACGCTGCCGGCCGCGACGAACGACCCGTCGCCCAACGACACCGGCGCCACCAGCGTCGAGTGCGTCCCAACGAACACGCCCGCGCCGATCGACGTCCGATGCTTCGCATACCCATCATAATTACAGGTTATCGTGCCGGCTCCGATATTCGTGCCCGCGCCCACCGTGCTGTCACCCAAATACGTCAAATGATTGGCTTTCGCGCCCGCGCCCAGAACCGTTGCCTTCAGCTCCACGAAATTTCCCACGTGCGACGCCGCTCCCAACTCCGTCCCCGGCCGCAACCGCGCATACGGCCCGACGATCGCGTCCGCGCCCACGACGCACCCTTCCAGATGAGAGAACGCGCGAATCTCCGCACCGGATGCAACCCGCACCCCGGGCCCGAACACGACATGCGGCCCCACCAGCACATCCGGCTCCAGCACCGTGTCGGCGCTGAACGTCACGGTCTCGGGCGCGACCAGCGTCGCACCCCCCTCCATCGCGGCAACCCGAAGCCACGACTGCACCGTCGCCTCCGCCCCCGCCAGCTCCACGCGGCTGTTCACGCCCCGCAGCTCCGCCTCGTCAGCCTCCACGGCGACGACCCGGCCGCCCTCCGCGACCGACGCCGCTACGCAATCCCCCAGGTAGTACTCGCCCCCCGCGCTGGGCCGCACACCCCGCAGCCACCGCAGCAGGTCCGCCGCCCCGGCGCAGAACACCCCGGCATTGCACAACGGCACGGCCCGCTCATCCTCGCTCGCGTCCGCCCATTCCACGATCCGCCGCACCGCGCCGCCATCCACGATCACGCGCCCATACCGGCCCGGCTCCACCGGCCGCATCGCAAGCATCGCCAGCGCGGCATCGCTGCGTGCCGCCAGCAACCGCCGCATCGTCCCGGCCCGGATCAGCGGGTTGTCCGCATACAGCACCGCGACGTCGCCATTGCCGAAATGCTCCGCCGCCTGCAACGCCGCATGCGCCGTGCCCAGCCGGTCCCGCTGCACCACCGTCGCATGCGGTGCGGCAACCCGCTCCAGCGCCTCCATCCCGGGACCTGTCACGACCACGATCCGGTCGAACACCGCCTCGCAGCTCTCGATCAGATGCCGCAGCATCGGCCGCCCCGCGATCGGGTGCAGCGCCTTGGGACGCATGGACTTCATGCGCGTGCCGAAACCGGCAGCCAGCAGGACGGCAGTGGTCGTCATCATGCCGGGGTAGCGTCCCGCCCGGTCCCGTGTCAAAGCACAACCTGTCAAATTTCTTTACAGTTTTCCTGGAATGTCACGAACCCTCCTCCTCGATCTCGACGGCACGCTCGTCGATTCCGTCCCCGACCTGCTCGCCAGTTGCAACCGCATCATGGCGGCCCGCGGCCTGGCCCCCTTCGCCATGCCCGAAGTCACGGCCATGGTCGGCGACGGCGCCCCCGCCTTGGTCCGCAAGATCATGGAAGCCCGCGGCCGCGTCGCGACGCCCAAAGACCTCGAAGACCTGCTCGCCGACTACATCGCCCACGGCGCCGCCCTCACCCGCCCCTACCCGGGCGCGCTCGACGCCATGGACCGCCTCGCCGCCGACGGCTGGCGCCTCGCCATCTGCACCAACAAGCCCGTATCCGCCGCCCGCGCCCTGCTGTCCGAACTCGGCCTGCTGCCCCGCTTCGCCGCCATCGGCGGCGGCGACAGCTACCCGGCCCGCAAGCCCGACCCGTCCCACCTCCTCGCCACCCTCGCCGCAGCCGGGGGCACGCCCGACCAGGCCGTCATGCTCGGCGACCACCACAACGACGTCGCCGCCGCATCCGCTGCCGGTATCCCATGCATCTTCGCCGCCTGGGGCTACGGGCCCCTCGCGATGGCCGCCGCCGCCGCCGTCGCGCACGCCTTCGAGCAGGTCCCCGCGTTGGCCGGCAGCCTGCTTACGACTTCCCCACCAGATACATCGTCGCCTCCCCGAACCACCGCGTCCTGAACGCGATCCGCACCGGGATCATCGGTCCCCCGGGCGCCACCGCCGCGAACCACGCCGTCCCCTGCTGCGGCCGGGCCAGGACCTCCCGATCCTCGTTCAGCATGAACCCGGCCAGTTGCCGTCCCGCGAAGTCGCACCGCAGCGTCTTCCCCGCGAAGCTCGACCGCCCCGTCGGCTCCAGAACCTGCTCGCCGCTGGTCCGCGCCTCCAGCACCGAAAGCCGCCGCCCATCGAACGTCGTCGCCCGGCCCTCGCACCGCCCCGTCGCATTCACCTGGTGCATCAGCTCGGCCGCGGCACTCAGCGTATCGATCGTATCGGCCTGCTGCGCCTCGGGCACCGCCTCCCGCTCCGCATCGTTCGGCGGCACCAGTTGCCGCACCACCGGCCGCCCGCCCAGATAGTCGATCTGCGTCACCCGCGGCCCACCCCGCAGCGTCCCGTTGCTGAAGAAACGCTCCGGCACCGGCCGGCTGCCGACGAAATGCCCCTCCACCGTCGTCTGGTTCTGGCTCCGCATTACCAGCCCGAACGCCCCCACCGTCCGCGTCGCCAGCGCCACGCGGTATCGCTCCCCCGTCACGTCGAAACTCGCATCGACGTCGATGACGTTCACCCCGGCGGCATAAGCCTCGTAATGCGCGTCCACGGCTCCGGCCGGACCGGCAGCGACCATCAGCAGCAAGGCGGCGCGAACGAGCATTACATGCATATTGGTCACAACCCCCGCGCTTCAACTTGACAGCCAAACCTCGCCACGTCACAAGCCCCGGCCTTGGAGGGCGCGTAGCTCAGCGGTAGAGCATTCGCTTCACACGCGAAGGGTCACAGGTTCAATCCCTGTCGCGCCCACCAGTCCATTCATTCCGGTTCGGGTTCGGGCGGCGGCGGGTCAGGCTCCGGCGGCGGCTCCGGCTCGGGCACCGACATCTCGGGCACAGGCTCCGGCTCAGGCTCCGGCACCGACATTTCCGCCGGTGGCGCCGGATCGGGCTCGGGCACCGACATCTCGGGCACAGGCTCCGGATCAGGCGCAGGGTCGGGAGCCGACATCTCCGCCGGCACCGCCGGATCGGGCTCGGGCGCCGCTGGAAGGCTCGCCTGCGCCTCCTCCTCCGGCGCCGCCGCAGCCTCCCCCGCCTCGGTCCGGTACGGCGGCGGCGACCCGGCATCCGGCGTCGGCTCGTCCGCGCCCGCCTGGCCCACATCCGGTGCAGGCAGGCTCGCCTGCGCCGCCGCTTCCGCCGCCGGGTCCGCTTCCCCTGTGGGCGACCCGGCATCGGGCGCCGCGGGCCCCGCGTCCGGCTCGTCCGGCACGCTCATCCCCGCATGCCGACGCGCATACTCCGCCTCGTTCTCCCGCCGGCTCTCGTCCTGCCGGTCCTGCGGCGTCTCCGACAGGATCGGCAGCGCCCCCACGACCACCGCCTTCGCCAGCGGCTCAAGGATAAGACCGGGCACGGCAACACCCGCCGCCGCCACGAAACCCTTCTGCACCAGCGTCACCCCGGCCTTGCCGAGCGTCTTCGCGGCCTCCTTCTCGTCGGGCTGATCGAGGTACTTATCCTTCGCCGCCCCCGCGACCGCCTCCACCGCCTGCACGACCGGGTCGTTCGCCCGGTCCGTCTCCCGCTGCCGGAACCACGGGTCGTTCGGGTCGCACACCGCCTCGCCCACCGGGTTGTAGCCGCAATGCTTCTCCAGCCACTCGTCCCGCGCGCTCTTCTTGTACGGTCCCGCCGGCCGGACCGTCGACGGCACGCCGGGCGTCGTCGTGATCGCCATGCCTCCTCCCTCAGCCGATGCTGCGCGACAGCGCGGAGATCGACGCCTCGATCGTCTTCCGCACCGCCACCGGCACGAACGGGTTGTCGTCGATCTCCTGCACCAGCGGGCTGCCCGCCGCAAAATCCCGATAATCCTGCAACGTATCCCGGATCGCCGCCGCCGCCTCCCGCCGGCGTGACCCGTCGAGGCGCGCGTACGCATGAAGCTGGTCCGTCAGCCGTGCATCGAGGCGATCCAGGATCGACTCCAACCCGCTGGTCGCCGCAGCGCCGATATCCGCGATCCCCGGATGCCCGTCGTAATGCGCCACGATCCCCGACTGCAGCTTGCCGATCTCCGCATGGATCCGCGCCCGCGTGCGCGCCCAGACGTGCCCCGCCTTCGTCGCGGTGTCCTCGTCCAGCGCGTCCCGCCCGCCCCCGTCCGCCCGTGGAGACCCCGCGCTGTCGATGGCCAGCCGCAGGATGTCGATCCCGGCATCCGCCTGAGCCAGGTCGCCCGCCTTCAGGCTGGCCTGCGCGTCGGTCGCAAGCTCCACCAGCGCCGCCCGCTGCGACGGGTCGCGCTTGATCGCCTCGAGCATCTCGCGCACCAGGCCGGCCAACTCGGTCCGGAGCGCCTGCGCCTCCCCACCATCCCGCTCGGACCCTTCGGCACGCGGCGGCGGCGCCTCGTCGTCCGCCCCATCCTCCGCCCCGTCCTCCGCCCCGTCATCCTCCGCCCCGTCCTCCTCCGCCCCGTCCTCCTCCGCCCTGCCCTCCTCCGCCTCGAGCGCCGTCCCGTCCTCCAGCTCGATCCGCACCGTCGTGTAGCCGGTGCCCTTCAACGCCACGACCAGCTTGCGCGCCAGACCGGGCCCGGCCTTGTTCACCACGAACCGCACCAGCTTCGGCGAGTCCGCGTCGACGATCGCCGTCCCGAACCGGTGGCTCTTGCTCCCCGGCTCCTCCTCCTTCAGCCCGCGCTCCAGCGTCCGGGGCGGCTTGCGCTTGTCCATGCGCAGCACGGCCTTCCCGTCCTCGCCGATCGCCAGCGCGACGTTCACGGGCTCGTCCTTCGCAAACCGCAGGAGGCGCTTCAATTCCGCCTTTTCCATCACCGAAGCCTTCCACGACGCTGCGGGATTGAACCCGACTGCCTCCTACGAAGCAACATTCCGGTATGCCGGAAGCCCCGACTCACCCAGATCCCACCAAAGCCCCGCCATCGCCGCGATGCCCTCCCGCGCCGGCGCCACCAGCAGGTGCTCGTCCGGCCCGTGCTGCTTGCATCCGTTGTAGCTGTGCGGAACCCACAGAAGCTGCACGCCCAGATGGTCCATGAACACGTCGTTCGGCAACCCGCCGCCGCTGTTCGGGATCACCTGCACCCGCTTGCCCAGCGTCCGCTCCATGCTCGCCGCCGCCCAGCCCACCCAGGGACTTCCCGGGTCGCTCCGCCGCGCCGGCATCCGGATGCCGTACGGCACCACCTGCACCTCCGGGAACCCGGCCTCGTCCAGGTGCCGCCGCAACGACGCCTCGAACGTGTACGGATCCACGTCGACCGTATAGCGGATCTGGCAATGCGCGATCGCGTTCGGCGCGACGGCATTCACCGGGTTCTCCGGCCGTCCCGACAGCATGCTCAGCACGATGAAGCTCGTCCACGCATACACCTTTTCCGCCGCCGTAAGCCCGGGCTCCCCCCAATGCGGGTCGATCGTCGCCGCCTCCGCATCGCTCTCCAGCTCGCATCCGTGCAGCACCGACTTCACGCTGTTGGAAATGCCGGACGGCACCCAGTCCCGCACCAGGATCCGGCCGTTCCGGTCCGCGATGCTCGCGATGGCGTGGCTCAGCACGATGGCCGGGTCGGTCGTCATCCCGCCCCAGTTGCCGGAATGCACGCCCCCCGGCCGGACATCCAGCTTCAGGTCGAAGTGGAAGCTTCCGCGCGTCCCCGTCGACAGCGTCGGCACCCCCGCCGCGCTCCGCGGCCCGTCGCTCGCCAGCAGCACGTCGGCCGCCAGCCGTTCCGTGTTCGCCGCGACGATCTCCCCCAGCCCCTTCGACCCGCTCTCCTCCCCCGTCTCGATGATCAGCTTCACGTTGAAGCCCAGCCGCCCCTCCCGCTCCGCCAGCACCGCCTCCAGCGCCGACAGGTTGATCGCATGCTGCCCCTTGTTGTCGGCACTGCCCCGCCCGTACCAGCGGTCCCCTTCCCGGGTCAGCGCCCAAGGATCCAGCCCCGGCCGCCACTGGTCCTCCAGCCCCCGCACCGTATCGCCGTGCCCGTACGTGATGACCGTGGGCCCCGCCCCCTCGATCCGCTCCGCCAGCAGAATCGGCCCGCTGCCCTCGATCGGGTTGTCGTGGATCGAATACTTGAACCCCAGCCGATCCAGCAGCGGTGCCACCCCTTCAGCCAGGTAGCGCGGCAGCTCCGCCGCATGCGCCGCGTCCTGGCTGGTGCTGCGGATCGCGACCAGCCCGGCCAGCAGCGCCTCGAACCCCTCCGCGCCATCCCTGTCGAAGAACGCCGTCGCCCGGTCGATCGCACCCTGCCTGCTGCCCATACTGCCCTCCGTCACTCCCGCAACCCTCTCCGCTTGCGGCCCCGGGGGCAAGGCCGCAGCATGCGCCCCATGGACGGAACCGCCTCCCCGCGCATCCCCCCGCGCATCCGGCGCGACCCCGACGGCGCCCGCCGCCGCATCCTCGCCGCCGCCCGGCAGGAATTCGCGGCCCGCGGCATGGAGGGCGCCCGCGTCGACGCCATCGCCGCCGCCGCCGGCCTGAACAAGGCGATGCTCTATTACTACTTCGGCGACAAGGCCGCCCTCTACCTCGCCGTCCTCGAAGCCGCCTACGACCACATCCGCACCGCCGAGCGCACCCTCCGGCTCGAAGCCCTCCCCCCCGACGCCGCCATCGCAGGCCTCATCGAGTTCACGTTCGACTACTTCGTCGCCAACCCCGACTTCCCCGCCCTCCTGAACATCGAGAACATGCAGCGCGCCCAGAACCTGCGCGCCTCCGCCCGCGTGGCGCAGATGCACTCCCCGTTCGTGGGCATGATCGGCGACGTCCTCGCCCGCGGAGAGTCCGCCGGCCTCTTCCGCCCCGGCATCGACCCGGTCCAGCTCTACATCTCGATCGCCGGCCTCGCCTATTTCTACCTGTCCAACAGCGCGACCCTCGGCGTCATCTTCGCCCGCGACCTGCTGGCGCCCGAGGCCCGCGCCGCCCGCCTCCGCCACATGCAGGACCTCGTCCTGGCCGGCATCGCGGTCTAGGATAAGGGCTCTGCCCTTGACCCGCTGGGGCCGCAGGCACCGGACCCCGGTTCAGAAGTTATTGGATTTCAGAGGCTGGCCTTGGATGGGGTTCCAAGGGGCGAAGCCCCTTGACCTTGCTGATGCGCCGTTCCGCACCCCGCGAACGCAGCACCGGCGCCCGCATAGTGTGGATGCGCCGCCGCGATGGCCGAAGCCGTCGCCGACCCGAACTGCCGCCACAGCAGCATCCCCACCATCCCGCACGTCACCGCCAGGAACGCCGCCGGCCCCATGAACCACGCCAGCGCCGCCAAAGCGAAGTAGTAGCCCCGGATCCCCGCATTGAAGCTCGCGATCGCCAGCGACAGCACGACTCCGTCCCGCTCCGCGATCGCCTCCCGCTCCGCCGGGCTCGGCTTCAGCGGCGCCCCCCCGATCAAGGCCAGGCAGTAGTTCAACTGCCGCAACGCCCAGCTCAGCTTCAGGAAGCTGTACGCGAACACCAGCATCAGAAGCAGGATCTTCGCCTCGACGAACGCGGACGACGTCTTCGCCGTGAAATGCAGCTCGTTCAGCACCGCATACGTCGTGTCGAACTTGCCCACCATTCCCATCAGCGCCGCCAGCGCGATCATGGTCGTCGACGCGAAGAACGTCCCGCTATGCATCGTGTTGCCGATCAGCGACGCATCCGTGATCCGGTTGTCCCGCCCCAGCATCGCGAACATCCACGCCCGCCGCACGTCACCCATCCGCGACGTGATGCTCGCCCGCGTCCGGAAGGCGTGGATGAACGGTCCATACCCCAGCCAGCCCACCAGGAACACCGCCAGCGCCAGCCGGTCCAGCACGCCCATGTCGGAAGGAATCATGCCCATGCCAAAACCCTACTGCGCCGATTGCTGCACTGCAACATAATCTCCGTTCACCATGCGTAAACACCCCCGAGCGATCATGCAGGCCCGCACCCCTCGCAGGACGCCATGCCCGCTCCCCGCATCCGGCTCCAGACGGCCACCCTCTACGCGTCCAACGACGAAAGCTGGTTCGAGGGCACTGGCGGCCCATGGGGCTTCAGCCCCTGGACCAGCCAGTTCGGCGGCATCGTCGGCAGCGCCGGCTTGGCCGCGGAGCCCTTCGCCGACACCGTCTTCAACGTCGCCGCGGGCGACGAGGTGATCTTTGTCATCGCGGTCGAGAACCTCGCACCGGGCGCCCAAGCCTTCGACATCCAGCTCCGCGCAACCATGCCCCCGGGCTTCGTCCTGCCCGATGACGGCGCCAACCTCGCCGTGACCGACGGCGCCGGGACCGACCTCGCCATCGCCGGGGACCTGTTCGGCCCCACCGGCCTCACCATCGCCTCCCCCCTCGCCGGAACGGACCCGGACAGCGGCCGCAACATCGCTCTCCTCACCTACACGCTGCAGGCCGGCCCCGCCCTCCCCGCCCCCGAGGCCACGCTCGTCTCCCGGGCCGAACTGCTGCACGTCGCCGCCACCCCCGGCGGTCCGGATCTCGCCGCCGCTTCCCCCACCGCCCCGGCCACCACGACGATCGTCACCGCCGCCCCAGCCCCCGTCGTCGTCCCCCTGACCGACCCGGCCGCCGTCGCCCGCGGTCAGCTCATCGCCTTCGACACCAGCGTCACCCTGCCCCAGGGCACCCTGCGCGACCTCCGGATCGACACCCTGCTGCCCCAGGGTGCCGCCAGCCTTTCGCTCGTCTCCGTCGCCGTCACGGGCGTCGGCAGCGGCCTGCGTCTCGGCGCGCCAAAGGCCGGTCTCGACGGCGGCATCGACTTCGGTGACGTCGTGAACCCCTCCGCAACCGGCGACGCGGCAACGATCACCCTCCACGTCGTCCTGCGGGCCAACGGCGCCGAAAGCGGCCCCGCAACCTTCCAGACCGTGCTCAGCGCCGCCGATCCCAACCGCCCCGGCGGACGCTGGTCCAGCAACGCCGCCAGCAGCGTCGGCGTCATCGTCCCGCCCCCACCCCCCACGATCGCCGACATCTGGACCGCGCAGCGCGCCACCACCACGATGCTCGTCCACCCCTTCGGCGGCGTCACCCTCACCGGCGGCGACCGCACCCGCCCCGCCACGATCGCCATCACCCAGCCGGACTCCGCGCTTGGCCGGTTCGAGCCTGTGCAGGTCGGCGCGCTCGACTCCACAGGCCGGACCTGGGTCGCCACCGGCTCGATCGATCAATTGCAGGCGATGGCCCGCACCCTGATCTTCAACCCCGACGCCGTCGGCACCGCCCGCTTCACCCTGACGCTCATCGATGGCGGCGGCGCCGTCGCGCAGAACGCCGCCGCCGCGGTCGCGATCAGCCCCAGCGCCGACGCCCTCCGCCAGGCCGAGCACTTCGCCCCCGCCCCCGGCTCGGCCTTCATGACCGCAACCGCCGACGGGCAGCAGACCCTCGCGGCCGGTGAAACCTACCAGGGCCCCGTCAGCTACCTCCAGGGCCAATACATCTACGACGGCTGGGAACCCGTCGCGATCGTCGCCCGCACCCCCAACGTCTTCGTCAAGAACTTCGTCGGCGACGCCGCCGTCGCCCTCCTGTCCGGCCAGAACGTGGTCGATGCCGGAAAAGGATCCAACTTCCTCATCGGCGGCACCGGCGACGACGTCTTCTTCCTCGACGGGCGCAGCGACGCCGTCACCTGGAACACGATCGTGGGCTTCAACCGCGGGGACATCGCCACGCTGTTCGGCTTCGGCCCCACCTCCAGCTATTGGTGGGATGAAAGCGACGGCGCACCCGGCTACACCGGCCGAACCCTCCGCTCGGACCTCCACAACGCCGGCCATCCTACCGCAAGCATCACCTTCGCCGGCGCCGACCGCAGCGTCACCGACACGTATGCCCTGACCACCGGACAAATCGGCGGCATCGACTACATGACCATCTTCGCCTTGTAAGGCCGCACCGCAATCCGGTCGCCCTCACCTTCCAGTAATCCTCACCTTATCGTACCCGAGGCAACCACCCGCCCCGCCAAGCGTCTCCCCTCTGCGTCCAACGGCACCTGCCGTGGCAACCGCCATGGCAAGTGCCGGACAGAAGACACAGACAGGAGAAAGCCATGAACCGTACGATCAAGGCCACCCTCGCCGCCACGCTGCTGCTCGCCGGCGTCGCGAACGCCCAGACTCCCGCAACCCCCGGCAACACGACCGCCACCCCGTCCAGCCCAGCGGCAGGCAGCGCGTCGCCAACGCTCAACAGCCCGACCTCCGGCATGGGCATGAACAACACGGGCACCGCCACCCCGGCCCTCGGCGCCAACAGCCAGGCCAACCCGCCGCGCAGCGACTCCGCAAGCCCGGCCGCAGTCACCACCACCACCGAGCCCTCGCGCACCACGCAGGCCCCCGTCGCCGGCGCCAACAGCTTCACCGAAGGCCAGGCCCGCTCGCGCATCGAGGACAAGGGCTTCGCCAACGTCACCGACCTCAAGAAGGATGACAAAGGCGTGTGGCGCGGCACCGCAATGAAGGACGGCAAGTCGACGAGCGTCGCCCTCGACTACCAGGGCAACATCGTCGGCCAGTAACCGTCCCATCACAAGCAGGAGAACACCATGAGCACCATCGTCACCCGCCTCTTCGACACCTACGAGCATGCCAGCATGGCCGTGACCGAACTCGAGTCGAACGGCATCCCGCACGGCTCCATCAGCCTCGTCGCGAAGAACGAGGATGACCGCTACACCAACGTCGTCCCCGCCGAGACCAGCGGCAGCGCCGCCGGCGCCGGCACGGGCGCGACCGTCGGCACCGTCCTCGGCGGCGGCGCCGGCCTCCTCGCCGGCCTCGGCATGCTGGCCATCCCAGGTGTCGGCCCCGTCGTCGCCGCCGGCTGGCTGATCGCCACCGCCGTCGGCGCGGGCGTCGGTGCGGCCAGCGGCGGCCTTCTCGGCTCGCTCGTCGGCGCCGGCGTCTCCGAGACGGATGCCCACGTATACGCCGAGGGCGTTCGGCGCGGCGGCACCCTCGTGACCGTGAAGGCCGACGAAAACCAGGTCGCGATGGTCGAGCGTATCCTGGACACTCACAACGCCGTCGACTCCACCGTCCGCGGTGACCAGTATCGCGCCGAGGGCTGGAGCAAGTTCGACGAAGCGGCCCCCGCCTATCGGGCCGGCGGCAGCAGCACCATCGGCACCCCGCCCCTCTGACACCGGCTGAGACAACCGAGGGCGGCGCAGCGATGCGCCGCCTTTCGTTTGCCCGCCCCGCCCCCACATGAGCCGCATGGCGATGCCCCTCCCCCATCTCAACCGCATCGCCACGGCGACGCCCCGCAACGACGTCCACCAGGCCTTCATCACCTTCGCCCGCGACACGCTGTCCGACCCCCGCGCCCGCCGGGTCTTCGACCGGATGGCCGACCGCTCCGGCGTCAAGCACCGCTTCTCCACCCTCGTCCCCGCCGATGCGCACGGACCCTCGCTCGATACCGGCGGCTTCTACCGCCGCGGCGCCTTCCCCGGCACCGGCGCCCGCATGCGCGCCTATGAGGCCGCGGCCACCGCCCTCGCCGTCGAAGCCGTCGAACGCCTCGATCCCGGCCCCATCACCCACCTCGTCGTCGCAAGCTGCACCGGCTTCACCGCCCCCGGCCTCGATCAGCGCATCGCCGAAGCGCTGGATCTCGGCCTGTCCCTCCAACGCACGCTCGTCGGCTTCATGGGCTGCTACGCCGCCGTCCCCGCCCTCCGTCTCGCCCACCAGGCCGTGCGCTCGGACCCTACGGCCCGTGTCCTCGTCGTCGCCCTGGAGCTCTGCACCCTCCACCTGCAGGAAACACAGGATCTCGAAACCGTCCTCTCCTTCCTCATCTTCGGCGACGGCGCCGCTGCCGCCCTCGTGACCGCCGAGCCCCACGGCATCGCCCTCCACGGCTTCCACGCCACCACCCTCCCGGACACGCAGGACCTCATCACCTGGCGCATCGGCGACCAGGGCTTCGACATGCACCTCAGCGGCAAGGTCCCCGGCGCCATCGCCACCGCCCTCCGCGCCGAGGCCGACCGCAACGACGGCGAAGGCATCATGGCCGGGCAGGACCCCGCGGATATCGCCCTCTGGGCCGTCCACGCCGGCGGACGCACGGTGCTCGACGCCGTGGAACAGGGCCTCCGCCTCGCCCCCGACGCCCTCGCCCACTCCCGCGCCGTCCTGCATGACGTTGGCAACGTCTCCTCCGCCACCCTCGGCTTCGTCCTCGAACGCATGCTCGCCGGCGACACGACCGGTCCCGGCATGGCCCTCGCCTTCGGCCCCGGCCTCTGCGCCGAAACCTTCCGCTTCAGCCGTGTCTGACCTCCGCCGCCGCAGCCATCAGCCCGAGTGGATGGACACCGAACCCGTCACCCCCGAAGACTTCGCCGCCTGCCTCCACGACCTCGCCACCGTCAACACCGTCACCCTCGCCCGCCTGCCCACCCTGGGCTTCATGGCCCGCGCCGTCCGCCGCGCACCGGGCCGCACGATCCGCGTGCTGGATGTCGGCTGCGGCGAGGGCGACATGCTCCGCCGCCTCCACCGCTGGGCCATCCGCGGCGGCCACCGCCTGGAACTCGTCGGCCTCGACCTCAACCCACTCGGCATCCAGGCCGCCCAGGCCGCGACGCCCCCTTGCATCCCCATCGAATACCGCTCCGCCGACGCCTTCGACCCGGCACTGGAAGACTTCGACGTCATCCTCAGCGCCCTCTTCACCCACCACCTCTCCGACGATCAACTCCCCGCCTTCCTCCAACTCATGGAGGCCAAGGCGACCCTCGGCTGGTTCGTCAACGACCTCCACCGCCACCCCGTCGCCTACCACGGCTTCCGCGCACTCTCCGCCCTCGCCGGCTGGCACCGCTTCGTCCGCCACGACGGCCCCATCAGCGTCGCCCGGGCGTTCACCCGCGCCGACTGGAACGCGATGCTGCGCGCCATCCCCGCCGCCACCATCCGCTGGCACCCCCCCTTCCGCTACTGCGTGACACGCTGGAAATGACGCCCGCGCCAACGGTCGAGCCCATGGTCGAGCCCATGGTCGTGCCATGACAATCGCAATCATCGGCGGCGGCATCGCCGGCGCCGCCGCCGCCTGCCTCCTTGGCCCCCTTTCCACCCTGATCGAGCGCGAACCCGCGCCCCACGACAAGGTCTGCGGCGAGTTCATAAGCTGGGAAGCCAACGACGCCCTCGCCCGGCTCGGCATCGACATCGCCGCCCTGGGCGCCGCCCCCATCGACGCCGTCCGTCTCGTCCACGGCCGCCGCGTCGTCCGCGCCCCGCTCCCAGGCCCCGGCCACGGCCTCTCCCGCCGCGTGCTCGACGAAGCCCTGCTCGTCCACGCCGCCCGCGCCGGCGCCACCATCCTCCGCGGCCGAACCGTCCGCCGCCTGCTGCCCGAGGCCGTCGACGTCGACGGCGCTCTCCTGCCCGCCGCCCGCATCCTCCTCGCCACCGGCAAGCACGACCTCCGCGGCGCCCGCCGCGACGCCCGCCCCGAGAACCTCGTCGGCCTCAAGACCTACTACCGCCTCGCCGCGGACCAGGCCGAAGCCCTCGCAGGCCACGTCGAGATCATCCTCTTCCCCGGGGGCTACGCCGGCCTGCAACCGGTCGATGGCAACCGCGCCAACCTGTGCCTGCTCATCCAGCGCCGGGCCTTCGACGAGGCCGGCGCCACCTGGCCCGGCGTCCTCGCCCACCTCACCCGCACCGCCCCCCACCTCGCCACGCGCCTCCACGCCGCCGACCCCCTGCTCGGCCGCCCCCTCGCCATTTTCCGCGTCCCCTACGGCTTCGTGCATCGCGCCGCCCCGCAGGACCCGCCCGGCCTCGCCCGCCTCGGCGACCAGATGGCGGTCATCCCCAGCTTCAGCGGCGACGGCATGGCCATCGCCCTCCACACCGCCCAAGCCGCCGCGACCGCCCCCGACCCGGCCACCTATCACCGCCGCATGAAAGCCGATCTGGGCGGTCAGATCGCCCGGGCCATGCTCCTCCACCGCGCCGGCCAACTCATCCCCGCCACCATGACCGCCGCTGCCCAGGCCTGGCCCGCCGCCCTATCCCTCATCGCCAAACTGACCCGAGCCCCATCTCCCCCTGCCCCGCGTACCGGCTAGGCCCGCCCCAGAAACCCCAGGATCTCCCCCCGCAGCCGCTCCGGCTCATCCACCCGCAGCGAGTGGCTGCTCTCCTCGAACACGACGAACCGGGACCCCGGAATCGCCGCATGGATCTCCGCCCCGAACTCCGGCGCGCAGATCCAGTCATGCCGACCCGACAGGATCAACGTCGGCGCCGTGATCCGCGGCAGCTCCGGCCGTAGATCCATCCGCCGCAGGAACCCCTCCGGCCCGAACGCCCGGTTCAGCGGCTCCGGCGAAGGCACCCCCCGCCCCCGCACCGCCGCCGCGCTCCCCGCATCGAACCGCCGCGAATACAGCGGCCCCATCACGGCATAATACTCCTGCACCTCCTCCGCCGTCCGGAACGCCCCCGCCCACAGCGTCGCGCAGACGCGCCGCTGCTCCGCCGTCCCCCACTCGGCCACGATCTCCTGCGCCCGTGCGATGAACCCCGAATGCGCCGCCGTGACCGCCAGCACCAGGTGCGACACAGCCTCCGGATACCGCGCCGCATGCGCCATCCCGACCATCCCGCCATAGCTGGTCCCGATGCTCACCACCGGCCCCAGCCCCAGATGCCGCCGCAGCGCCTCCATGTCCTCGACGTTCTCGTCCAAAGTATAGAGCGCCGGGTCCCCGCGCGCGGACCGCCCCTGCCCCCGATGGTCGAAGTAGACGAGCTGCAACGCCTCCGACAACGGCGTGAACGCCGGCTTGAACCCCGAATGGTCCCCGCCCGGCCCGCCATGGATCACGAGCGCCGGCCGCTTCTCCCGCATCCCCCCGCCATCCGGCACCAACCCGGCGCCCTCGACGTCGAAGTAGATCTCAGTCCCCCGAACCGAAGCCCGCATCCCCCGCTCCTCTCGTAGGGTGGGTTGCCCTCGCAACCCACCACCGCAAACCCGAACCTCGCCCACCCTCTACCCGGCCGCCACCCCCACCCCTCCCAACAACCCCCGCATCCGCCCCCAAATCGCATCCCACGACATCCCCGCCAACATCCCGTCCGCCTCCGCACGCCAATCATCGGCCCGCAACCCCCGAGCATGATCGATCGCCGCCGCAAACCCCGCCGCATCGCCCGCGATCCCCACCCCCCGCATCCCGCCATACGTCCGCACGACATCCGCGACCGGCGTCGACACCACCGGCCGCCCCGCCGCCAGATACTCCGGGGTCTTCGTCGGGCTGATGAACCGTGTCGCCGCGTTCAGCGCGAACGGCATCAGCGCCACGTCCCAATTCCCCACGAACCCCGGCAGCTCCGCATACGAAGCTGCCCCGACCCAATGCAGGTTCGCCCGCCGCGGCAGCGCCGAAGCATCCAGCTTCGCCAGCGGCCCCACCATCACGAACTGCACCCCCGGCCGCAGCGCCGCCACCGCGTCCAGCAGCCCCAGGTCCAACCGCTCGTCGATCACCCCGAAGAACCCGGCCCGGGGCCGCCCAACCCCCCGCTGCGCCGCCGGATCCGGCAATCCCTCCCGCGCCGGCGCGAAATGCGCCACATCGACCCCGCTCGGGAACAGGTGCACCGCCCCATGCAGCGCCCGCTTCGCCTCGAACAGGCTGTGCCCCCCGGTGAACACCAGGTCCGCCCGCGCGAGCAACGCACGCTCCAGCGCCGGCAACGCCGGGTCGGCGCCGGCAAACGCCGACAACTCGTCCATGCAGTCATAGACCACGACCTGCCCCGGAACATGGCCCGAGAACGCCAGCGCGTGGGGCGTGTAATACCACAGCACCGGCGCCACGATCCCCTGTTCCGCCATCAGCCGGTCCAGCAGATGCCGCTGCTCCGCGTCCGGGTCCGCCCCCCACGGCAGCCGGCACTGCACGACGACAACCCCCTCCGCCGTCGTCCGCGTCAGCAGCGCTGCCTCGCCGTGCTCCACCCACATCGGCTCCTCGAAGAAGAACACCCGCATCCGCCGCGCCGCCCGGCTCAACAGGTGCTGCGGCCGCTGGAACACGAAGTCCCACCGCAGATGGGAAAAGCAGAGAAGGTCCATGCCGCCCCAACGACGCACGCCCCCGAACGGTTCGCCCGCCCCCGCGAAACCTCCCGCCCCGACGCGTGTTGCTTCCGCCATGCCCGACCTCGAAACCGACCTGCCGCTCGACCCCAAGCAGGCCGCCCGCGCCGCGAAACTCCGCTACGTCACCGACAAGCGCCCCGGCATCACCCGCGAGCGCGACGGCGACGCCTGGCGCTTCATCGCCCCCGGCGGCGCCCCCATCACCGACGAAGCCGAGATCGCCCGCATCCGGAAACTCGCGATCCCCCCCGCCTACACCGACGTCTGGATCTGCCCCGACCCCCGCGGCCACCTGCAGGCCGTCGGCCGCGACGCCCGCGGCCGCAAGCAATACCGCTACCACGCCCGCTGGCGCGTCATCCGGGACGAGGCGAAGTACGGCAAGATGCTCATCTTCGGCCGCCTGCTGCCCACCATCCGCGCCCAGGTGCAGAAGGACCTGGCCCTCCCCGGCCTGCCGAAGCGCAAGGTCGTCGCCGCCCTCGTGGCCCTCCTGGAAAAGACCATGATGCGGGTTGGAAACGAGGAATACGCCAAGACCAATAAAAGCTTCGGGCTGACCACCCTCCGCTCCCGCCACGCCAGGGTCGAGGGCGGACGAGTCCTCTTCGATTTCCGCGGCAAGCACGGCATCAAGCACCACATCGACTTGGCCGATCGCCGTCTGGCCCGCGTCGTCGCCCGCTGCCGCGACCTGCCGGGTCAGGACCTGTTCCAGTTCCTGGACGAGGACGGCACCCGCGACACCGTCGGCAGCGACGACGTCAACGAATACCTGCACGAGATCACGAACGAGGACATCACCGCCAAGGACTTTCGCACCTGGGCCGGCACCAACCTGGCCGCCCTCGCCCTGAAGGAGTTCGAATCCTTCGACACCGAGGCCAAGGCCAAGAAGAACCTCGTCCAGGCCGTCGAACAAGTCGCGAAGAAGCTCGGCAACACCCCCGCCATCTGCCGTAAATGCTACATCCACCCCGCCGTCTTCGAAGGCTACCTGGACGGCAGCCTGCTGGAAGGCCTGCAAGCCCGCGCCGAGGAAGTCCTGGACGGCGACACCAAGGGACTGACGGCCGAGGAAGTCGCCATCACCGCCTACCTCAGCCGCCGCCTGGGCCAGGCGATCGACGACCCGAAGGGCAAACCGCTCAAGGCTTGACACGACCGCGCCGCGTCGCATCGTTGCCCCGAACGATCCGGGACACGGGCATGGCGGGCGAACTTCTCATCCAAAACGACGGCCCGATCCTGCGCCTGACCCTCAACCGCCCCGACCGCCTCAACGCCATCACCGCCCCCCTCCACGCCGCCCTCATGGCCGCCCTCGCCCACGCCGCCGACCCCGCCATCCGCGCCGTCGTTCTCACGGGCGCCGGCCGCGGCTTCTGCGCCGGGCAGGACCTGGCGGAAGTCACCCCCGGCCAGGACCTCGGCGACACCCTCGAACGCCGTTTCAACCCCCTTATCCGCGCGATCCGCGCCCTGCCGAAGCCCGTGCTCTGCGCCGTCCACGGCGTCGCCGCCGGCGCCGGGGCCAACCTCGCCCTCGCCTGCGACATCGTCATCGCCGCCCACTCCGCCCGCTTCCTGCAGGCCTTCGTCAAGATCGGCCTCATCCCCGATGCCGGCGGCACCTGGCTCCTCCCCCGCCTCGCCGGCGACGCCCGCGCCCGCGCCATGGCCATGCTCGGCGAACCCGTGCCCGCACCCCTCGCCGAGCAATGGGGCCTCATCTGGCGCACGGTCCCCGACGACACCCTCCTGGACGAGGCCACCCGCCTCGCCACCCAGCTGGCAGCCCTCCCCACCCAGGCCATGCGCCTCATCAAGCAGGCGCTCGACGCCTCCCCCTCCAACACGCTCGACCAGCAGCTCGACCTCGAACGCGACCTCCAGGCCGAGGCCGGCCGGACCCCCGACTTCCACGAAGGCGTTCGCGCCTTCCTCGAAAAACGCCCCCCTGCCTTCACCGGCCGCCCAGCATGACACCCGACGCAACCGCCCAAGCCGCCGCCCAAGCCGCCGCCCACGCCATGTGGCGCGCAGACCAGGCCAGCCCCGGCCTCGGCATGGTCCTCGAACACGCAGCCCCCGGCGCCGCCCGCCTCTCCATGCGCGTCGAACCCCGCATGCTCAACGGCCACCGCACCTGCCACGGCGGCTTCATCTTCGCCCTCGCCGACAGCGCCTTCGCCTTTGCCTGCAACAGCGACGGCATCGCCGCCGTCGCTGCCCAGTGCAGCATCGCCTACCTCCGCCCCGTCCTCGAAGGCCAGCTCATGGTCGCCACCGCCGAGGAACGCGTGAAGGAAGGACGCACCGGCATCACCGACGTCCGCGTCACCGTCGACGGCGCCATCGTCGCCGAGTTCCGCGGCCACTCCCGCACCACCGGCCAACGGATCATCCCCGATGCGTCCTGACCTCTCCCCCCGCCCCGGCGACCTCGACCCGATCGAGACCGCCTCCCGCGACGAGATCGCAGCCCTCCAGCTCACCCGCCTGAAGGCCACGCTGCACCATGCCTACAAGAACATCCCCCACTACCACGCGGCCTTCGCCGCGGCAGGCGTCCACCCCGACGACCTCCACCACCTCTCCGACCTCGCTCGCTTCCCCTTCACCACCAAGGCCGACCTCCGCGCCAACTACCCCTTCGGCATGTTCGCCGTCCCCCGCGACCAGGTCGCCCGCATCCATGCCAGCAGCGGCACCACCGGCAAACCCACCGTCGTCGGCTACACCAGACAGGACATCGAAACCTGGGCCGACGTCATGGCCCGCTCCATCCGCGCCAGCGGCGGACGACCCGGCATGCGCGTCCACGTCGCCTACGGCTACGGCCTGTTCACCGGCGGCCTCGGCGCCCATTACGGCGTCGAACGCCTCGGCTGCACCGTCATCCCCATGGGCGGCGGCCAGACCGAGCGACAGATCCAGCTCATCCACGACTTCGAACCCGACATCATCATGATCACCCCCAGCTACATGCTGGCCATGCTCGACGCCTTCCGCGCCGCCGGGCACGACCCCCGCGCGACGACCCTCAAATGCGGCATCTTCGGCGCCGAACCCTGGACCAACCGCATGCGGACCGAGATCGAGGACGCCTTCGACATGCACGCCGTCGACATCTACGGCCTCAGCGAGGTCATGGGACCCGGCGTCGCCAACGAATGCGTCGAAACCAAGGACGGCCTCCACATCTGGGAAGACCACTTCTTCCCCGAAATCGTCGATCCCGAAACCGGCGCCCCCCTGCCGGACGGCGAGGAAGGCGAGCTGGTCTTCACCTCCCTCACCAAGCAGGCCACACCCATCATCCGCTACCGCACCCGCGACCTCACCCGCCTCCTGCCCGGCACCGCCCGCTCCATGCGCCGCATGGTCAAGATCACCGGCCGCAGCGACGACATGATGATCATCCGCGGCGTCAACGTCTTCCCCACCCAGGTCGAGGAACTCGTCCTCGCCGCCCCCGACCTCTCCGGCCACTATCAGATCGAACTCGCCCGCGAAGGCCGCATGGACACGATGCTGGTCCGCGTCGAGGCCCGACCCGACACCTTCGGCACCGCCGACCCACGCTCCCTCGCCGCCGCCATCAAGGACCGCATCGGCGTCACCGCCACGGTCGAGGTCGTCCCCCCGGGCGGCATCGAACGCAGCATCGGCAAAGCCAGACGCGTCATCGACAAGCGGCCACGCCCCTAGAAGGCCTCTCACGTCGGCACGCCCCTTGCTTCCCCATGATGACCCCGGGAGACACACCCCATGCGCGCCCTGCTCCTAACCCTCCTGCTCGCCACCCCCGCCCTGGCCCAATCCCCCGCCGGGCCCACCCTCTCCGCCATCCGCGCCCGCGGCGTGCTCGAATGCACGGCAAGCCTCGGCACCGTCGGCTTCGGCCTCTACGACAAGCAGGGCGTCTTCCAGGGCCTCGACGCCGACACCTGCCGCGCCATC
>CAXTPG010000056.1:0-23430 GCA_964246015.1 uncultured Acetobacteraceae bacterium
CGTCACCGCCCTCGCCACCCCCTCCCCCGAATCCATCCGCCGCGCCATCGCCGCCGCCATCCAGTCCGCCGGCTGCACCGCCGCCACCGGCGACGACCGTACCGGCGCACCCCCCGTCATCCGCGGTGTCACCGGCCGCGGCCAGGGCGAGCGCGCCCTCCGCTCCGCCATCCAGGACGCGACCGCCGGCGCCGCCATCGACTGGCAGGTCATCCCCGCCGACGGCCCATATTGCGCCGTCCTCGACGTCGTCCGGCCCTACATCCGCCCCTTCGCCGGTCCCCGCGGCACCCTCGGCGTCGCCATGTCCGACGGCCGCACGGACCTGACCGAGGCCGAACTCGTCATCCCCCGCGCCACTATGCCGGACTTCGCCGCCCACCTGCAGCTCGACTACGTCGCCGGCGACGGCAGCGTCCTGCACATGCGCGATTCCGCCCCGGGCGCCGCCTATCCCCCCCTCGCAACCCCCATCTTCGGCGAACCGAAACCGCCGGGCTTCAAGGGCTGGGCCGTCGACATCCCCTTCGGCACCGACCTCGTCGTCGGTATCGCCAGCTCCGTTCCCCTCTTCCGCGCCCCCCGCCCCGACACCGACACCCTGGACGACTACCTCCGCGACCTCCGTACCGCCCTCGATCAGGCCGCCCGCAGCGGCGCCCGCATCTCCGCCGCCGTCATGGTCGTCCGCACCCGCCCCAAGCGCTGACCCACCCGCCGCTTCGGCAGCCGCCGCCGGGGCCGGGGTGCGGGCGAACCCGCCGCCGGCAAGGTCGTGCAATCCCGCAGCCACCCCGGCGGCATCCCCGTCAGGAACAACCCCCGCAACACATCCAGCCGGGCCACCGTCAACCCCACCGCCCGCGCACTGAAGAACCGCTCGCTCGCCGTATGCATCAGGTAGGCCTGCGTCTCGTTCACGACCAGGTCCTCGATCCCCGTGTCGTACCCCTCCAGCGCCAGGAACGCCCGGAACCGGTCCCGCTCCGACGCCGTCAGCGACTCCTGCCAGAACCGCAGGCTGTACGCCGCATACTCGGCATTCACGAAGTAGTACCCGTGCGACAGCTCATGCCGCAGGATCGTGGCCCGCGCCAACCGGTCCAGCCCCGAAACCGGATCGTCCCGCACCAGCGAGATCAGCGCCGCATTCCCCCCCGGCCGCCACCCCCACTCCCGGATCTGCTGCCGCAACCACGCCTCCCCCGGCGTCAGCGCATCCCCCGCCCGCTCCGCTTCCGCAAAGAACCGCAGCAGGTCCGCGCCCCGGTAGTCATGCCCGTAATAGAACGTCTCCGGCGTCGCCCCCGCCGCCCGGATGCGCCGGTCCATCTCGCCCCGGTCCACCACCCGGTCCCGCGGGAACCCGGCCTTTTCGATCAACGCCGCCGCCCGGTTCAACGCATCCGCCTGCTCCGCCAGCGTCGCGAACTGCAGGACGACGATCTCCGGTTGCAACGCGAACCGATACGCCTCGACCGCCACCGGCGCCCGATCCAGGATCTCCGCCTCCCCCGCCAACCCCGGCAACGCCGGCGGCGCCGCCACGAACGGGGCCGGCACCACCACGACCACGGGCGGAGCGGCCGAGGGCGGCGCAATCGGCGGCGCCCCCCGGAACGCATACCACGCCCCCCCGCCCGCAACCGCGAGCACCGCGACCCCCGCCACGACCCCCACCACGACCCACGCCGCCAAACCCCGCGCCACGCCGCCGCGCCGGGCGCCCGGCCGGGGGATCAGGACGGTGTCGTCGGGATCCCCCCGCATCGGCCGGGATCAGGCCCCGAGGTTGACGACCGTCACCCGTCGGTTCTGTGCTTGCGGCACGTTCGGCCCCGTCGGCACCATCAGATGGTCCTGCCCCATCCCCACCGCCTGGATCTTGCCCCGGTCGATCTGGAACTTCCCCGCCAGATACTCCAGCACCTTCGCCGCCCGCGCGTCCGAAAGCGCCTGGTTCGACTCCCGCGTCCCCACCGTGTCGGTATGCCCCTCGATCCGGAACCGGAACCCCGAGAGCGCGCTGCTGCTCAGCGCCCGCCCCAGCTCGTCCAGCGTCCGCATCGCATCCGGCGTCAGATCCGCCGACCCGCTCGCGAACTGCACCGTCAGATTGACCGAGGGCGGCTTCGCGGCCGCCACCGGCGGCGCCGCGGCCGGCGGCCGGGGTGCAGCCACGACCGGCGAACCCGGCGTCGCCACCGGTGCTGCAACCGACGGAGCCGGAGCAGGAGCAGGCGCAGGAGCATCGGCCGAAGGCCCCACCGGCCGGATGCCCCGCGTGGTGGCCGAAGGCCCGGTCGGCCGCAACGACCGGATGATCTGGTCCGCAGACGGGTTCTGCGCCGCCGCCGGCCCACCGGCCAGGCCGGCCCCGACAAGAATGGACGCCGCAGCACTCACGAACAGGCGCATCGCTTCCTCCTCCCCGCGCCACGTCCCGGCCCGGCAATCACGACCCTACCGCATCGAACCCCGCCCCTGCCAGCCCGTAGCGCCGGCGTCCCGCCGGCCACCGCCCTTCACCCCCCCCGGGCTCAGGGACGGGCCGGGGATGGAATCGTCGTCCCCACCCTGGCCTCGATCGCGCCCCCCCACCGCTTCCCGCCCCGAACCCGCCGGGCTACACCACCCCATGCCCCTCGACCCGCCCGGATTCTTCGGCAAGGTGCCCGCCCGCGGCGACTTCCTCGGCCGACGCATCCCCCCCGCCCTCGCGGAAACCTGGGACGCCTGGCTCGGCCGCCTCACCCTTGCCGTCCGCGCCGCCGCCGGCGACGACTGGCCCGAGGCATGGCTCACCGCCCCCCTCTGGCACTTCGCCCTCGGCGCCCGCCTCGCCCCCCCCTCCGGCGCCGCCGGGGTCCTCGTCGCAAGCGTCGACCGCGTCGGCCGCATGTTCCCCTTCACCCTGATCGGCCCCGCCGACGGCATCCCCGACCCCGCCTGGTCCGAAGCCCTGGAAACCGAGATCCTCGCCGCCCTCGAGGACGGTTTCGACCCAGACACCCTCGACGCCGCCCTCCTCCACCTCGGCCCCCCACCCCCTGGCGCCCCCTCAGGGGCGTCCCTCGACCCCGCCGCCAGCCTCTGGTGGTGCCGCGGCTCCGACCGCATGGCCGCAACCCGCCACATCCTCCCCGGCCTCCCCGAAGGCGACCAGGCCGTTGCCATGGTCCTCGGCACCAGCGAACCCCCGCCCAACGCCCCACAAGACGCACCGCCGTGACCACCGCGCCAGACCGCCGCCCCATCGCCGCCCGCGGCCTCCCCCCCGTCGTCGCCCTCGCCGCCGTCCTCGTGCGCCGCCGCGCCTCCCCCGACGCCATCTCCGTCGCCGGCATGCTCGCAGCCCTCCTGGCCGGCCTCTGCCTCGCCCTCGTTCCCACCTGGCCCGGCGCCGCAACCCCCCTCTGGCTCGCCGCCGCCCTCCTCGTCCAGGCCCGTCTCATGGCCAACCTGCTCGACGGCATGGTCGCTATCGGCCGCGGCATCGCCTCCGCCACCGGCGAGCTGTTCAACGAGGTCCCGGACCGCGTCTCCGACACCGCCATCCTCGCCGGCCTCGGCTGGGCCGCGGGCCAGCCGGCGCTCGGCATCGCCGCCGCCCTCGCCGCGATGGCCACCGCCTACGTCCGCGCGGTCGGCAAGGCGGCCGGCGCCCCCAGCGAGTTCTGCGGTCCCATGGCGAAACAGCAGCGCATGGCCCTCGTCACCGCGCTGGCCCTCGCCTGCGCCCTCCTCCCCGCCGCCTGGACCGCCGGCTGGCCCGCCGCCGCCCTCTGGGTCATCGCCGCCCTCTCCATCGCGACCGCCCTGCGCCGCCTGCTGCGGGTCGCCCGGTCGCTCGCGCCATGACCACCGCCTTCGCCCACCCCGTGACCCGCGGCATCGTCCTCGCCGCAATCGGCGTCCTCCTCCTCGCCGCCGCCGTCATCCTCGCCCTCTCCGCAACCCACCGCATCGGCCCGGCCCTCCGCCGCGAGCTCTGGCTCCGCACCGGCTCCTGGGCCGTCCTCCTGCCCCTCATGCTCGGCCCCGTCCTGCTGGGCCGCGCCTGGACCATCGCCGCCGTCACCCTCCTCGGCCTCCTCTGCCTCCGCGAATACGACCGCGCCACCGGCCTCTTCCGCGAACCCGTGATGACCGCGACCGTCGTCCTGGGCATCCTGCTGCTGAACTTCGCCGCGCTCGACCACTGGTACGGCTTCTTCGTCGCCCTCACCCCCCTCGTCGTGGGCGCGCTCTCCATCGTCTCCATCCCCCTCGACCGCCCCGGCGGCTACATCCAGCGCACCGGCCTCGCCATCTTTGCCTTCCTGCTGTTCGGCACCGGCCTTGCCCATCTCGGCTACATGGCGAACGACCTGAACTACCGCCCCTTCGTCCTTCTGCTGCTGACCACGGTCGCCCTCAACGACGTCTTCGCCTTCACCTTCGGCAAGCTCCTGGGCGGCCCGAAGCTGCTGCCCGCCACCAGCCCGAACAAGACCATCGCCGGCGCGCTGGGCGCACTCCTCGCCACCTCGGCGCTCGTCGCGATGATCGCCGCCCCCATCTTCCATGGCACGCCGCTCGATCGCTGGTACCTGCTGCTCGGCCTCGGCGCCATCGTCAGCATCGGCGGCCAGGCCGGGGACCTGATGCTCTCCAGCATCAAGCGCGACCTCGGGATCAAGGACATGGGCGTCGTCATTCCCGGCCATGGCGGCCTGCTGGACCGCTTCAACTCGCTGCTGCTGGTGGCCCCTGCAACCTTCCACTACGTCGGCTACTACGTCGGCTTCGGCCTCGACCAGCCCGCCCGGCTCTTCACACAATGACCGAGTGGCAGCTCCGCCCCGCCCGCGACCATGGCCTGCCCGTCGGCGAGCGCCTCCGTAGCATGGGCCGGGAACGCGGCCTCGGCGGCCTTCTCATGGCCGAGACCTGGTGCGCCGCCATCCGCGCCTACCTCCGCCTCGCCCACCGCCTCGTCGTCACCGGCAAGCAGCATTTGCCGCCCCCGCCCTTCGTCATCGTCGGCAACCATTCCAGCCACCTCGACGCCCTGGCCATCGCCGCCGCCCTCCCCCGCCGCCTCGGCCGCCGGGCCTACGCCCTGGCCGCCGGCGACACCTTCTTCACCTCCCTCCCCGCGGCCGCCTTCGCCGCCTACGCCGTCAACGCCCTGCCCGTCTGGCGCAAGCGCACCACGGCCCGAGACCTCGAAGGCATGCGCGCCCGCCTGACCCAGGACGCCGCGATCCTCATCCTGTTCCCCGAAGGCACCCGCACCCGCACCGGCGCCATGGCCCGCTTCCAACCCGGCGTCGGCGCCCTCGTCGCCGGAACCCCCATTCCCGTCATCCCCTGCCACCTGGCCGGAGCTTTCGCCTGCTGGCCCCCCGGCCAACGCCTCCCCCGCCCCGGCCCCCTCCGCCTCACCATCGGCGCCCCCCTCCACTTCGAAATGACCGCCACCACCCGCGCCGGCATGACCGAAGTGGCACGAACCTGCGAAGAAGCCGTCCACTCCCTGATCCCACCCCCCTGACTACGTCACCCCCGCCACCCAAGCACGTCACCCCCGCGACCCCAAGTACGTCATCCCCGGACTTGATCCGGGGACCCCGTGCCAGCAGCACTCGCGCGCCCAACCAGCACGAACCCCAGAACGCCCCTCAATTCGCCTTGTCATGCATCGTGAAATTATACGTCTTGATCACGTACTTCAGCGTCGTCCCATACTGCGGGTCCGTCGCGTAAACCCCCGTCAACGCATCCGCGAACGCCTCCGGATCATCCTTCTTCGCCATCGCCGGCTTGTACACCGGCGCCGTCGCCAACAGCCGCCCATGCTGCTCGAACGCGTCGACGATCGACGGAAACTTCCGGAACTTCGCCGCGATCGTGATGTTCTCCCCCCCCACAACCTCCCGCGTCTGGCTCTCCACCGCCGGCTGATCCCCCACCGCCTTGATCCCGAACGGGTTGTTGCTCTCCGGCGGCATCGCCGCCCCCCACGCGCTCTCGACCGCCCACTGCGCCAGCGTCACCGAGGCCGGTACGCTCCACTTCGTCTGCGACGCGACCGCCGCCTCCACCACGTCCGGCGGCACCCGACCGAACAGCCCGGTCCCCCCGGGCCGAGGCTCCTGCACCAACGGACGCGCCGCCAGCGCGTAATACGTGGCACTCCCCGGCTCCACCCGCCCCGTGGGCGGGATCATCCGCAGCACGACCGCCTGATACGCCTCGATCGCCAGCACCGTCCCGATATCCGCGTCCCCTGTCACCGGCACATCCGAATGCGGCCGCGGCAACCGGTCGTTCAGCAGCGATTGGATGACGAACACGTCTCCCGGCCGGTTCTCCCCCGCACGCCCCACCGTCGCGAAGATCGGCGGCGCAATCCGCCCCATCTCATCCGTGCTCAGGATCGTAGGTGACGGAACCAGCGCCAACGCCATAACCCTCCCGACCCCGAGAATGCCACGCCCCCACGCCCATGCAAACCAAAGACGAGGTCGGATGATTGACGCCGGAACGACCAGCGGCCGCGTCGCGCCCATCGGGTTCTCGGGCGCCTTCGGCCCAGGCACGTAATGCCCGGGCGTGTCCCGGGCACCCACGCCGCCGAGCGGAAACTTGCCTGCGTTGTCTGCCACGGAAGCGCGGAGATCGCGGACCCCGCCCCCTCACCCCATCGTCGAGTTGAACAGCCCCCCGTCCAGCAGCAGGTTCTGTCCCACGATGAACCCGCTGCTCGCGGCGCACAGGAACGCGCACGCGTCGCCGAACTCCGCCGGGTCGCCGTTGCGGCCGGCCGGCGACGCCTTCGCCCGCTCCGCCAGCATCTCGTCGACGCTGCGCCCCGCCGCCTTCGCCGCCGCCGCCGCATTGCCGCGCAACCGGTCCGTCAGGAACGGCCCGGGCAGCAGGTTGTTGATCGTCACGTTGTGCCGGGCCACCTGCCGTGCCAGCCCGCCCACGAACCCCGTCAACCCGGCCCGCGCCCCGTTGCTCATGCCCAACGTCGGAATCGGCGACTTCACGCTGCCCGACGTGATGTTCACGATCCGCCCGAACCGCCGCCCGATCATCCCGTCCACCGTCGCCTTGATCAGCGCGATCGGCGTCAGCATGTTGGCGTCCAGCGCCCGGATCCAGTCCTCCCGCTCCCAGTCCCGGAAGTCCCCGGACGGCGGCCCCCCGGCATTGTTCACCAGGATATCGGGCTCCGGACATGCCGCCAGCGCCGCGGCCCGCCCCGCCTCCGTCGTGATGTCGCCCGCCACCACGGTCACCACCACCCCCGTCGCGGCCCGGATCTCCGCCGCCGTCGCCTCCAGCGTCGCCGCCGTGCGGGCGGTGATCGTGACCGCCACCCCCTCCCGCGCCAGCGCCATCGCGCAGGCCCGGCCCAGACCCTTGCTCGCGGCGCAGACCAGGGCGCGCTTGCCCGAAATGCCCATGTCCATGACGATTATCCTCCGACGTTCTGCAATGCGCTGCGCCACGCCTCCGGCAACGGCGCCGGGCGCCGCGACGTGGCATCGACGCACACGTGTACCATGAACCCCTCCGCCGAGGCCGTCGCGTCATCCTCGCGGAACACCCCGATCTCGTACCGTACCGAACTCGTCCCCAGCCGCGCCAGCCGGATCCCAGCGGCGATGCGGTCGGGGAACCCGGCCTCGCTGTGATACCGGCACCCGCTCTCGGCCACCATCATGATGTGGTCGCCGCCCCGCCACGTCAGGATGCCCGCCCCCACCAGGAAATGGCACACCGCCGTGTCGAACATGCTGTAATACACGACGTTGTTCAGATGCCCGAACACGTCGTTGTCCATCCACCGCGTGGTGATCGGCAGGAACCGGGCATAGTCGGCGCGGACGCCTGCACCAGCACGGCTCATATCGTACGGCTCATATCGGGCGGCTCATGTCGCCGGGATCATGGACACGGCCGCGCCCGCGCGCTAGAGGCCCCGCCCATGCGCTATGCCTGGCTCGTCCTTATCCTCCTGCTGGCGCCGCTCCCGGCCGCAGCCCACGCGATCCTCATGGAAAGCCAGCCGCCCGCCCGCGCCAGCCTTCCCCCCGGCCCGGCCCGCATCGTGCTGCGCTTCAACTCGCGCATCGACCAGGAACGCTCCCGCGTGGAACTGCGGGGCCCCGCCACCCCCCAGACCCTGAAGCTCGCAGCCTCCCCCGGTCCCGATACGCTCGTCATCGAAACCCCCCTCAAGCCCGGCGAATGGGTGCTCCGCTGGCAGGTCCTCGCCATCGACGGCCACATCACCCGCGGCGACGTGCCGTTCACGGTGAAATAGGTGTCCCTCCTCGTCGACCTGTTCGGCTACCTCTCGATCGTCCTGCACGGCCTCGTCATCGTCGCGCAGAGCATGGCCGTCGGCGGCGCGCTGTTCCTCCTCTGCCTCGCGTTGCCCTTCGCCCCCGACCTGCCCGAAGGCGGCGCGCTGGTCCGCCGCACGGCCGGGATCGCGGGATGGAGCGCGATCGCCCTCGCGGTCGGCGAGGCGCTGACCGTCGCGATGCAGACCGCCGTGCTGGTGGACACGATCGACCTTTCAATCTGGGCCGCCCTGGGCGCGGCCTTCGCGGTGGCCGGGCTCGTCAAGATGGCGGCCGCCCTGGCCCTGGCCGCCCTGCTGCTGGGCCGCTGGCCGGAAGCTCCCGGGCAGGCCGCGGCGCTGCTCGTCCTGTGCGGCATCGTCATCGCGGCCGCGACGGCGACGACCCACGCCGCCGCCCGCCTGTCGGACTCGCCGCTGCTGCTGGCCGCCAGCGCCCTGCACATCCTGGGCGCCGCCATCTGGGTGGGCGGCATCCCGTGCTTCGTCATGGCGCTCGGCCGCCTCCGCACCGGCGACGCCTTCCGCCGCGTGGGCGCGCGCTTCAGCCGCATGAGCATGGCCGGCGTGCTCTGCATCCTGATCTCCGCCGCCTGCTTCAGCGTCCTCTACGTCGGCGCCTGGCCCGCCACCTACGGCACCGCCTACGGCGTCATGGTCAGCGCCAAGGCCGCCATGTTCACAGCCCTCCTGCTGCTCGGCCTCGGCAACTTCCTCGTCGTCGAACGCCTTCGCCGCGACCCGGCAACCCCCGTCCTCCGCATGCGCCGCTTCGCCGAGGTCGAGATCGGCATCGGCTTCAGCATCTTCTTCGCCGCCGCCTCCCTCACCTCCGTCCCCCCCGCCGTCGACCTGGTGCAGGACCGCGTCACCTGGGCCGAGATCACCGAACGCAACACGCCGCGCTTGCCGCGCCTGGTCTCCCCCGACCACGACGCCCTCGCCCTCCCCGCCCTGCAATCGAAGCTGGACGCCGAGGCCGCCGCCGCCCGCGCCCCCGCCGCCCAGGCCTTCGTCCCCGGCTCCGGCGACCTGCCCGCCCGCAACGCCGCCGACATCGCCTGGTCCGAATACAACCACCACTGGTCCGGCCTGTTCGTCATGCTGATCGGCGCCCTGGCCCTGCTGAACCGCGCCGGCCTGGGCTGGGCCCGGCACTGGCCGCTCGCGCTGCTGGGCATGGCAGCCTTCCTGTTCCTCCGCAGCGACCCCGAGGTCTGGCCCCTCGGCGACATCGGCTTCTGGGAAAGCCTGCGCGACGTCGAGGTCTTCCAGCACCGCGTCTTCGTGGTCCTGATCGTGGCCTTCGCCGTCTTCGAATGGGGCGTCCGCACCGGCCGCCTGCACGACCCCCGTCTGGCCCTGGTCTTCCCGCTGCTGACCGCCCTGGGCGGCGCCTTGCTGCTGACCCACAGCCACGCCATCGCGAACGTGAAGGACCAGCTCCTCATCGAGGTCTCCCACACCCCCCTCGCCCTCGCCGGCATCGCCGCCGGCTGGGCCCGCTGGCTCGAAATCAGGGCCGACGGCGCCGTCCGCCGCTGGGCCGGATGGGTCTGGCCCGTGTGCTTCCTGCTGGTGGGCGTGATCCTGCTGAGCTACCGCGAGGCCTGAGCGCTACCCGTCCAGGAAGTAGCGCGGCGCCGCGTCCGGGCGGAACCACGCGTCCTGCCAGTCGCCCGTGCGGTGCAGGAAGCCGCCGCCCTGGTCCGCCTCCGGCTCCTTGCCCGTCTTTCGCAGCGCCTCGATATACCGCTCCTCCTGCACCGCGCGGAACCGGTAGTGCTCGTAGACGTCCAGCACGTGGGCGGCATAGGCCGCCGCCAGAGGCTGGTTGCCGCGCAGGATCACCATGTTCTCGTCATTCGCGTATGACGCGCGATGACCCAGGTTGTGGCTGCCGGTGATGACGACGCAATCCGCCTCCGACATCGGGTCGATCACGATGATCTTGTCGTGGATGATCGCGAACCCGGTCGTCAGCACCTCGGGCAACAGGTCCCCGGTCCGGACCCGCAGCGCGCTGGCGCGCACCATCAGCAACTGCTTTGCCGTGAGGCCATAGACTCCGGCCTGGGCGATTGCGGGGGCGGGGATCGCCACGACGCGCCCGTCGGGCAGCGTGACCTTCTCTGCCGGCGGCGGCTTCTCGCCCGGCAGCGCCGAGTCGTCGCTGACCGCCCCCTGCACCAGCAGCTCCGGCCGGGCGATCGCGGATGCGGCGACCATCCCGATGACGCTGGGCTGGCCGGGGTTGAAGCACAGCAGCAGGATCGCCTTCCTGGCGGACTTGATCGCCGCATAGACCTCGGTCAGGTCCGGCGGCGGCGCGTCCGCCTTGCTCGTTCTCATCGTGTTGGGGGAGAACCAGACCCGGGCCGCCGTGGCGCCCCCATCCAGCGTCGCGTCGGCCGGCGTCATGTCGGCACCGCGGAGCGTCGGACCCTGCACGGCGTCGTTCGGCGCCGAGATCGGCACCGGCACCGGCTGAACGTCCTCCCGCAGGCGCTGCCAATAGGCCAGGTACGCCGCAGCGACGGTGGCGTCGTCGATCAGCACCGCGTTGTTGGACTGGCCAGCAAGGCCCGAGCTGGTCCAGTTCGTGCTGCCGGTCAGCACGGCAACCGCCTTGGGTGGGTCCGACCGCGTCGCCAGCACGACGAACTTATTGTGGCCGATCCGGTCCGTGTTGAACATCCGGTCCTGCATGCGCGGACCCAGCGCCGCATGCAGCCTGGGGCGGACCCCGGCGTTCGTCGTGTCCCACACGGTCCTGGTCTTCGGCGGCTTGCCTCCGCGGCCAGGGGGCGCCGCGGCGGCCTCGGCCGGCGTGAGCGTCACCTGCTTCGACCCGGCTGTCGTGAGGATGAGGTTCATGCGGTCGGCATGGGTCTCGATCAGCCCGATCAGCTCCGCGTCGTCCAGTTCATAAAGGGCGGCGAACAGCTGCAGGTCCTCGGCCGCCGCGCGTTCGAACACGCTGTGGAACAACGGCAGGATATCGCCGGCCAGGAACTCGCGGGCGGGTCCGGGCTTGGACAGCAGCTTCTGCACATCCCCCCGCGTGGGCGCGACGCCGGGCTTGAGGTCGAGCAGCTTGCGCATGTTCTGCGTGCTCAGGATGCCGTTGTTGAAGGCGGCCGTGACGGCTCCGAAATCGAACGTGACGCTGATCCTATTCGTCTTGAGGGCCGGGCCGCAGATGAAGAGCGGCAGCGGCGTGCCGCGATACGCAGCCGTGATCGGCGGGTCGGCGGCGGGCACCGGGGGACGCGGCGCCTCCCCGGGCGGGGCCTGCAGGCCGACGGGCGTGATCTCGTAGAAGCAGGTGAACCCGGGGTCGCGGACCCCGCTTCCGTCACGCAGCCGGCGCAGCGTCAGATCGCGCCAGTTGAACTTCTGCACGGGCCAGATCGACGTGTCCTGCGGCTCCCACTCCGGGTTCGCCTGCCCGCGGAACGCGATCCAGGCCGGCAGCACGCGGCGGCTGCCCTTCGAGGTGCCGCTGGTGATGACACGGGTGATCATGAAGCCCAGGCAACCGGGGATGGCGGCCGGCAGCCGCCACGACATGTAGGCAACTTCGTTGTTGCAGAACGCCCGGGCTGCGGGCGATTTCGGGGCGCGCGGCATTGCACTCACCATGGGGTTGCGATGGCCAAGCCCCTGCTTCAAGGATGGACGCCGGAGCGACGAACGTATCATAACAGTTTCGGAACATATCGCAAGTGACACCTGCATGAACACGGTCCTGGTGCTCGGCGCCGGCGTCATCGGCCTCACCACGGCCTGGGCGCTGGCCGAAACGGGCCTGGACGTCACGATCGTCGATCGCAACGACGCCCCGGGCGGCGACGCCAGCCCCGGCAACGGCGCCCAGCTCAGCTACAACTTCGTCGCCCCCTTCGCCTCCCCCGAAACGCTGCGCCATCTGCCCGCGCTCCTGCTGGACCGCGACGGCCCCACCCGATTCCGCCCCGGCATCGACCCGGCCTTCGCCCGCTGGGGCGTAGCCTTCCTCCGCCAGTGCACGACAGACGCCGTGCGCCGCACCACCGTCGCGCAACTGGCCCTGGCGGCGCTGAGCAAGATCGAGATGACCCGGCTCGTCGACGCGCTTCCGCTCGACTTCGGCCTGCGCTCGGCCGGCAAGCTCGTCGTCTACCGCGCGGCCGCCGGGTTCGCCGCGGCAAGACGCCAGGTCGAACGCCAGCAGGGCCTGGGCGCCGAGCAGCGCATCCTCGGCCCCCGCGAATGCCTGGACCAGGAACCCGGCCTCCGCATCGCCGAAGCCGTCCTGTCCGGCGGCGTCTTCACGCCCACCGAGGAGGTGGGCGACTGCGCCGCCTTCTGCCGCGACCTGGCCGCCCAGCTCCGCATGCGCAACACCGTACAATGGCGCCTGGGCGCCCCCTGCACCCCGCTGCTCCGCGACGGCAGGCTCCGCGGCGTCACGATCGGCGCCGGGTCGATCGAAGCCGAAACCACCGTGCTGTGCCTCGGCGCCGGCGCCCCCGCCTTCGCCGCGGCGGCCGGGATCCGCCTGCCCATCGTACCCATGAAGGGCTACAGCCTGACGCTCCACCCCCGGACCCCGCTCCGCCACAGCGTGACCGACATGGACCGCAAGATCGTCTTCGCCCCCCTCCCCGGTCCCACCATCCGCGTTGCAGGGATCGCCGACTTCGTTGGCCAGGACCGCACGCTCGACCCGGCACGCCTCGCCACGATGACCCGCGCCGCGACGGAAGCCCTGGACGTCGATCTCGAAGCCGGCACCAACCCCTGGACCGGCCTGCGCCCCGTCACCCCCGACAGCCGCCCCCTCATCGGCCCCTCCCGCCTTCCCGGCCTGTTCCTCAACACCGGCCACGGCGGCCTCGGCTGGACCCTCGCCGCCGGCAGCGCCCGCCTCGCGACGGAGTTGCTGACCGGAGTGACCCCGTCGGTCGAACCGGGCTGGTTTGCGCCGGGTCGATAGGACGCTACAAGCCGTCCAGCATCGTCTTCCACGCCTTCCGGTGCCGTGGCTGGGTCGTGAACGCGTCGAGTTGCAGCCCGACATTCACAACGAACTGCCGGATGCCCTCTTCCCCGAGCAGTGGCATCACGCCTTGCATCAACTCCCCCGTCGTGACGTGATACAGGCTTGTCCCCGATGCCCAGGCCTGCTCGAACGTGCCCGCGACCGATACGGCGTCTGATGCGTTGACGCCTTCGGTGCAGAACAGCAGCTCCCGCACGGACACCTCCCGGGCCTTGGCGATCGCGAGCCGCACGTCGTCGTCCCCGATCCGTCGCTCCTTGACTTCGACGGCGAGGATCACGCCGCCGTCCGGTCCCAGGCACTCCAGGTCTCCCGCCGCGTTCGTCGCGGCGTCGGCGGCGTTCACGACCCCCCTACGGATGCTGCTATACAAGCCAAGCCGTTGCCGGACTGTCTCGAACACCGCGGCGACTACGGCAAGCCCGCGCTCGCCGCCGCTCCGTTCTGCGAGGAAGCCTGCCGCCAGCCTCTGCGCCTGCATCAGGCTGACCCGCGGCGGGATCACGTAGCTGAACGTCAGACCTCGCAGCCGATCACGGACCGCGGCCAAGATCTGCATGAATACAGCAAGGGTATGCCCCGGGTTTCCGCCCGCCTCGACGTCGAGAAGGACCGCGCTCAGCCGCTCCCATTCTGGCTTGTCCCGCATCTGGTCCAGCCCGTCATCAACCCGCTTGCGGCGCAACGGGTTGCTGACATAAGGATCTCCACTTCGCCCGAGCACATGCTGGTTTGCCCGGTTCCAAGGCACGACAACGGCGGCGGCAAAGCTGCGCGGATCCCATCTGCCTGGGCCGCCGCTGCCCCGCTGCAGGCACATCGCATCCAGGTCGGGCTGCACCAGCTTGCCCAACACCTGTGTCAGCAGACAGTAGCGGATTGCCACAAGCCTGCTGTTGACCAACTCCGCAATCCCGGGGGGCGCTTCGATTGTGTCGTCCCTGAGCACCTCGCCCCACCGAGCATCAAGCTCGCGCGTGGCAATCGCGCGGTCCGGAACGGCCACCACGCAAACCTCAGTAGTTCATCCAAAGGCACTCCTGACGTTCCTTCTTGATCGAATGGCATTGCTTCGGGGGCGCGTCGAACCGACGCCAGCCCTCGTACAACGCGTCCATCAGCCCGTTCCGGTATCCGGAGACCGCAACCTTGCCCACGCAATCCCGCACCGCGGCAGCCAGCGCCACATGGTCGGCCTCAATCATCTCGAACCCGTAAGCGCTGCTGTCCCCCCGCGTATCGTGCAGGTAAGGCGGATCGCAATAGAACAGCGTGTCCTTCCCGTCATACAGACGGATCACATCCATTGCCGGGCGATTCTCGATCTGCACGCGCAGGAGCCTTGTGCCAATGTCGCGCAACGCCTCGACCCCACCCAGCCATCGCGACACGACACCAGACATCCCCGCCCTGCTCGTGTCCTTGCAGTTCGCCCAGCGCCCCAACGTGGCCGTCTGCGCCAAGCCGGTCCGGGTTTGCCTTGCACGGATGTAGAATCGCCGCGCCCGCTCCAAAGCCGACAGCCCCTCGGTGCTGCCCGTGATCGCGTGATGGAATTCCTCACGCGAGAACGGCGTCAGCCCGATCGCGCGCTCCAGCGCCTCCGCATCATCGCGCAGCACGCGGAAGAAGTTGACGACCTCGCCATCGATGTCGTTGTAGGTCTCGATCGAAGAGGGCGAACGGTTCAGCAGCACCGCCCCAGAGCCGGAGAACGGCTCGCAGTAGTGATGTGCCTCCGGGAGCAGCGGCAGCAACCACTCCAGATGGCTGAATTTGCCGCCATACCATCCGAAAACGATGCGTCGCCGCCGCGAACGCGGTATCGCCAGCGGGAGCTGCTGTGCGTCCGGCTCGTCAAGATAGATGCGGGACAAGCCACGCCTGCCCTGCCGTGGAACCGCCGTGTCATCAAGCGGAACAAGCTTCATCAGCTTCATAGAATGGTCCTCGGTCGTCGGCACAGCTAAGCCACCCTGGAGTTACTAACCTGCGAATCGGGGTCGTGTAACCACCGCTTCCGTCAGCAGACCCAAGCACCCTCGACCCGATCCCCGAAATCGCCTGTAGTCCCCCCATGCCCCCATTGCCCGACGCCGCCCACCGTCCCGGCGCCATCCCCCTCGCCACCTGGCGCGACATCCTCGCCGGCGCCCCCTTCATCCCCGCGCCCGAGACACGCCCCGCCGTCGACGCAGCCGCCCGCACCGTCGACACCATCCTCGGACGCGGCGTCCCGGTGTACGGCATCAACACCGGCTTCGGGAAACTCGCCGCCGTCCGCATCGGGCCCGAGGATCTCGCCCGGCTCCAGCGCAACATCGTCCTCTCCCACGCCGCCGGCGTCGGCGCGCCCCTCCCCGCCCCCATCGTCCGCCTGATCCTGGCGCTCAAGATCGCCTCCCTCGCCCAGGGCGCGTCCGGCGTCCGCTGGGCCACCATCCAGCTTCTGTCCGACTGCCTCGACCGCAACCTCCTCCCCGTCATCCCCGGCCAGGGCTCCGTCGGCGCATCCGGCGACCTCGCCCCCCTCGCCCACCTCGCCGCCGCCCTCATCGGCGAGGGCGCGTTCCTCGTCGACGGCCACCCGGTCCCCGCCGCCGAAGCCCTGCGCCGCCACGGCCTGGAACCCGCCATCCTCGGCCCCAAGGAGGGCCTGGCCCTCCTGAACGGCACCCAGGTCTCGACCGCCCTCGCGCTGGCCGGGCTGTTCGCCGCCGAACGCGCCTTCCACGCCGCCCTCGTCACCGGCGCCCTCGCCACCGACGCCGCCCGCGGCAGCGACACCCCGTTCGACCCCCGCATCCACGCGCTGCGCCGCCACCAGGGCCAGATCGACACCGCCGCCAGCCTCCGCGCCCTCCTCGCCGGCAGCGCCATCCGCGACAGCCACCGCGAGGGCGACGACCGCGTGCAGGACCCCTACTGCCTCCGCTGCCAGCCACAGGTCATGGGCGCCGTCCTCGACGTGCTGCGCCAGGCCGCAACCACCCTCGCCATCGAGGCCAACGCCGTCAGCGACAACCCCCTGGTCTTCGCGGCCACCGGCGAAGTCCTCTCCGGCGGCAACTTCCACGCCGAACCCGTCGCCTTCGCCGCCGACATGATCGCGATGGCGGTGTGCGAGATCGGCTCCCTCTCCGAACGCCGCATCGCCATGCTCGTCGACCCCGCCCTCTCCGGCCTGCCCGCCTTCCTCACCCCCCGCCCCGGCCTCAATTCCGGCTTCATGATCCCGCAGGTCACCGCCGCCGCCCTGGTGGCCGAGAACAAGCAGCAGGCCCACCCCGCCAGCGTCGACAGCATCCCCACCTCCGCCAACCAGGAGGACCACGTCTCCATGGCCTGCCACGGCGCCCGCCGCCTGCTGCCCATGACGGAGAACCTCGCCAACGTCGTGGGGATCGAGCTGCTGGCCGCAGCCCAGGGCTGCGACTTCCACGCCCCGCTGGCCAGCTCCGCCCCCCTCGAACGCGTCCGCGCCCAGCTCCGCGCCCGCGTCCCCACGCTCGAGGACGACCGCTTCTTCGCCCCCGACATGGAAGCCGCCACAAGCCTCGTCACATCCGGCGCGCTGGCCGAAGCCGCCGCCCTCCCCTTGCCCTCACTGGACCCCGCATGACCCCGAACGAACGCGTCATCCGCGCCCCCCGCGGCACCGAGCTGTCCGCGAAATCCTGGCAGACCGAGGCCCCGCTGCGGATGCTGATGAACAACCTCGACCCCGACGTCGCCGAGCGCCCGGGCGAACTCGTCGTCTACGGCGGCATCGGCAAGGCCGCCCGCGACTGGGCCAGCTTCGACGCCATCTGCACCGCCCTCCGCCGCCTCGACGCCGACCAGACGCTGCTGGTCCAAAGCGGCAAGCCCGTCGGCGTCTTCCGCACCCACGCCGACGCCCCGCGGGTCCTGATCGCCAACAGCAACCTCGTCCCCCGCTGGGCCACCTGGGACCATTTCCGCGAGCTGGAGCGGAAGGGCCTCATGATGTACGGCCAGATGACGGCCGGTTCCTGGATCTACATCGGCAGCCAGGGCATCGTGCAGGGCACCTACGAAACCTTCGTCGAGGTCGGGCGCCAGCACTACGGCGGCTCGCTCGACGGCCGCTGGATCCTCACCGCGGGCCTCGGCGGCATGGGCGGCGCGCAGCCCCTGGCCGCCACCATGGCCGGCGCCTCCATGCTCGCCGTCGAGTGCCAGCCCAGCCGCATCGAGATGCGCCTCCGCACCGGCTACCTGGACGCGCAGGCCGCGACGCTGGACGACGCGCTCGCGATGATGGAGGCCGCCCGCCACGGCCCCCCCATCTCCGTCGGCCTGCTGGGCAACGCCGCCGACATCTTCCCGGAACTCGTCCGCCGCGCGAAGGCGGGCGGCGTCCGCCCCGACGTCGTCACCGACCAGACCAGCGCCCACGACCCCGTCCACGGCTACCTGCCGCAGGGCTGGACCCTCGCCGCGTGGGAAGCCGCCCGCGAGCGCGACCCGGCCGCCATCGAACGCGCCGCCCGCATTTCCATGGCCGGCCACGTCCGCGCCATGCTCGACTTCCACCGCATGGGCGTCCCCACCCTCGACTACGGCAACAACATCCGCCAGATGGCGAAGGAGGAAGGCGTGGCCGACGCCTTCGACTTCCCCGGTTTCGTGCCCGCCTACATCCGCCCGCTGTTCTGCCGGGGCATCGGACCCTTCCGCTGGGCCGCCCTGTCCGGCAACCCCGAAGACATCTACCGCACCGACCGGCGCGTGAAGGAACTGCTGCCCGACAACAAGCCCCTGCACCGCTGGCTGGACATGGCGCGCGAGCGGATCAAGTTCCAAGGCCTGCCCGCCCGCATCTGCTGGGTCGGCCTGGGCGACCGCCACCGCCTGGGCCTCGCCTTCAACGAGATGGTGGCCAGCGGCGAGCTGGACGCCCCCATCGTCATCGGCCGCGACCACCTGGACAGCGGCAGCGTCGCCAGCCCCAACCGCGAGACGGAAGCCATGCGCGACGGCTCCGACGCCGTCAGCGACTGGCCGCTCCTGAACGCCCTGCTCAACTGCGCGTCCGGCGCCACCTGGGTCAGCCTGCACCACGGCGGCGGCGTCGGCATGGGCTTCAGCCAGCACGCCGGCATGGTCATCGTCGCCGACGGCACCCCCGACGCGGCCCGCCGCCTGGAACGCGTCCTGTGGAACGACCCGGCCACCGGCGTCATGCGCCACGCCGACGCCGGCTACGACACGGCGCTCGACTGCGCGGCGGAGCACGGCCTGGACCTGCCGGGGATCATGCCCGCCTCTTAACCCAGCCTCTTAACCCCGCGTACACCCGCCGCGCTCATCATACCCCCCACGGCAAAACCGGGCGCACGCCCGCCGGGGGCATCATGCGGGACGATCCACACCAACCCTACGTCATCGCCTTCGTCGGCGACCACGACAACGGCATCCTCCGTTGGTGGACCGCCCGCATCCTCGGTGGCCTCGCCGCCCACGGCTTCGCCCACACCCTCATCGACTTCACCGCCCCCGACTGGCGCGACCGCCTGTCCGACTGCCTGGAAGGCGGCAACCCCGCCTTCGTCTTCAGCTTCCAGGGCTTCGCGATGGACGTGCGCCTGCAGAACGAGAACTTCTGGGCGCGCAACGGCATCCCCTTCCTCGCCTATATGGGCGACAGCCCCTACCACTCCCCCGCCCTCCACGCCGCAGAAGGCCCGGGCCTCTACTTCCTGTATGGCTGCGACGACTTCCTGGATACCTACCGCACCATCCTCCACGGCCGCGCCTTCGCCACCACCCTCCCCTACGGCTACCCCGCCAACCCCGACGCCGCTCGGCACGCCTGGCACGACCGCGAGCACGACCTCGTCTTCGTGAAGACCGGCATCGACCCGGCCCGGCTCCGCACCGCCTGGGCTACCCTTCCGCCCCCCATGCGCGCCATCACCGAGGACACCGCCGCCCGCGTCCTGTCCGGCGCCGACGACCCCGTGACGACCATTTGCGCCGAAGCCTTCGCCGCCAACAGCATCCACTGGGGCGAGCGGCGGGAGATGTTCCTCCACGTCTGCAGCACCGTCGATCGCTACGCCCGCGCCACGAGGGCCGAGCGCATGGTCCGCGCCCTCCTGCCCCACGACGCCATCGTCGTCGGGGACTGGTCCCACCTGGACACCACCGCCGCCCGCGCCCGCTTCCACCCGCCCATCGACGCCGAGGCGCTGGACACCCTCTACGCCGACAGCCGCATCGTCGTGAACACCGCCCCCACCGTCCGCCGCGGCATGCACGAACGCATCATGGCCGGCCTGTTCGCCGGCGCCGCCGTCCTGTCGGACACCACGCCCTTCCTCGACCGCACCCTGCACGGCTGCCCGGCCTTCATCGGCCTCGACATCGACGCCCCGGGCTTCCCCGTCGCCGCGGACGAGGCCATCCGCGCCACCTTGTCCGACCCCGCGATGCCCGACCGCGCCCGCGCCGGACTCGCCTTCGCCAGCCACCACTTCGCCTTCGACGCCTTCATCCAGCGCCTGCTCGACCACGTCGGCCTCGAACGCCACCGCCGCAACGTCGAGGCATGGGCCTTCCCGCCCCCGCCGCACCTCCCCGCCCCGTCATCCTGAACCGCCATCCTGAAACGCAGGAGCGCGCCCATGCACACCCAAACCCTCGCCCCGCCCCGCCGCCGCCGGGCCACGCTCGGCCACCCGCTGCAGCGCTGCACCTGGCTCGACTTCCCGGTCATGCACGACGCCCGCGGCAACCTCAGCTTCATCGAGGGCGGACGCCACATCCCGTTCCCGATGCAGCGCCTGTATTTCCTCTACGACATCCCCTGCATGGCCGAACGCGCGGGCCACGCGCACCGTGACCTGGTGCAGGTCTTCATCGCCATGTCCGGCAGCTTCGACCTGCATTTGGATGACGGGACGGAGAAGCGGACGATCCACCTCTGCCGCTCCCACCGCGGCTACCTGGTGCAGCCCTGGATCTGGCGCACGCTGGACAACTTCTCCGGCGGCTCCGTCTGCCTCGTCCTCGCCAGCCTGCCCTACGACGAGGCCGACTACATCCGCAGCTACCCCGTCTTCCGCCGCCTCGCCGCCCAGCGCGCCCCGCACCAGCCAGGCCCCCTGGTCCAATGACGATGCACGTCGCGTCCTACGACGTCGCCCGGGCCAACGCCCCCCACCAGGCCGCGCTGCTGGAGGCCACGCGACGCGTCCTGGATGCGGGCCGGCTCATCCTCGGCCAGGAACTCGCCGAGTTCGAGCACGCCTTCGCCACCTATTGCGGCGCCGCCCACTGCGTCGGCGTCGGCAACGGCCTCGACGCGCTGACGCTCGCCCTCCGCGCGCTCGACATCGGGCCGGGGCATGAGGTCGTGGTCCCCGCCTTCACCTTCGTCGCCACCTGGCTGGCCGTCACCGCCACCGGCGCCCGCCCCGTGCCCGTCGACGTCGATCATGCCGGCCTCATCGACCCGGCCCTCATCCACGCCGCCCTCACGCCCCGCACCCGCGCCATCATTCCCGTGCACCTCTATGGGGCGCTGGCCGACATGGCGCCCATCCTCGCGATCGCCGAACATTTCGGCCTCCACGTGATCGAGGACGCGGCCCAGGCCCACGGCGCCGGGCGCGACGGCGTCAAGGCCGGCGCCTTCGGCACGGCCGCGGCGTTCAGCTTCTACCCCACCAAGAACCTCGGCGCCCTGGGTGACGGCGGCGCGGTCTGCACCAACGACCGCGCCCTCGCCGACCGCCTGCGCCGCCTCCGCAACTACGGCTCGGCCGAGAAGTACCACCACGTCGAACCCGGATCGAACTCGCGGCTGGACACGTTGCAGGCCGCCTTTCTCAACACGAAGCTCCCGCACCTGGACGCCGCCAACGACCGCCGCCGCGCTGTCGCCCACCGCTACCGCGAAGGCCTGGCCGACCTGACGGGTCTCGCCCTGCCCGCGCCGTCCGGGTCCTCCGTCTGGCACCAGTTCGTCATCCGCAGCCCCGCCCGGGACCGGCTGCAATACGCCCTCGCCGTCCAGGGCGTCGGGACCTGCATCCACTACCCCGTCGCCCCCTACGACCAGCCCTGCTTCACCGGCCAGCACGACCCGGCTCGCTTCCCCGTCGCCACCCGCCTGGCCGCAACCGTCCTCAGCCTCCCGATGGCCGACTACCTCTCGGACGAAGACGTCGCCCACGTCATCGCCGCCACCCGCACGGCCGCCGAAGCGATACCCTAATGGCCCCGCCCCCACCGCCGTCATGCCTGGCCCCGGACCTGGTCCGGAGGTCAATCCGCGAACCCCGCCCCAGCGGCGACGCCGGTCCCGCCGCCCCTGGAACCGCCTGGCACCCCGACCTCTTCAACACCACGGCCTATGCGGCCCTCCACGCCCGCCATCCCGCCCGCGTCCACATCACCCTCCCCCGCCGCGCCATCTTCCACGCCATGCCCCTCGGCGAAGGCCGCTACGCAAGCCCCGCCCGCGCCCCCTACGGCGGCTTCGACGCGGACCCCGCCCTCGACGAAGACGCCTTCACCGCCTTCGTCGCCGACTGCGAGCACGCCCTCCGCCACGCCGGCGCAACAAGCATCGGGATCGCCCTGCCCCCCTTGTGCCACGGCCCCCACCTCGTGCGCCGCCTCCCCACCCTCTGCCGCCGCGGCTGGCGCGTCACCCGGCAGGAGCTGAACCAGTCCGTCCCCATCACGCCAACCCCCTTCCCCGCCCAGACCGCCCAGGCCACCCGCAAGCGCATCGCCAAGGCCCTGCGCGCCGGCGTCACCGCCCGCCTCCTGCCTCCCCCCGATCACGAATCCGCCTATGACGCCATCGCCGACAACCGCCGCAAGAAAGGCCGGGCCATGTCGATGTCCTGGCCGGACGTCCAAGCCATGGCCGCCGCCTTCCCCGCCCAGACCCACATCTTCGGCGCCATGCACGAGGGCCGCATCATCGCCGCCGCCATCTGCATCGCCGCCAACCCCCGCATCCTCTACGTCCACGCCTGGGGCGAGCGGGAGGGCGCAGAACCGCTCAGCCCCGTAAGCCTCCTCGCCGCCGAGATCCATGCCTTCGCCAGTGCGAACGCCTTCACCCTGATGGACCTCGGCACTTCGTCCGTGCACGGCATCGCCGACCCCGGCCTGGTCGCCTTCAAGCGCAGCCTGGGCGCGACCCCCTCGCTGAAACTCTGGCTCGCCCGGGACCTGGCATGACCGGCTACGACGCGATCTACGACCCCGACGAGGACTTCGATCGTTGGTACACCACGCTCGCTGCCCGGCGCATTCGCCCGCACCTCGCCCCGGCCGACCACGTGCTGGAACTCGGCTCCGCCACCGGACTGATGACCACCGCCCTCACCGGGGAAGGCCGCCGCTTCACCTGCATCGAGCGCTCATCCGCCTACCTGGCCCGAACCACTCCACGGCCCGGCGTACGCCTCGTCCATTCCACCATCGAGGCATTCGCGCCGGACGACGACTTCGACCGCATCCTGGCCGTCAACATCCTCCACGAATTGCCGGACCCTGACGCCGCCCTGCGGCGCCTCCTGCCCCGCCTCCGCCCGCACGGGCACCTTCACGTCACCCTGCCGAACCCCTGCTCGCTGCACCGCCTCTCCGCCCACGGCGCCGGCCTGATCGGTGACCTGGCGGACCCCAGCCCCCGCGGACTCGCCTTCCAGACCCTGCGCCTGCCCACCGCCGCGTCGGTCATCGCCGCCATGGGCGCCCTGGGTCTCGACCTGATCGATCGTGGCGCCATCCTCCCGAAACCCCTCCCCAACGCCGCCATGGCCTGCCTGTCGGACCCGCTGATCGAGGCCTGGGATGCCCTGTCCCCGCTCCTCCCCGACCATGGCGCGATGACCTGGTTCATGTTCCGCCATGCCCATGCCTGACGCGCTCACGCCCGGCAGGCTGACCATCGTCGACGGCACCGTCGCCGCCCTGACCATCGTCGACGGCACCGTCGCCGCCCTGACCATCGTCGACGGCACCGTCG
>CAXTPG010000056.1:23530-28732 GCA_964246015.1 uncultured Acetobacteraceae bacterium
CCGCCCTGACCATCGTCGGCGGCACCGTCGCCGCCCTGACCGCCGCCCTCGCCGCCGCCCGCCGGGGCCGCGCGGTATCGCTCCTGTTCGACCCCGCCCGCATCGGCGGCAGCTTCGCCGGCATCCAGGCGGCAGGCCGCCGGCTCGACCTCGGCAGCCGCCTGCTGGAGCTGGAGTACGAGGACGCCCCCCCCCGCCCCATCTCCGCCTTCGACCCCGCGCACGGCAGCCACCGCCCCGTCATCGCTCCGGTCGCCGCCTTCATCCGCGGCATCCTGGGCGACGGCCTGCGCCCCGCCGCCGAACCCCGCATGTGGCTCGCCGGCCGCCTCACCCGCTGCCCGCTGATGACCGTCGACCTCTCCGGCCTGCCCGCCGCGCTGCCGCACGCCGACCGCATCCGCATCCGTGCCGAACCCCGCGCCACCCCACCCGGCTCACCCGGCCTGACCCTGGAACACGCGTCCCTCGCGCAGCATGGCCCGACACTGCACGCCCGCCTCATCGCCCCCCTCTGCGCCAAGCAGCACGCCGCCTGGACGACGGTGCCCGCCGCGGAACGCCGCAAGCTCTGGGCGGCCCTGTTTCACCCCGCAACCATCTCCGAGGCGTTCGAGAACCGCCCGATCACCTTCCGCCCGCACCGCCCTTTCGCCACCACCGGCTCCCACCAGCTCCACCCCTTCGTCCAACGCCTGTGGCGCGCCGTGCTGGCGGAACCAGGCATCGCCGCGATCCCGGCCGGCCCGCTGGTCGCGCTGCACCAGGCCGCACCCGGGACCGTGACGCTGCGCTTTCCCACGGTTTCGATGCAGCTCCCCGCCGAAACCTGCATCCTGGGAACAGCCCCCGACCAGGCCTTCCCCGCCGCCGGCCTCGACTGGCAGCCCGAGCGGCTCCGGGCCGCGGTCGTATGGATCGAGGCCGCCACCGACGACGTATGCGAAGCCCCCTCCTCCCTCCTGATCCCCGATCCGGCCATTCCCGTGCTCCGCATCTCCCACGCCGGCACCGCGGACGGCCGCACCACCCTGGCCATCGAGTTCGGCGCCACCCCGCTTTGCCCGGACGCCGCAACCGCGGCCCTGCACGGCACCGGCCTGGTGCGCGCGGGCGCCGCCCTTCACCCCATCCACCGCCTGTCGGGCCCCGCGCAACTCGTCCCCAGCCCGGCCAACCGGGCCGCCTTCCTGGAAGCCGCCGCCCGCGTCACCGCTTTGGGCGTCCATCTCCTCGGCGGCCTGCGCCGCTTCGGCTTCGACTCGCTCAACGACCAGGTGGCCGATGGCCTCCATTTCGGGGAATGCCGATGCTGACCACGACCGACCTCGACGGCTTCGCCCGCCGCTACTACCTGGCGCCCGACATCGCCGACCACCGCATCGAGAACCGCATCCAGCAGGACGGCGCCGCCCGCATCCTGGCCCGCATACCCCGGGGCGCCCGCGTGCTGGAACTCGGCACCGGCGACGGGCTGCTCACCCGCGCCCTGCACGACGCCGGCATCGACGCGGAGCTGCTGGAGGGCGCCCCCCTGCTCTGCGCCCGCGCCCGCACCCTCTACCCCCACCTGCCCGTCCACGAGGCGTTGTTCGAGACCTTCGAGCCGCACCGCCCCTACGACATGGTCCTCGCCTTGCACGTGCTGGAGCACGTCGACGACCCCGTCGCGCTGCTGTCCCGCATCGCCACCTGGCTCCGCCCCGGTGGCGCCGCGATGCTCGTGGTGCCCAACCGCGCTTCCATCCACCGCCGGGTCGCGCTGCAGATGGGCCTGATCGGGGCCCTGGATGAACTATCCCCCCGCGACCACCTGGTCGGCCACCGCCGGGTCTACGACCTCGAGACGCTGCGGAATCACGCCGCGGCAGCCGGCCTTCGGCCACGATCGAGCTTCGGCGCCTTCCTGAAAGTCCTGCCGAACAGCATGATGCTCGACCACCCCGACGCCCTGCTGACCGCGCTCGACGCCGTCTCGGCCGACCTTCCGCCCGACCTGCTCGCCAACATCGGCCTGGTCGCGGAGGCTGCCGCCCCATCGTGACGATGAACGCGGCGGAATGGTGCTGCACGACAGGATTGAACTGTCGACCTCTCCCTTACCAAGGGAGTGCTCTACCACTGAGCTAGTGCAGCGCCGGCAACCGCTGCTTCCTACCGATGCCGCGCACCGCGTGCAAGCCTCCGAACGTGCCCGGCCCCGACGATCGCTCGAACGGCATCGACGCGGAGACGGGATGCGGCGACAGGCAGGCCGGCCCTCTACGAACCCCAACGTGACCCGCCGCATCCGATCGACGTGTCCGACCGTATGGTCCTCAGTGCGACACTCGGCGGGGCGCCATGCGGACGCGGCGGAGACAGAAGACCAGCTCGTTCGACCGCATCTTCGCGGTCGCCATCCTATGCCTCATCGTCACCGGCGTGCTGGGCGCCGCCTTCGCCGCCTTCGGCTGATTCCGCAAACCGCCTGCGCCATGCCCGGGCGGAGCCATACTCGTTCGCCACCACCATGGCCCGGCGCAAGTACAGCCCGACGTCATACTCGTCGGTATACCCGATCGCCCCGTGCAGCTGCACCGCCGCCCGCGTGACCTCCATCGCCGTCACCGCCGCCCGCACCTTCGCGCGCGCCACCGCGCCCGACCGCGCCGGCCCCGACGCCCCCGCATCCAGCGACGCCGCGGCCGCCTCCACGCTCGCGCGCGTCAGCGCCAGCCCGATCTTCAGGTCCGCCGCCCGGTGCTGCAACGCCTGGAAACTGCCGAGCTTGCGGCCGAACTGCTCCCGCGTCCGCAGATAGTCCAGCGTCATCCCGAACGCCGCCTCGGCCACGCCCAGCAGATAGAACGCGGTGCCCAGCGCCGCATCCTCCAGCGCCGGGCCAAGACCGTCATCGATCGCGCCGATCCGCCGGGCGTTCCGCAGCTCCGGCGCCCACGTGCCCACCCGGCCGCCATCCTGCGTGCCGGCGGCGGACGCGCCCGTCAGCACCGCCTCGAACAGCGCGACACCCCCGCCCTCCCGCACCGGCACCAGGACCGGCCCGGCAGCCGGCGGCAGAACCACGAAGCGCCGCACCCCCTCCCGCGTGCCCGGCGCATCCGTCGCGTCGGCAGCCTCCTGCCAGGCCAGCGGCACGAAGACCTCGCCCGACAGCAACCGCGGCAGCAGCACCGTGTCGCCGGCCGCCGCCAGCACAGCCGCCGCCATCGCTCCATGCACCAGCGGCTCCGGCACCAGCCCCCGGCCCAGCTCCTCCAGCAAGGCCCCCTGCTCCAGCAGCCCCAGGCCACTCCCGCCCGCCGCCTCCGGCACGCGCAGCCCGATCCAGCCCAGCGCGCCCATGCGGCGCCACACGGCCGGGTCCCATCCCGACGCCTGGAACCGCAGCCCCCGCACCCGGCCCAGCCCGCCGCCCCGCGGCGCCACGGCCGCGGCGCTGTCGCGGATCATCGCGATCGCGCCGCTCATTCGCCCTGCAACCCCAGCCAGTCCTGCAGCACCTCCCCGGTATGCTGCCCCAGCCGGGGCGGCGGCCGCCCATACGCGATGGGCGTGTCGGAGAACACGATGGGGTTCGCGACGAACGGCACCGTGCCCCCATCCGGTCCCTCCATCTCCCGCAGCACCCCGCGGTGCACGACCTGCGGGTCCTCCGCCATCGCGCCGAAATCGTTCAGCGGGCCGGACGCCACCCCCGCCGCGTGCAGCAGGTCCATCCACTCCCGCGCCGGCCGGGCCCGCAACGCGCCCGCGATGGCAGGCAGCAGCGTGTCCGTATTGGCCATCCGCGCCGCGTTCACCGTGTAGCGTGCGTCCCCCGGGACGTCCGGCAGCCCGATCACCCGGCAGAATGCCGCGAACTGCCGGTCATTCCCCACCGCCACCATCAAGGGCCGGTCCGCCGTGTCGAACGACTGCCACGGCGTGTTGATCTGCGACGCCGTCCCGTTCCGCACCGGCATCCGCCCCGATACCATCCAGTTCATCGCGATGTGCGAATGCGCCGCGACCTGCGCGTCCATCAGCGCGAGGTCGATGTGCTGCCCCCGCCCGGACTTCAGGTTCCGGTGATGCAGCGCCGCCAGTATCGCCAACGCCGCATAGAACCCGGCATTGATGTCGGACACGCTATACCCCACGATCGCCGGCCCGGCGCCCTCCGCTCCCTCCGGCGCGCCGGTGATGCTCATCAGGCCGCTCATCGCCTGGAAGATCGGGTCGTAGCCCGGCAGCGCCGCATACGGCCCCGTCTGCCCGAACCCCGTGATCGAGCAATACACCAGCCCCGGGTTCCGCTCCGACAGCGTCGCATAGTCCAGACCATACTTGACCAGCCCGCCTGTCTTGAAGTTCTCGATCAGCACGTCCGCCTTGGACGCCAGCGCCTGAACGACCGCCTGCCCGTCCGGCGTCGCGATATCGACCGTGATCGACCGCTTGCCCCGGTTCATCGCCATGAACGACGACGTATCCCCGATCACGGCGCCGTCGGCATCGCGCTGCGGAAATCCCATGTGCCGCACGTCGTCGCCGCCCCGCGGATGCTCGACCTTCACGACGTCGGCGCCGAAATCCGCCAGCATCTGCCCGGCCCATGGCCCCGCGAACACGCGGCTCATGTCCAGCACGCGCACGCCCGCCAGCAGCGTCATGCCGGCAGCTCCAGCACGGACCGCGCCAGCACGGTCCGCAATATCTCCGAAGACCCGCCGAAGATCGTCCCCGGCCGTGCCAGCAGGAACTGCCCCGCCGGGTGCAGCCCCTCCTCCATCGGGTCCAGCAGCCCGGCATTCCCCCCCGCCAACTCCAGCCCGGCGTCCGTGATCCGCTGGAACAGCTCGCTCTGCACGATCTTCAGGATCGACACCTCCGGCCCCAACGGCTCGCCCCGCTTCAGCGCCGCCACGTGGCTCTCGTACAGCGCCTTCAGGTCGCCCAGCTCCATCTCGAACCCCGTCAGCATCGCCCGCACGTCCGCGTCATCCGCGCACCCCATCCGCATGGCCAGCAGCCGCAACCGGTCCAGCCCCGCCGCCGACAGCTTTGGCGACCCGATCGCGATCCGTTCGAACCCCAGCAGCGCCTTCGCATAGGTCCAGCCGCGGTCCACCTCGCCCACGATCATGTCCTTCGGCACCCGAACCCCGTCGAAGAACACCTCGCAGAACTCGTCGTGCAGATCGAGGTTCAGGATCG
>CAXTPG010000057.1:0-28652 GCA_964246015.1 uncultured Acetobacteraceae bacterium
CGAGGCACATGCGGCAGTTGCCGGCGACGCTGAGGCGCTCGTGGTAGCAGAAGCGTGGCACCTCGACCCCCACGGCCTCGCAGGCCTGCAGGACAGACGCGCCGTTGGGGACCTCGATCTCGATGCCGTCGACGGTGAGCTTGGCCATGGTCAGCGGGCCTTCTCGTAGACTGCCAGCAGGTCTGCGACGAGGATGCCGTCGATGCGCATGCCGGACAATTGACAGTTGGTGAGGGTCACGCCGGACAGGTCGGCGTTGGAGATGGCGGCGCCGGTCAGGTTCGAGTCCTCGATCGCGATGCCGGCCAGCGACACGTTGGTCAGGCGCGCGCCCGTGAGCGCCACCTTGTCGAACCGCGCACCGGACAGCCCGACGTCGTGCAGATGAAGCCCCGACATGTTGACGTCCTCGATCCGCGAGCCGGCCAGGCGGCACCGGGTCACGACCGAGCCGGACAGGTTGCAATCTTCCGCCATCAGCGGTTCGGAAAGCTGGCTGAGCTGCATCGCTATTCCGCCGCCATCGGCACGGGTGCCGTCGTCGCAACCGGGAGTGGCCGGCCCGCGCGCGCCTTGTATGCCGCGATCCGCTCCTCCATCAACGGCCGGAAGTGCCGGATCAGGCCCTGGATCGGCCACGCCGCGGCATCGCCCAGCGCGCAGATCGTGTGCCCCTCGATCTGCCGGGTCACCTGCTCCAGCGTGTCGATCTCGGACACCTCGGCCCGGCCCTCGACCATGCGGCCCATCACCCGCATCATCCAGCCCGTGCCTTCGCGGCAGGGGGTGCACTGGCCGCAGCTCTCGTGCTTGTAGAACTGCGCCAGGCGGTGGATGGCGCGGATCACGTCCGTGCTCTTGTCCATCACCATGACGGCGGCGGTGCCGAGACCGGATTTCACGTCCCGCAGGCTGTCGAAATCCATCAGGATCGTGTCGCACGTCTCCTTGGGCAGCAGCGGCACGCTGGACCCGCCGGGGATGACGGCCAGCAGGTTGTCCCACCCCCCGCGCACGCCCCCGGCATACGTCTCGATCAGCTCCCGCAGCGGGATGCCCAGCTCTTCCTCGACGTTGCACGGCTTGTTCACGTGCCCGCTGATGCAGAAGATCTTGGTGCCCGTGTTCTTCGGACGCCCCAGCGCCGAGAACCACGCGCCGCCGCGGCGCAGGATGGTGGGCACCACGGCGATCGTCTCGACGTTGTTCACCGTGGTCGGGCAGCCGTACAGGCCGACGGCCGCCGGGAAGGGCGGCTTCAACCGGGGCATGCCCTTCTTGCCCTCCAGGCTCTCGATCAGCGCGGTCTCCTCGCCGCAGATATAGGCGCCGGCGCCGCGGTGGACGTAGCACTGGAAGTCGTAGCCGCTGCCGGCCGCGTTCGTGCCGATCAGGCCTTCCGCGTAGCACTCGTCGACGGCGCGTTGCAGCGCGGCGGCCTCGTTGTAGTATTCGCCGCGCACATAGATGTAGCAGGCGCCGGCGCCCATCGCGAAGCTGGCGATCAGACAGCCTTCGATCAGCTTGTGCGGGTCATGCCGCAGGATGTCGCGGTCCTTGCAGGTGCCCGGCTCGCTCTCGTCGGCGTTCACCACCAGGTAGCTCGGCCGCCCGTCCGGCGCCGCCACCTTCGGCATGAACGACCACTTCATCCCCGTCGGGAACCCGGCGCCGCCGCGGCCGCGCAGCCCTGACGCCTTCATCTCGTCGATGATCGCGTCGCGCCCCCGTGCGATGATCGCCGCCGTATCGGCCCAGTCGCCCCGTGCCCGCGCACCGGCCAGGAACGGGTCGTGCTGCCCGTAGAGATTGGTGAAGATCCGGTCCTTGTCGGCGAGCATCTATTCCACCGTCTGAAGAAGAGTCGTCGGCCCGCCCTCGGGCGCCGACGTCATCCGCCCGATCACCGAACCCGGCGCCGGCCGCTCGCCCCGCCGCAGCGCCTGCAGCAGCGCGCGGGTGCGGTCGTAGTCGAGATCCTCGTAATAGTCGTTGTCCACCTGCAGGATGGGCGCGTTCACGCAGGCGCCGAGGCACTCGACCTCCGTCATGGTGAACACCCCGTCCGCGCTGGTCTGCTTCCAGCCCTTGATGCCCGTCTCGTCCCGGCACGCCCGCGTGATGTCGTCGGACCCGCGCAGCCAGCACGGCGTCGTGCCGCAGACCTGCAGATGGAAGCGCCCGATCGGCTGGGTGTTGAACATCAGATAGAAGGTCGCGACCTCGTACACCCGGATGGGCGGCATGCCGAGGCGGGCGGCGACGACGTCCATCGCGACGCGCGGCACCCAGGCGCTGGCATCGGTGCGCCGCATCTGGTCCTGCACGGCATACAGCAGCGGCAAAACGGCGCTGGCCTGGCGGCTGTGCGGGTATTTCCGCAGGATCACCTCGATCTCCCGCTCGCTCGCCGCGTCGAACGCGAAATGCGCGGGTTCGGCCGGATGGTCGGACGGCGGATTGCGGGCGCTGCCCATCGGCTCCGCGGCGCCGGTGCTGGCGGCGGCCCCGGCCGGGCGGTTCAGCCGGGCGCTCTCGTTGTCCTCGTGCTGGAAGCCGCCGTCGTTGTTGTGAACGGGATCGTTCAACGGTCGATCTCCCCGAACACGACGTCGAGCGAGCCGATCACGGCGACGGCGTCGGCCAGCATGTGGCGCTTGGACATATGCTCGACGGCCTGCAGGAACGCGAAACCGGTCGGGCGGATCTTGCAGCGGTACGGCCGGTTGCTGCCGTCGGCGACGAGGTAGACGCCGAACTCGCCCTTGGGGCTTTCCGTCGCCGTGTAGGTCGATCCCGCCGGCACGTGGAAGCCCTCGGTATACAGCTTGAAGTGGTGGATCAGCGCCTCCATCGACCGCTTCATCTCCTGCCGGCGCGGGGCCGTGAACTTGCGATCGACGATCTTCACGTCGCCCGGCTTCATCTTCTCAAGGCATTGCTGGATGATGTAGACGCTCTGCCGCATCTCCGCGATGCGGACGAGATAGCGGTCGTAGCAGTCGCCGTTGCGCCCGACGGGCACGTCGAACTCCACCTGGTCGTACATGTCGTAGGGCTGCGAGCGGCGGAGGTCCCACGGGATGCCGCTGGCCCGCAGGCACGGGCCGGAGAAGCCCCAGGCGAGCGCGTCCTCGGGCGTCATGATGCCGATGTCGACGGTGCGCTGCTTCCAGATGCGGTTGCCGGTCAGCAACTGCTCCAACTCGTCGACGAACTTGGGGAACCCGTCCGCCCACTCGGCGATGCGCGCCTCCAGGCCGGCCGGCAGGTCTCGGGCGACGCCGCCGGTGCGGAAATAATTGCCGTGATAGCGGGCGCCGGACGCGGCCTCGTAGAATTCGAGCAACTTCTCGCGCTCTTCGAAGCCCCAAAGGCTCGGCGTGATTGCGCCGACGTCAAGGGCATACGTCGTGACATTGAGAAGGTGGTTCAGGACGCGCGTGATCTCCGCGAACAAGGTGCGGATCCACTTGGCGCGCTCGGGGATCTCGATGCCCAACAGCTTTTCCTGCGCCAGTACCCAGGTGTGCTCCATGCACATGGGGCTGACGTAGTCGAGGCGGTCGAAATAGGGCAGCGCCTGCAGGTAGGTCTTGTATTCGATCAGCTTCTCGGTCCCGCGATGCAGCAGGCCGATATGCGGGTCGGCGCGCTCGACGACCTCGCCGTCCATCTCGAGGATGAGGCGGAGCACGCCATGCGCGGCCGGGTGCTGCGGGCCGAAGTTGATGGTGTGGTTGTCGACCTCGATGACCTTCCTGGTCGAGGACGGCTTCGCCTCGCCGGGCGTCGTGCGGTGAGTCCCCGTGACAGCGATGTCGCTCATGACGCTGGCCTTTCGAGATCGGCCACTTCCAGCTCGCGCACGCGGTTCGTCAACCGGCCGTGCTGCGAGTGCATGGCGCGCAGTTCGGTCAACACCGTTCCCAGGGTGTGGTCCTGACGCATGACCATCGCCGCCATAACGTTCATGTCGTCGCGAAGACTGGAGACCTCGGTGGTAAGCTGCTTCAGTTGGCGCGCGATGAACCGGAGGTCGGGATTCGACTCGTCGCTCATGTCGCCCCCCCGGCCGTGTCCCGTGCCGCGGCCGCCTTGCGGTCCGTGTGCGCCTTCTCGTCGCCCGGCAGCGTCACCATGCCCTCCCACGGAGAGACGAAGTCGAAATTCCGGAAATCCTGGGTGAGCGTCACGGGCTCGTTCACGACCTGCTTGCGTTCTTCGTCCCACCGCACCTCCACGTAGCCGGTCAGCGGGAAGTCCTTCCGCAGCGGGTGGCCGTTGAAGCCGTAATCGGTGAGGATCCGGCGCAGGTCGGGCTGGCCCTCGAACACGATGCCGAACAGGTCCCAGGCCTCGCGCTCGAACCAGGTGGCGACCGGGAACAGCGTCCAGCAGCTCGGCACCGGGGTCACTGCGTCCGTCTGCACGATCACGCGGACGCGATGGTTCAGGCGGACGCTCAACATGTTGTAGACGACGTCGAAGCGGAGCGGGCGCTCGGGCCAGTCGACGCCGCACAAATCCATCAACTGCTCGCACCCGAAGGCGGGCTCGTCGCGGAGTGCCGTCAGCAGGGCGGGAAGCTGGGCGCGATCCGCGTGCACGACCAGTTCGCCGCTTTCGACGCCGGCGCGGAGGACGCCGGGCAGCACGGCCGCCTGCGCGGCCAGGGCGTGCAGGTCAGCCACGGAGGATGGTCCCGGTGCGGCGGATCTTCTTCTGCAACTGGAGGATCCCGTAGACCAGCGCCTCGGCCGTCGGCGGGCAGCCCGGCACATAGATATCGACGGGCACGATGCGGTCGCACCCGCGCACGACGGAGTAGCTGTAGTGGTAATACCCGCCGCCATTGGCGCAGGAGCCCATGCTGATCACCCACCGCGGCTCCGGCATCTGGTCGTAGACCTTGCGCAGCGCCGGGGCCATCTTGTTGGTCAGCGTGCCCGCGACGATCATCACGTCGCTCTGCCGGGGACTGGCGCGCGGGATGACGCCGAACCGGTCCAGGTCGTAGCGCGGCATGTAGGCGTGGATCATCTCGACCGCGCAGCAGGCCAACCCGAACGTCATGGGCCACAGGCTGCCGGTGCGCGCCCAGTTCACGACCTTGTCCAGGTTCGCGACGACGAAGCCCTTGTCCGCGACCTCCCCGGTGATGCCCTTGATGACCGCATCCTGCTCCGGCCCCGGGGCAAGCTCCGCCCGGTTCCAGGCCAGCGGCGTGTGCGTGGTCGCGCTCATGCGACTACTCCCATTCCAGTGCACCCTTGCACCACTCGTAGATGAAACCGACGGTCAGGACCGCAAGGAAGCCGACCATGGAAAGGAAGCCGAACAGGCCGATATCCGCGAGGCTGATCGCCCACGGGAACAGGAACGCGACCTCCAGGTCGAAGATGATGAACAGGATCGCGACCAGGTAGAAGCGCACGTCGAACTTGCGGCGGGCGTCGTCGAACGGCTCGAACCCGCACTCGTAGGATGACAGCTTCTCGGCATAGGGCTTCTGCCGCGCGGCGAGCAGGGATCCGCCCACCATCGCCAGCGCGATGAAGCCGCCGATGGCGAGGAACACGAGGATGGGGAAATACTCGGCGAGGATCGGCATCGGCCCCTCTCGGCGTGCTGCGTTGCAGCGGAATACACCACGCGCGCCAGCCCCGCCATAGCGGTGCAAGGTTTTCGGCAGCGCACCGCGAACGACGTGACCCTACAAGATGTGGCGCGAGGGATGCTGGCGCGAGAGACGGGGCTCGAACCCGCGACCTCCGGCGTGACAGGCCGGCGCTCTAACCAACTGAGCTACTCCCGCATCCCTGGGCAGGGCGCTTCCTCTAGGGCGGTGCCAGGACGGCGTCAACCCGCGCCGCACATGATCGTCCGACAGGCCGGCCGACGGCGGACCCATGGTGCGGTTGACAGGGCGGGCCAGCGGAGGATCATCCCGCAGCGCAGCAGGAACCGCGATGTCCACCCCCGCCGGCCCCGCACGGATCCTGATCCCGCTCGTCGTCGCCAGCGGCTTCCTGATGGAGCAGCTCGACGCCACCATCATCACCACCGCCATCCCCGACATCGCCGCAAGCCTGGGCGAGACGCCGCTGCGGCTGAACCTCGCCATCACCAGCTACGTGCTCAGCCTCGCCATCTTCATCCCGATCAGCGGCTGGATCGCCGACCGGTTCGGGATGCGGAACGTGATCTGCGCCGCGTTCGTGATCTTCACGCTGGGATCGACGCTGTGCGGACTGGCGACGAGCCTGCCGATGCTGGTCGCGTTCCGGATCGTGCAGGGGCTGGGGGGCGCCATGATGACGCCGGTGGGGCGGCTGATCCTGTTCCGCTCGTTCCCCAAGGACCAGTTGATCCGCGCGATGAGCTGGGTCGCGATCCCGTCCATGATCGGGCCGACGCTGGGGCCGCTGCTGGGGGGCGTGATCACGACCTATGCGGATTGGCGCTGGATCTTCCTGGTCAACATCCCGTTCGGGCTGCTGGCGACGGCGATCGCATGGCGGACGGTCGAGAACGTGCGGATGTCGGCTTCGGCGCGGTTCGATCTGCCGGGCTTCATGCTGGTGGGGACCGGGCTGGTGCTGCTGCAGGTGGTGCTGGAAACGGCGGGGCGGGGCGAGGTGCCGTGGGTGGCGGAGGCGGGGCTGCTGGGGGCGGGGGCCGGGTTGATCCTGGTGTTCGCGTGGTATGGGCGGCGGCGGGCGGCGCCGGTGCTGGATCTCAGCCTGTTCCGGATCCGCACCTTCCGCATCGGGTCCATTTCCGGAGGGCTGAGCCGGATCGGGATCAACGCGCCGCCCTTCGTGCTGCCGCTGCTGTTCCAGCTCGGCTTCGGGATGTCCCCCATCGAGAGCGGGAGCCTCACGTTCGTGATCAGCCTGGCTGCCGTCTTCGTCCGCCCCGTCACGGCCCGGCTTCTCCGCATCTTCGGGTTCCGGCGGCTGCTGCTGGTCAATTCGGCGGCCGCGGCGGTCGGGATCGCGGCCTTCGCGCTGTTCGACGCCGGCACGCCGCACGGGGTGCTGATCGCGGCGATGATGACGTTCGGGATCGTGCGGAACACGCAGTTCAACTCCGTGCAACTGCTGAGCTACGTCGACGTGCCCACGGCACGGCTGAGCCAGGCGACCAGCCTGGGCAGCGTCGTGCAGCAATTGACGATGGGGCTTGGGATCTCATTGAGCGCCGCGGTGCTGGGCGCGCTGGCGAGCTCCGGCGGCCGGCCCTCGGTTGCGGAGTTCCAGCAGGTGTTCCTGATGATCGCGGTGCTGCCGCTGCTGGCGATCCCGGGGTTCCTGGCGCTGCGTGCGGACGACGGCGCGGCCGTAAGCGGACGGCGGGACTGAGGGGCGTTGAACGGCGGCGTTCGCGTTCGCGGCAGGGCACGGGGTCAGCGGCCTGGAGCGGGCGCCGTGAAGGCAAGGTAGTCGGCTGGGCGAAGAATGCGGACGTCGCGCCAAGGGTCGAGAACGAGAAGGTCGTTGTCGCTGCTGACGATGATCGCGGCACCGCTTTCGAGCGCGAGTTCGAGGTATTTGTTGTCCTTCGCATCCCGGCAGTCAGCCACCGTAATCTGGGGGTAGAAGACAACGGCCAACGTCCGCAGCCCCTGGAGGACGGTGTCCCGGCCGGCCGCCTTCACGTATTTTGCCAGGCGGGGCCGGAAGAGGACGTCCTCATATTCTGCCGAGATCGGGGATGAAAGCGCCAGGATGTCGGTCTCGAACGCCCGACGCAATGAAAGTCCTGGAACGCTTGCCAAACTGATCGCCGCGCCCACGATCGTCGACGCGACGAAAACGATCACACCCCGGTCGGGGCACGCTCGCGCCGCTCGGCGTTGTATGCCGCGAGTTCTTGATCCACGATCTCGTCAGTCAGGCCACGGGCGTGCGCGTCAGCCTTCAATCGATCGATCGCGTCGAAGAGTTGGGCTACGGTGGTGGGCCGAAAGACCCGGTTGAGAAGTTGGCTCGCCAACTCCCTTTTGCCCGGCTCCGCCAAGATGGCTGCAACATCCTGATCGACCGGAATGGTCACGCTTACTGACTCTTCCATTTCATGCCTCCGGCGAACAGTCTAACACTTCAGAAACCTCGACGGCACCGCCCATCTCCGCACTCCGGCATCCCGCGCTGCCCAGTCCTCCAGCGCCGCGGCGTGCGACAAGGTCATCCCGATGTCGTCCAACCCCTCCGTCAGCACGCGCTTGCGGAACGGGTCGATGTCGAACGCGAGCGCGACGCCGCCGGGGCCGGTGACGCGTTGGGCCTGTAGGTCCACCAGGACGTCGCCGCCGCCGGCCAGGGCGGACCGCAGGTGCGCCGTCTCCGTCTCGGACATCGCCAGCAGCAGCAGGCCGTTCTTGCCCGCGTTGCCGGCGAAGATGTCGCCGAAGGACGGGGCGACGACGCAGCGTATCCCGGCATCGACGAGGGCATAGACCGCGCCCTCCCGCGAGGAGCCGCAGCCGAAGTTCTCGCCCGCAAGCAGCACGCCGGCGCCGTGGACGGCCTGCCGCAGATCCGGCAGGTCGTGGAACAGGAAGGCGCCGTAGCCCGCGCTGCGCGGCTTGCGCAGGAACCGGGCGGGCACAATCTGATCGGTGTCGATGTTGGCGCGGTCCAGCACGACGGCGCGGGCGGACAGGGTCGTGAACGGGGTCATGGCAGCCGCCGCACGTCGGTGATGCGGCCGGTGACGGCGGCGGCGGCGGCCATGGCGGGGGACATCAGGTGGGTGCGGCTGCCCTTGCCCTGACGGCCCTCGAAGTTGCGGTTGCTCGTGCTCGCGCAGCGGTTGCCGGCGGGCACCAGGTCGCCGTTCATGCCGACGCACATGCTGCACCCCGCCTCCCCCCAGCGCAGCCCGGCGTCGATGAACACGCGGTCGAGGCCCAACGCCTCCGCCGCCCGTTTGACGGGCGTGCTGCCGGGAACGACGAGACCCGGGATGGCGGCGCGCCGGCCACGCAGGACGGCGGCGGCGGCCTGCAGGTCCTCGAGCCGGCCATTGGTGCAGCTCCCGATGAAGACCTGGTCGATCGGGATGCCCGCGAGCGGCGCGCCGGGGCGAAGGTCCATGTAGCGAAGCTGGTCGTGCAGGGTCTGGCGGCGGATCGGGTCGGGCTCGGCGGCCGGGTCGGGGATGGCGGCGTCGATCGGGAGGGCCGTTTCGGGGCTGGTGCCCCAGGTGGCCGTGGGGGCGATGGCGCCGCCGTCGAGCGTCACCTCGCGATCGAAGACGGCCGCCTGGTCGGTGGGCAGGGCGCGCCAGGCAGCAAGGGCCTCGTGCCAGAGATCACCCCTCGGCGCATGGGGCCGGCCTTCCAGCCACGCGAACGTCGTCTCGTCCGGCGCGATCAACCCGGCACGGCCGCCGGCCTCGATGCTCATGTTGCAGACCGTCATGCGCGCCTCCATCGACAGGGCGGCAATCGCTTCGCCGGCGTATTCCAGCACGCAGCCGGTGGCGCCCGCGGCCCCGATGCGGCCGATGACGGCGAGGATCAGGTCCTTCGCCGCGACATGCGGGCCGAGCCGGCCGGAGACAGTGACCCGCATGGTGCGCGGGCGCCGCTGCCACAGCGCCTGGGTCGCCAGGACGTGGCTGACCTCGCTGGCGCCGATGCCGAACGCCAGCGCCCCGAACGCCCCGTGCGTGCTGGTATGGCTGTCGCCGCACACGATCGTGAGACCGGGGAGCGTCAGCCCCTGCTCGGGGAAGGCGACGTGGACGATGCCCTGGCGCGGGTCGTCCATGTCCAGCAGCGCCACGCCGTGCCGGCCGGCGTTGCCGCGGAGTTGCGCCATCATATGGGCCAATTCGGCGTCGTGGACCGGTCCCGGGCGGGGCGCGCTGGGGGCGTAGTGGTCGTTCACGGCGAAGGTGAGGTCGGGACGGCGGAGGCGGCGCCCGGCGTGGTCGAGCATGCCGAAGGCGTGGAAGCTGCCCTCGTGGACATAGTGGCGATCGATGGCGAGCAGGTCCTGCCCGTCCTCGCGGGTGACGACGCGGTGGGCGTCCCAGATCTTGGCGAACAGCGTGCGGTCCATGCGGGGCAGACTCGTCCCATGGGGCTGCGTTGACAAGGGGCGGCGGCCCTGGCCTGTATGCCGCATAGAACATCTCCACGAGACCGATGCCGTCACCGCTTGCCCTTCGCCTGTCGCAGCCCACGCCCCTGCTCGCCCCCGGCGTCTACGACGCGTTGACGGCGGCGATGGTGGAAGAGGCCGGGTTCGAGGCGGCCTATCTGTCGGGCGCGAGCGTCGCCTACACGAAGCTGGGCCGGCCGGATATCGGGCTGACGTCGCTGACGGAAGTGGCCGAGGTGATGGCGCATATCCGCGAGCGGACGGCGCTGCCCGTGGTCGTCGACGCGGACACCGGCTGGGGCAACGCGCTGAACGTGCAGCGCAGCGTGCGGGTGCTGGAGCGTGCGGGCGCGGCGGCGCTGCAGCTGGAGGACCAGGATTTCCCCAAGCGGTGCGGCCACCTGCAGGACAAGGGATTAATTTCCAAGGCGGAAATGGCGGGGAAGATCCGCGCGGCGGTCGATGCCCGGGACACCGCGCTGATCATCGCCCGCACCGACGCGATCGCCGTCGAGGGGCTGGAGGCGGCGTTCGACCGCGCCGAAGCCTACCTGGAGGCAGGCGCCGACATGCTGTTCATCGAGGCGCCGGAGAGCCGCGCGCAGATGGAGGCGGTGGCAGGCCGGTTCGCCGGGCGCGTGCCGCTGATGGCGAACATGGTCGAAGGCGGCAAGACGCCGCTGGCGAGCACCGAGGAGCTGGGCCGGATCGGGTTCAGGTTCGTGATCTTCCCCGGTGGCACCGTCCGCGCGGCGGCCCACGCGCTGCGGGATTATTTCGAGACCTTGAAGCGCGACGGCACCACCGCGTCGTTCAGCAACCGGATGTTCGACTTCAAGGGGTTGCAGGACATGCTGGGCACCGACGCGATCCTGCGCAAGGGCAGCGCATACGAGCCTTGAGGACGATCTGAGATGAGCTGGCCGACCCTTCTCGCGTTCACGCTCGCCGCCCTGCTGATCGCGCTCACGCCGGGCCCCGGCATCTTCTACGTCGCCGCACGGACGCTGGCGGGCGGGCGTGGCGAGGGTCTGGCATCGAGCTTCGGGACAGGTCTCGGTGGCCTCGTGCACGTCGTGGCCGGCGCGATGGGCGTATCGGCGGTCGTGATGGCGTCAGCGGAGGTGTTCACCGCCGTGAAGCTGGTGGGGGCGGCCTACCTGATTTGGCTGGGCGTGCGGACCTATCGGGAGGCTGGGGTGGGCGGGTTCGATGCGGCGCCGCCGTCCGGGGTGCGCCGGGCCTTTCGCGACGGCGTGGTGGTGGAGGCGTGCAACCCGAAGACGGCGGCGTTCTTCCTGGCCTTCATCCCGCAATTCGTCGATCCCGCGCGGGGCGACGTGTGGCTGCAGTTCGCGCTGCTGGGGGCGATGAGCGTCGCGCTGAACACGGGCGTCGACGTCGTCGTGGCGTTCGGGGCGGCGCGGGCGCGGGACGGGCTGGCGTCGCGGCCGGGGCTGGTGCGGCGGCTGCGGCAGGCTTCGGGCGTGTTCATCTGCGGGCTGGGGGCGACGCTCGCGGTCGCGCGGCGGGGGAGCTAGGGGTGGGTGGCACGACTGCTTCCAAAACGCGGATGTTCGGTTCGAAAGCATTGCGGGATATGCTGACGAGAGAGGCGGTTCATCAAGCACGATCCGCCCGGAAGGCCGGAGGCCGCGGGACATGACGAGACTGGTCGATATCGCTGCGGCGAAGACCGCGTTGTCCGATCTTATCGACGCGGTCCAGAACGGGGAGGACGTTGTGATCGAACGCGATGGACGTCCTGTCGCGCAGCTCATCAGGGCCGTGCCGGATCATGACCGTGCACGGTCGGCCGCGGCGGCGGAGGCAATCCGAGCGATCGCGGAAGGATTGACGCTGGGCCCAGGGATCACGATCCGAGACCTTATCGAAGATGGCCGCAACTATTGAGCGTCGTCCTCGACTGCTCGCTTGCCCTGGCATGGTGCTTCAAGGACGAGACGACGCCACCGGTGCGCGGCGTGATGGACATCGTGATCGATGCGGGGGCTGTCGTTCCTAACTTATGGAGGCTTGAAATTGCGAATGCTCTCCGCAACGCCATCCGCCGTCGGCGGCTGACCAGCGTCGAACGGGACGCATTCATCGAGCGCTTTGGCGAAATGGCAATCACGACCGACACGGAAACCGACGGCCGCGTGTGGCCGGATACCGTTCGTCTCTCGGACCGTCATGAACTGACCGTGTACGATGCCGCCTACCTCGAACTGGCACTCCGCCGCCGCCTGCCTCTCGCCTCTCTGGATACCGACTTGTGTGAGGCTGCGCGGACTGAACATGTCGTCGTGATCGGATCATGATGGACCCCGTCACCCTCGCCGTCCTGAAAGGCCGGCTCGAATCCATCGCCGACGAGATGGACGCGACGCTGTTCCGGGCGGCGTTCAACCCCACGATCGCCGAGGCGCATGACGCGTGCCATGGGCTGTACGAGGCGGCTTCGGGCGCGACGCTCGTGCAAGGACGCTCGGGCTTGCCGATCTTCGTCGGCGTCATGGCGTTCGCCACGAAGGCGGTGATCGACAAGTTCCCCGATGCCGCCGACGGCGACGTGTTCATCTTCAACGACCCGTATCTGGGCGGCACGCATCTCAGCGACATCCGGCTGATCCGCCCCTATGTGCGCGACGGACGCGTGTTCTGCTGGCTGGGCAGCGTCGGGCACTGGCATGACCTGGGCGGGCCCGTGCCCGGCAACTACAACCCGGCCGCCACCGAGTATTTCCAGGAGGCCGTGCTGATCCCCCCCGTGCGCCTCTACGCCACGGGCGAGCTGCGCCAGGACATCGTCGACATCGTGCTGGCCGCGTCCCGCCTGCCCACGACGGCCTATGGCGACCTGCAGGCGCAGCTTTCCGCGCTGGATCTGGGCGCCGCGCGGCTCGATGCGCTGCTGGACGAATACGGTGCCGGCACCGTGGCGGACGCGATGGCGGAGCTGCGGCGGCGGGCCGCGGCAGGGCTGCGGGCGGCGCTGGCGGCCTTGCCGGACGGGGCATGGTCGCAGGAGGACTTCCTGGACAATGACGGGCGCACCGACGTGCCGCTGCGGATCGCGGCCGACGTGACGATCGCCGGCGAGGCTTTGACGATCGACTTCTCGCGCTCCGCCGCCGCCTGCGCGGGACCGGTCAACATCAGCCGTGCGACGACGGTCGCCAGCGTCTATGTCGCGCTGAAGCACCTGTTCCCGGAGGTCGCGGCCAATACCGGCGTGCTCGACCCCGTGACGGTCATCATCCCCGAGGGCTCGTTGCTCGACGCGCAGCGGCCGGCGCCCACCGGGGGATATACGGAAACCATCCTCCGCATCATCGACGTGCTGTTCAGCGCCTTCGCCCGCATCCGGCCGGAGCGGGCGATCGGGAACGCCTACGGGACGATCAACGCGCTGTCGCTGGCAGGACACCGCGCGGACGGCTCGCGCTTCGTGCTGTTCCAGTTCTTCGGCGGCGGGCATGGCGGGACGCCGGAGGGCGAGGGGCTGAGCCACGGCAACCCGCCGATCGCCACCGCGATCATCCCGCCGGTCGAGATCCTGGAGGCCGCCTATCCCGTCCGCTACACGCAGTGGAGCCTCCGCGACGGGTCCGGGGGCGCGGGGCGGCACCGGGGGGGCGAGGGCGCGATCTACGAGATCGAGCTGCTGGCGCCCTCCGCGGAGGCGTTCGTGTTCGCCGAGCGGGCACGATTCGCGCCGAAGGGCGTGCTGGGCGGGGGGGACGGGGCGATGAACGTCATCTCGTATCGGCAGGACGGGGTCTGGGCGAAGCCCGCGCTGGGCAGCAAGGTGGTGGGGGTAAGGTTGGGGACGGGCGACCGCATACGCCTGGAAACGCCCGGCGGCGGCGGATGGGGCGCGGCATGAGCCGGCTGGTGGTCGGCGTCGACGTCGGCGGCACCTACACGGACCTGTTCCTGTTCGACGAAGCGACCGGGCAGGCGCGGGTCGGCAAGGTGCCGAGCACCCGGGGACAGGAGGCGGTGGGGTTCGCCGCGGGGATCGAGGGGCTCGCCCCCCTCCCCGCCATCTCCGCCATCGTGCACGGGACGACGGTCGGCACCAACGCGCTGCTGGAGCGGAAGGGCGCGCGGGCCGGGCTGATCACGACGGCCGGGTTCCGCGACGTGCTGGCGATGCGGCGGCGCGACCGGCGGCAGACCTGGGGGCTGACCGGGCATTTCGTCCCGCCGATCCCGCGGGAGCGGCGGCTGGAGGTGCAGGAGCGGACCCTGGCGGACGGGACGGTGCACACGGCGGTCGATCCGGACGAGGTCGAGGCCGCGGCGCGGGCCTTGCTGGCGGAAGGGGCGGAGGCGCTCGCCATCGTGTTCCTGCACGCCTACGCGAACCCGGCCAACGAGCAGGCCGCGCTGGCCGCCGCCCGGCGCGTATGGCCGAACCAGCACGTGGCGGCCAGCACCGACATCCTGCCGGAGATCCGCGAGTTCGAGCGGACCAGCACAGCCGTGCTGAACGCGGTGCTGCAGCCGACGGTCGGCGGCTACCTGAACGCGCTGGACACGCGGTTGCGGGCCGGTGGGTTCGGCGGCGAGTTCCTGATCGTGCAGTCCAACGGGGGCGTCATGTCCGTCGACACGGCGGGCCGGCTGCCCGTGCGCACCGCCCTGTCCGGCCCGGCCGCCGGCGTGATCGCGGCGGCGCATATCGCTGTCGAGGCCGGGTTCCCCGACGTGATCACGGGGGATGTGGGCGGGACCAGCTTCGACGTGTCGCTGGTCGCGGGGGGGCAACCCCAACTGGCGGCGCAGTCGACGATCGACTTCGGGCTGGTGATCCGCACGCCGATGATCGAGATCACGACGATCGGCGCCGGGGGCGGCAGCATCGCAAGCATCGACAGCGCGGGCATCCTGCAGGTGGGACCCGAGAGTGCCGGGTCCGTGCCCGGTCCCGTCTGCTTCGGCCAGGGCGGCACGCGCGCGACGCTGACGGATGCGAACGTCGTGCTGGGCCGGATCAACGCGGAGCGCCCGATCGGCGGGCAGTTGCGGCGGCTGGATGCGGCGGCGGCGGCGGCGGCGATCGACGCGCAGGTGGGACGGAAGCTGGGGCTCGACACCATGGCGGCGGCGGAGGCGATCCTGCGCGTCGCCAATGCGCGGATGGCGAGCGCGCTGCGCCTGGTGAGCATCGAGCGGGGGTACGACCCGAAGCGGTTCGCGCTGATGCCGTTCGGCGGCGGGGGCGCGTTGCATGCGGGGGCGTTGATCCGGGAGGTGGGGCTGGCCCGGGCGCTGGTGCCCCGGTATCCCGGCGTGACAAGCGCGCTGGGCTGCGTGATCGCGGATATGCGGCACGACCAGGTGCGGACGCTGAACCAGGCGCTGCCGGCCATCGAGCCCGGGCAGTTGCGGCGGCAGATGGACGAGGCGGCGGCGACCCTGTCCGTGCTGCTGGACCGGGCGGGGGTGGCGTTCACGGGCCAGGTCGTTCGGCACGAGCTGGACATGAGCTATGCCGGGCAGACGCACACGGTGGCGGTGCCGATGCCGCTGGCGGCGGACGGGACGGGGGCGCTGGACCATGCGGCGGTGCTGGCGGCGTTCCAGGCGACGTATAGCGGGGCGTACGGGCGGCTGCTGGATGCGCCGGTGCGGGTGCTGAACCTGCGGAGCGCCGTGATCGGGCTGCGGCCGAAGATCGATCTGCTGTCGATGGCGCCCGGACCGGAGGCGAGCCTCGGGGCTGCGGCGCGGCCAGCCCGGCGCGTGCATCTGGGCGGCTGGCACGAGGCGGCGGTGTTCGACCGCCTGGCGTTGCCCGTGGGGGCGGTGGTGCCCGGCCCCGCGATCCTGGAGCAGCCGGACACGACGATCCTGATCTTGCCGGGGCAGCATGGCCGCGTCGACCGGTTCGGGAACCTGCTGCTGGAGGAACAGCCATGAACGACACCGCCCTGCTGCTGTGCGACCTGCAGAACGACTTTCTGTCGCCCGGCGGCGCCTACGCGCGGGCGAACCAGTCGGCGCCCGAGATCGCGGCCTTGCCCGCCCGGCTCGCCCCGCTCGTGCAGGCCGTCCGGCGCGCGGGCGGATGGATCGTGTCGACGCACTTCACCCTGGTGCCGATGCGCGGGGGCGAGCCGTTCATCTCGCCGCACCTGAGGCATGTGCGCCCGTTCCTGAAGAAGGGCGACTTCGTGCCGGGCGGCTGGGGGCACGCGCTGGTCGATGAGTTGGGGCCGGCGGACATCATGGTCGAGAAGGTGGCGTTCAGCGCGTTCTATCAGTCGCGGCTGGAGTGGGCGCTGGCGCGGGCCGGGGTGCGGACGCTGCTGGTGGCCGGGATCGCGACGAACGGGGGCGTCGCGAGCACGGCGCGGGATGCGCATGTGCGGGATTTCGAGGTGACGGTGCTGGAGGACGGGTGTGCGGCGTTTGACGTGGCGACACACGAGACGGCGATCGCCGCGTTGCGGCCGGTGGCGCGGGTGATGACGGTGGCGGAGGCGATGGTCTGAGGCAGGACTATCACTCGAACGGCAAGACCGGAACAAGATCGCCACAGAGGCGCGGAGCGCTCGGAGAAATGCCGTCTCGTCGGACCCGAAGCCTGTCCACCCTGTGGCCTGAGGTCAGACCGTTGCCACATGCGTCGGATCGGCGGATGATCGTTGCATGATCGCTCGGCGTGCCTTGATCCCGGTGTTCGGCCTTCGGGCCTCGTGTCTGGTGGCCATGATGGTTCTGGCGGGTTGCGCCGGGCATCTGGTGTTGCAGCCGGTGGCGCTGCAGCCGCTGCCCCGTCCGGCGCCGTCCAGAACTCTTGCGGCGGGGGCTACGGGCGAGCCGGCGACCGGCTCCTCTCGCCCGCTGCCTGCCGGGATGCGTCTCCAGGCGGTGGGAAGCGTGCCGGAAGGCATGGTGCTCCGGCCCATCGGCCGCGAGATCATGGTGGTGGGCCAGGATCGCGACGAGGCCTACCTGGTCGTCAAGGACTCGATCTGGGTCGGCTACTATCTTCCGGTCGAGCGGGCCTATCTCGGGCTCAAGCAGCCGGTGCCCCTGATTCTGGAGTAGACATGCGAACGATCCTGCACCGGTCCCTTTCCCTGCTTGCCGTGCTGCTCCCGTTGCTGCTTGCGGCCTGCGCCAGCGGTCCGAAGTTGTCCGAGATACAGGCCGGCATGCCGCCGATCCCGGCAGACCAGGGCCGAGTCTGGTTCTACCGGTCCGGGTCCCCGTTCGGAGCCGCGGTGCAGCCCGCCATTTCGTTGAACGGGCGGAAAGTGGGGGAGTCGGTCCCGGGCGGGTTTTTCTATGTCGATGCAGCCGCTGGGGCCTGCGTCGTGACCACGGCCACGGAAACCGACTACTCGGTCAAGTTCGTGCTGGAGCCGCGGGAGGAGCGGTATGTGCGGACGGTCATCCGGCCCGGCCTGCTTGTCGGGCGTGTTGCGCCGGAGCTTGTCGATGCGGCCGAGGCGAGGGTGGAACTGGCCAGCAAATCCTACACGGGCGGCGCCAAACCGGGCGCCTGAGGCTTCGCCCCGTGGCGGCCTTCCCCCGACGAGAGAGCGAAAACCGAGCCATTTCATGAAGCGCCGGCTATCCTAGAAGCATGACCAACATCTGGCGCGGCATGAACAAGGCGACGCTCGACCGTGAATACAACGCGCGCGCGACCGTCCCCGATTTCGATGCCGAGTTGCAGCGGTATCGGGCGGTCTCCGCGGCGGCGCGGCTGGGGCTGCCGCATGCGCCCGACCTGGTCTACCAGCCCGGCGGCAACGCCCTCGACTGGTTTCAGGGTGCGGCGGGCGGGCCGGTGCTGCTGTGGATCCATGGCGGGTACTGGCGGGCGCTGTCCAAAGACGACAATTCCTGCGTGGCGCCCGGGCTGGTGGCGGGCGGGGTGCATGTCGCCGTGATGGATTACAGCTTGGCGCCCGCGGTGACGCTGGACGTCATCGTGGAACAGGTCCGGGCCGCCTTCGCGTGGGTGCGAAGCCATGCGGCGGCGCATGGGGCGGATCCGGCGCGCGTGTTCGTCGGAGGGTCGTCCGCCGGCGGGCACCTGGCGGCGCTGCTGGCGTGCGACACGCCGGGCGTCGCCGGCGCGGTGTGCCTGTCCGGGCTGTTCGACCTCGACCCGATCCCCCTCACCCACATCAACGCCTGGATGCGCCTCGACGCGGCCACCGCCCGGCGGCTCAGCCCCCGGCACCACATCCCGCGCGCCCCGGCGCCCCCCTTGCTCGCCGCCTATGGCGGGCGGGAGACCAGCGAGTTCAAGCGCCAGACCGAGGACTTCGCGGCGGCCTGGGCCTCGGCCGGGCATGACGCCCGGGTGGCGCCGCAGCCGGAGCGACACCATTTCGACATCGTGCTCGCGCTGGGGGACGCGGACGACCCGTTGTGCCAGGCTGCGGTCAGTTTCATCCGGGGCTGACCCATGACCGCTGCACTCGTCGTCCTTGTCGTTCTCGCCATCGTCGTCGTGCTTGCCGTGGCGCTGGGGGTCCGCACCGTGCCGCAGGGGCAGGTCTGGACCGTCGAGCGGTTCGGCGCGTTCACCCGGCTGCTCAACCCCGGGCTCAACCTCATGCTGCCGCTGGTCGAGCAGGTGGGGCACAAGATGAACGTGCAGGAGATCGTGCTCGACATCCCCGAGCAGGCGGTCATCACGCGGGACAACGCGGCCGTGACCGTCGACGGGATCATGTACTACCGCGTGCTCGACCCGGCCAAGGCCGCCTATGGCGCGCAGAACCTGGTGCAGGCGCTGACCAGCATGGCCATGACCAACATCCGCAGCGTCATCGGGGCCATGGACCTGGACGGCGCGCTGTCGGGGCGTGAGGAGATCAATGCCAAGCTGCTGACGACGCTGGACTTTGCAACGGCGCCCTGGGGGGTGAAGGTCAGCCGCGTGGAACTGCGGAAGATCGAGCCGCCGGCGAACCTGGTGGCCGCGATGAACCTGCAGATGACGGCGGAGCGGGAACGCCGGGCCACGGTCGCGCGCGCGATGGGGGAGCGCGAGGCCACCATCACCCGCGCCGAGGGCGCCAAGCAGGCGCAGGTGCTGGAGGCCGAGGCACGGCTGGAAGCGGCGATGAAGGACGCGGAGGCGCGGGAACGGCTGGCGCAGGCGGAGGCGAAGGCGACGGAGGTCGTCGCGGCGGCGGCCAGCGGCTCGGGCGGGGACGCGCTGCGGTATTTCATCGCACAGAAATACGTCGACGCGATCCGCGCCTTGGCCGCCAACCCGAACGGGCGGACGCTGGTGATCCCGGTCGAGACCGGGGCGCTGGCGGGCGGCATCACGCAGGCGATCGAGGCGATGCGCCTGGGGCAGGACAACAAGTTGTGACCCCCGGCGCGATCTGGATGGTCGCGGGCCTGGTCCTGGCAGGGTTCGAGATGCTGGCGCCGGGCGTGTTCCTGCTGTGGATCGGGCTTGCGGCCCTGGGCACGGGCGTCGCGGCGGAGCTTGGGGGGTTCGGGTGGACGGCGCAGGTGGTGCTGTTCGTGGCACTGACGGCGGCGCTGGTGGGGCTGATCGCGGTGCGGCAGAAGCGGCGGCCGACGCTGGATACGGTGAATGCGCCGGCGGCCGGGCTGATCGGGCAGACGTGCCGGGCCATCGCGTTCCGGGACAATGAGGGGCGGGTGTCGTTGGGCGACGGGACGTGGAACGCCCGGGTCACGGATGCAACCCAGCCGGTTGCAGGCCAGGCATTGCGCGTGGTCGGGCTGGACGGCACAACCCTGCTCGTCGCCGCCGGCATGTAACCAGCTTGGGTGCAGCGGGGAACGGCGACCGTCGGACGTTCGACAAGGAGAAGCAGATGCTGAAGTTCTACTACAGCCTGGCCCCCAATCCCATGAAGGTCGCCCTCTTCCTCGAGGAAGCCGGCCTCGAATACGAGGCGACCCCGGTCGACACGCGCAAGGGCGACCAGCACGCGCCGGCCTTCGCGGCGCTGAACCCGAACAACAAGGTGCCGGTCCTCGTCGATGGCGACGCGACGGTGTTCGACAGCAACGCGATCCTTCTCTACCTCGGTGAGAAGACGGGCAAGTTCATGCCGGCGGACAAGGCCGGGACGCTGTCCTGGATGATGTTCGTGGCCAGCGGCATCGGGCCCTACAGCGGCCAGTGCGTCCATTTCCGGCATTTCGCGCCGGAGCCGAAGGACTATGCCGTCACCCGCTACACCTTCGAGGCGAAGCGGCACTTCGGCATTCTGGAGGCGCACCTGGCCAAGCACGAGTGGATGGTGGGCGACGCCTATTCCATCGTCGACATGGCGGTGTGGGGCTGGGCGCGGATGATCCCGTTCGTGCTGGGTTCGGCGGCGACGGACATGGAGTCGTGGAACGCGTTCCCGCACCTGAAGCGGCATTTCGACGCCATCTCCGCCCATCCGGCGGCGGCGCGGGCGATCGCGATCAAGGACCGGCACGCGTTCAAGACGGACTTCGATGCCGAGGCCAAGAAGCACATGTTCCGGCACATCGCCGCCTAGCTGACGGACGCCCTCTCCCATCGGGAGAGGGCGATCAGCCGCCGGTGAACTGCAGCGCGGCGAGCCGTGCGTAGAGGCCGCCCGCCGCCACCAAAGCGTCATGCGTGCCGGTGGCGACCACGCGGCCGGCTTCCATGACGACGATGCGGTCGGCGCGGCGCACCGTGGCCAGGCGATGGGCGATCACGAGCGTCGTGCGGCCGGCCGACAGGCGGGTGAGCGCCGCCTGGACCGCGGCCTCGCTTTCGGCATCCAGCGCGCTCGTCGCCTCGTCCAGCAGCAGCAGGGGCGCATCGCGCAGCACGGCGCGGGCGATGGCGACGCGTTGCCGCTGGCCGCCGGACAGGCGCACGCCGCGTTCGCCCAGGAACGACGCGAAGCCCTGCGGGAGCGCGTCCAGGAACCCGGCCGATGCGGCGACGGCGGCGGCCCGGACCTCGGCGTCGGACGCGCCGGGGCGGCCATAGCGGACGTTGTCCCAGACGTCGGCGCCGAAGATCACGGGTTCCTGGGCCACCAGGGCGATACGGCCACGCACCGCCTCGGGGTCGGCCGCGCGGACGTCGATGCCGTCCAGCGTCACGCGCCCGGCAACCGGGTCGTAGAAGCGCAGCAGCAGCTGGAACACCGTCGTCTTGCCGGCGCCGCTGGGACCGACGAGGGCCACGGTCTCACCGGGCTCGACGACCAGGTCGAAGCCGTCGAGCGCCGCTGTGTCGGGGCGCGACGGGTAGCGGAACACGACGCCGTCGAACACCACCCGCGCGCCGGCGGCGGCGGATGGCGGCAGCGCCGCGGGGTGCGGGGGCGCTGCGATGGACGGCCGCTCGTCGAGCAGTTCGGCGATGCGGCCCGCCGAGCCTGCGGCGCGCTGCACCTCGCCCCACAGCTCGCTCATGGACGTGACGCTGGTGGCGACCAGCACGGCGTAGAACACGAAGGCGGACAGGGCGCCGCCCGAAAGACGGCCGTGCACGACCTCCAACCCGCCCACCCACAGGCTGAAGGTGATGGCGCCGAACCCCAGCAGGATCACCGCCAGGATCAACCCGGCCCGCACCGCGGCCCGGCGCAGCGCCGCACCAACGCTCGCGTCCAGCCGCGCGCCGAACCGGGCGCGATCGACCGCCTCGTGCGTGTAGGCCTGGACGGTCCGCAAGGCGTTGATCGTCTCCTCGGCATAGGCGCCCAGGTCGGCGATGCGGTCCTGCGCGGCCCGGGCCAACGCCCGCTCCCGCCGCCCGAACAGGATCAGCGGCAGCACGACGAAGGGGACGACGGCGACGACGATGAGCGCGAGCTTCGGGCTGGTCACGATCAGCATCGCCAGCGCGCCCACCGCGATGAGCGCGCTGCGAAGCCAGACGGACACGGCGCTGCCGATCAGCGTCTGCAGCAGGGCGGTGTCGGTGGTCAGCCTTGTCAGGACGTCGCCGGTCCGCAGCGTCTCGAACACGCCGGGCGACAGGCCCAGAACGCGGTCGAACACGGCGGCGCGCATGTCGGCGGCGACGCGCTCGCCGAGCCAGGACACGAGGTAGAAGCGCGCCCCCGTGGTGACGCCCAGGGCCGCGACCACCGCCGCCATCGCCGCCGCCGCCTGGTTCAATCGCCCGGCGTCGCCGGCGGCGAAGCCGCTGTCGATCAGGTGCCGCACCCCCTGCCCCAGCAGCAGCACCAGCCCGGCCGCCAGCCCGAGCGCGAGCGCCGCCGCCACCGCCCGCGCCCGGTAGGGGCGCAGGAAGGGCAGGATCAGGCGAAGGGCGGAGAGGCTGGCGCCCCGTGTCGTCGTCTCTGTCACATGATCCCGGGCGCGGTCACCGCGGATGTAGCAGCGCGTCCGCCACCGTCAATCCGCCGCGCCGCACCAGCGCGACCATGCCCCGGTGCTCCTCCGCCAGCAAAGCGGCCAGGCGCATGCCCTCCCCGTGCTCGGGGCGGCAATGGAACCCCCAGCCATCGTCCAGCACCTGCAACCGCACCGCGCGCCGGGCCTCCCGCGTCACGCGCACCGTGACGGTGCCGATCATCCGGGCGTACAGGCCGTGCTTGACGGCATTGCCGACGAATTCGTGGGCGATCCGCAGCACGACGTCGTGCATGGGACCGGGCACGTCGGGGTCGGCGTGGACCTCGACGCGGAGAACCTGGTCGGGGTCGGCCAGCAGCTCGACGGTCGCGTCGGACAGGCGGCGGAGGCGGTCCGGCAGGGGGCCGGGGCGGCTGGTGACGCCGAACAGCGCGTCCGACACCAGGGACGACAGGCGCACCCGGCGCTCCAGGTCGCTCACCAGGCGCTGACCGTGCGGGGTCGCCTGCAGGTCCCGGCACTGGGCGATCTGACACAGGATGCGCTGGAGCGCGTTCTTGGTCTGGTGGCGCAGTTGCCGGAAGGAGGCGTCGGGGATCGGGGCGGGTGTTTCGAGCATCGGCGGGACTCCTTCGGTGCTGTTCGACCATGCGTGGGTAATTTTCCCACGTCAAGCTGTTTGTGGGAGTTGTTCCCACGATGTCTCCGGTCTAGGAATGACCCGTGGACCCGCCCCCGCCCCGACCGAACTCGCCCCTGCTGGACGCCGTCGCGCGGCTGCTGCGGCCGCTGGTGCGCTTGCTGATACGCAGCGGGGTGACGTGCCCCACGCTGATGGAGGTCGCGCGGGGCGTTTACGTCGACGTGGCGCGGGAGATGCTGCCGGACCCACGGGCGCGGACGGACAGCCGCATCAGCCTGATGACGGGGGTGCACCGGAAGGAGCTGCGGCGGCACCGGGAGGATGCGGGCGGGGCGGCGCCGCAGCCGGTGACGGTGGGCAGCCAGGTGGCGGCCCGCTGGCTGGGCCAGCCCGGCTTGCAGGACGCGGAGGGACGGCCGCTTCCCCTGCCCCGCAGCGCGCCGGCGGGCGAGCCGTCGTTCGAGGCGCTGGTCGAGGCCGTCACGCGCGACATCCGGCCGCGGGCGGTGCTGGACGACTGGATGGACCAGGGATTGGTCGTCGCCGATGCCGAGGGTCGGCTGGTGCTGCGGGCCGAGGCGTTCCTGCCGCAGCCCGGCCGTGCGGAGCAGCTTTTCTTCTTCGGGCGCAACCTGCACGACCACATCGCCGCAGCGGCCGCCAATGTCGCGGGGGACCCGGTCTTCTTCGACCGCAGCGTCCATTATGACGGGCTTTCGGCCGAGGCGGCGGCTCGCCTGACCGCGGTGGCGCGGGACCTGGCGCAGCGGATGGTGCTGGACGTGAACCGGGCCGCGCTGGCCATCGCCGAGGCGGACGATGCGAAAGCGGCGGGGGCCGTGCGGCATGCGCGCGTGAACCTGGGGGCCTACCTGTTCACCGCGCGGGACGAGCCGTGATCCGGCGCGTGGTGCTGCTGCTGGCGCTTGCGTCCTGTTCGGTGCCGCCGTCGACGCAGCCGAAGCCGGACGTGTCGGCCGCGCTGCCGGCCAGCGTGTGCCGCGCCGGGCCGGATGGCGGGATTCCGGTGGCCGAACGCGGGATCGGCGGCACGGGGATCGCCGACGACCGGGGCATCGGCGGGACGGGCGTGGTCGCAGACCGAGGGATCGGCGGCACCGGCATCGTCGGCGTCATCACCGGCTTCGCCAGCATCTGCCTGGCCGGGCAGGAGGTGCCGACCCCGCCCGACCTGCCCGTCACGATCGACGGGCGGCCGGGCACCCTGGCCGCGCTGCGGGTGGGCCAGGTGGCGGTGGTGCAGGCCGGGGGCGCCCGGCCCGTCGCGACCAGCCTCGCGCTGCGGCACGAGGTGTCGGGGCCGTTCGAGGGGGTGGAGGCGGATGGCGCGCTGCGGGTTGCCGGGCAGCGCGTGCTGCCGCCGAAGGACACGCCCCTGCCCTCATCCGGCGCCTGGGTGCTGGTCAGCGGCTTCCGGCGCAGCGACGGGACGGTGGTCGCCACCCGCCTGGACCCGCGCGGGCCGGGCGAGGTGCTGATCCGCGGCACGATGGTCGCCGCGGCCGGGCGGCTGCGGATCGGCGTCACCGAGATCCGCCCCGCCCCCGGCCAGTTCCGCCAGGCGGGCGTTCCGGTGACGGCGGTCGGCCGGCTGCGCGACGGGGTGCTGCTGGCGGACACGGTGGAGCCGGACGCGCTGCTGGTGGACCCCGTGCGCTACTTCGGGCCGGCGGTGGGCGTGCTGATCGTGGAGGGGTATGCGGAGCGGGGCTTCGTGCGGTTCGGCCCGGGGTTGCGATACGCCGCGCCGTTCGCGGAGGGGCGGGCGCTGACGCGGCTGGAGCGTGGGCCGGCCGGCTTCGCGCCTGCGACCATGCGGGAGGGCCCCCGCGGGTTCGCGCCCGCCCCCCGCGCGGGGTTCGACCCGGCGCCGATGCCGAACCGCGCCTTCGACCGCGACCGGGGCCGCTTGTTCGAGGGTCCGGGGGCTGTGCGCCCGGGCGGACGGCGCGACCGCGGGCCGCCGCCGGGCGGCGCTTCTCCCGCCTTGATCAGACCGGGTCCCAACTGAAGACGTCGGCGCTGCGGTCCAGGGGGACGAGGCTGGCGCGAAGGGCGGGCATGGCGTGTTCGGCCACCAGCTCCGGGGTCCAGCCTTCGCCGCGGTGGACGGAGCGGAGGGGGCGGCTTTGGGACATCACGAAGATCTCGTTGTGCCGGGCCGCGAAGACCTGGCCCGTCACCCCGGCCGCCGCGTCGCTGGCCAGGAACACCGCCAGCGGGGCGTTCTTGTCCGGGGTCATCTGCTCGAGTTTCGCGACGCGGGCCTTCTGGTCCGGGGTGTCGGCGGGGATGGAGCTGGTCATGCGGGACCAGGCGAAGGGGGCGATGCAGTTGCTGCGGACGCCGAAGCGCTGCATGTCCAGCGCGATGGATTTCGACAATGCGGTGATGCCGAGCTTCGCGGCCGAGTAGTTCGCCTGGCCGGTGTTGCCGACGAGTCCGGAGGTGCTGGTCATGTGGACATAGGCGCCGCTGCCCTGCGCGCGGAAGGGTTCGGCGGCGGCCCGGCTGACGTAGAAGCCGCCGTTGAGGTGGACGTCGATGACGGCGCGCCAGTCCTCGGGCGTCATCTTGTGGAAGATGGCGTCGCGCAGGATGCCGGCATTGTTCACGACGGCGTCGACGCGGCCGAAGTGATCGAGCGCGCATTGGACGATGCGGCGGGCGCTGTCCCAGCCGGCGACGCTGTCGGTGTTGGCGACGGCCCGGCCGCCTCGCTGCTGGATGATCTGCACGGTCTGCTGGCCAGGGGAGGCGGATTCCCCCTCCCCTGCCAGGCTGGCGCCGATGTCGTTGACGACGACGCTTGCGCCGGCCAGGGCCATGGCGACGGCGATCTCCCGCCCGATGCCGCCGCCGGCGCCGGTGACGATGGCGACCTTGCCGGCGAGCATCAGGCGGCCCGCCGCACCTGCGCCACCCGGAAGCGTCCGGCGATGAAGGCGGCGTCCGTCAGGCAGGCGTTGCCGGCCGGGTTCAGGCCGCTGACGTGGAAGTCGGACCATGCCGCCGACTGGTTGACGTAGATGCCGCCCAGCAGGTTGATCGAGAGGGCTGCGCCGGCTTCCCCGAACGCCGTTTCCGCCGCTTCTATGACCGCCTCGTCGGTCGAGTAGAGCGCGGCGGTGATCGCGCCGCGGGTGCGGGCGCCTTCGGCGGCGAGGCGCAGGCTTTCGGCGGTGTCGGCGGTGCGGACGATGAAGGCGATGGGGCCGAAGCGTTCGTCGCGGTAGGCTTCGCTGGCGGCGTCGACGGCCAGGATCAGGGGGGTGGCGGTGCGGGCCTCGCCGGGCAGGGGCGCGCTGTCGCGGACGATGCGGCCCAAGGCGCGGGATTCCGCCACGCGGGCCAGGGTGGCTTCGCTGGCGATGGCGCCGAGGACGGCGGCGGCGCGGGCCGGGTCGGACAACAGGGCGTCGACGGCGGTGGCGATGCCGGCTGCGACCGCGTCGGCCAGGTCCGACCGCACGAAAATGTTCTGGGGCGTGGTGCACATCTGGCCGGAGTAGAGGCAGAGCGAGAAGGCCAGGTTCTGGCACATCGCGGCCATGTCCGGCGTGCCGTCGATGACGACGGGGTTGGCGCCGGCTTCCTCGGTGTAGAGGAGGGCCGTCGTGTTGGCGCGGAGCCAGGCGCCGAAGGCCGGGCCGCCGGTGTAGTCGATGACGGCGATGGCGGGGTGGGTCGCGAGCGCCTGCGTGATCGGGGCGTCGATCGTGTCGGGGGCGAGTTGCAGCACGTCGGGGTCGAACCCGGCCTCGATCAGCACCGCGCGGGCGGTGCGGACCGTGATGGCGACGGGGAGGATGGCGCCGGGGTGGGGTTTGGCGATGACGGCGTTGCCGGTGGCGAGCGACGCGAACAGGCCGGGATAGAGGTTCCAGGTGGGGAAGGTCGCGCAGCCGATGACGAGGGCCACGCCGCGGGGGACGACACGCCAAGTCTTGTCGAGCACGATCGTCGTGCGGCCGGCCGGCTTTTCCCAGCGGGCGGCGGCGGGGATGCGGGTCATCTCGGCGTGGGCGAGCACGACGGCTTCCAGACCCCGTTCCTGCGCGTGGGGCCCGCCGGCCTGGAAGGCCATGGGGGGCGCCTGGCCGGTGGTGGCGCTGACGGCGTGGGCGATCAGGTGGCTCTGCTGGTTGAGCCGATGGAGGATTTCGAGGCAGACGCCGACGCGGTCCTCGGGGCTGGCGGCGGCCCAGCGCGGGGCGGCGGCCTGCGCGCGGGCGACGAGGGTTGCCGGGGCGTTCGCGGGGTAGGTGACGCCGAGGGGCGGGCCGAAGGGGGCGGCTTCGGCGCCGACCCAGGTCTCGGCGGCCTGCCCCGTCTCGAACCGCTGGCCGGCCAGCGCGGCCCAGGCCGCATCGTCCAGCGGTTTCATCTCGGCGTAGGGCTTCGTGCTTTCCGGATAGGCGCTCCACCAGGTACGGGTCGCGAAGGCGGCGGTGGCCTGGTCCAGCAGGGGGCGGTGGCGGTCGAGGAACATCAGACGCGCTCGATGAGGGCGGCGATGCCCTGGCCGACACCGATGCACATCGTGACGATGGCACGCTTGCCGCCGTGGGTTTCCAGCGCGTTCACCGCGGTCATGGCGAGGCGCGCGCCGCTGGCGCCCAGGGGATGGCCGAGGGCGATGGCCCCGCCGTGCGGGTTCACGCGGGGATCGTCCTCCGCCACGCCGAGCTGGCGCAGGACGGCGATGCCCTGGGAGGCGAAGGCCTCGTTCAGTTCGATCACGTCGACGTCGCGCAGGGTCAGGCCGGTGCGGGCCAGCAGCTTCTGCACCGCGGGGGCCGGGCCGATGCCCATGATGCGCGGCTCGACCCCTGCCGTCGCCATCGCGACCACGCGGGCGCGGGGGGTGAGGCCGTGGCGGCGGGCGGCGTCGGCGCTGGCGAGCAGCAGTGCGGCCGCGCCGTCGTTCACGCCGCTGGCGTTGCCGGCGGTGACGGTGCCGGGGTTGCGGAAGGGGGTCCTGAGCTTGGCCAGCATGTCCATCGTGGTGTCGCCGCGCGGGTGTTCGTCGCGGTCGATCACCGTGTCGCCCTTGCGGCCCTTGATCGTGACCGGCGCGATCTCCCGCGTGAAGAACCCGGCGGCCTGGGCTGCAGCGGCCTTCTGCTGGCTGCGGAGCGCGAACTCGTCCTGCGCCTGGCGGGTGACCTGGAACTGCTCGGCGACGTTCTCGCCGGTTTCGGGCATCGAATCCGTGCCGTACATCGTCTTCATCAGGCCGTTGACGAAGCGCCAGCCGATCGTGGTGTCGTAGATCTCGGCCGCGCGGGCGAAGGCCTCGGTGGCCTTGCCCTGCACGAAGGGGGCGCGGGTCATGCTCTCGACGCCGCCGGCCAGCATCAGCTCCGCCTCACCGGTGCGGATGGCGCGGGCGGCGGTGCCGACGGCATCGAGGCCGGAGCCGCAGAGGCGGTTGACGGTGGCTCCGGGGACGTCGACGGGGAGGCCGGCGAGCAGGGTCGCCATGCGGGCGACGTTGCGGTTGTCCTCGCCGGCCTGGTTGGCGCAGCCGTAGT
>CAXTPG010000058.1:0-28401 GCA_964246015.1 uncultured Acetobacteraceae bacterium
TGCCGTTCGTGTACCTGACGATGCGCGGGCCGATCATGGGCATGGACCCGAGCTATGAGGAGGCGTCGCGGACGGCGGGCGCGTCGCCGTTCACGATGTTGCGCCGGGTGACGCTGCCGATGCTGTCCTATGCGCTGGCGTCCAGCGCGCTGCTGTGCCTGGTGATGGCGCTGGAGCAGTTCGGCATCCCGGTGCTGCTGGGCGTGCCCGGGCGGGTGACGGTGCTGGCGACGCAGATCTACCTGCTGTGCCGGTTTCCGCCGACGGCGTACGGGCTGGCGGCGGCGGTGGGGCTGACGCTCGCGGCGCTGACGGGGATCGCGATCCTGCTGCAGCGGCGGCTGGCGCAGGGCGGGCGGGCGGTTGCGACCACGGGGAAGGCGGGGCGGATCACGCCCATTCCGCTGGGCGTGTGGCGGTGGCCGGCGAACCTGCTGTGCGGGACGTATGTGGCGGTGGCGCTCGTGCTGCCGAGCCTGATCCTGCTGTATACCTCGGTCATCAAGTTCTTCACGGCGAACCCGTTCGACGCCGCGTTCACGCTGCGGAACTACGCGTATGTGTGGGGGTCCGAGGAGACGCAGCGGGCGATCGTGAACACGCTGGTCGTGTCGGGCGGGGGCGCGCTGGTGGGCGTGCTGCTGGGGGCCGTGTGCAGCTACTTCACGGTGCGAGTGAAGCCGCCGGGCTGGCGGGTGCTGGATGCGCTGGTGATGCTGCCGTTCGGCGTTCCCGGCATCGTGCTGGGGCTGGGGCTGCTGTGGGCGTATGCGTACCTGCCGTTGCCGCTGTACGGGACGCTGACGCTGATCGTGCTGGCGTATGTGACGCGGTTCCTGCCGTATGCGACGGAGACGGCGGGGGCGCGGTTCGTGCAGCTCGACCGCAGCCTGGAGGAGGCGGCGTGGACCGCGGGGGCCAGCCGGCAGGCGGGGGTGTGGCGCATCGTGATGCCGCTCAGCCTGCCATCGCTGCAGAGCGGCTATTTTCTGCTGTTCATGGCCTTCTTCCGCGAGATCTCGGCGACGATCCTGATCTTCACCGCGTCGACCTCGGTGCTGTCGGTGTCGATCTGGGCGTCGTTCGAGCAGGCGAACTGGGGTCTGGCGAGCGCCCTGTCGATCCTGGCGATGGTGCTGATGGTCGCGGTCATGTCCCTGCTGCTCTGGGCCATGCCCGGCGCGCGCACACGCTGAAGGACGCATCGATGGGCATTTCCGTTCGCACCCTGGTCAAGTCCTACGGGGCCGTCACGGTCATCCAGGCGATCTCGTTCGATGTCGCGGACGGGGAGTTCGTGACGCTGCTGGGGCCGAGCGGCTGCGGCAAGACGACGACGCTGCGCTGCATCGCCGGGCTGGACACGCCGAATGGCGGCACGATCGCAATCAACGGCCGCGTGGTGTCGGACGCCGTGGGGGACCTGTTCGTGCCGCCGCACGAGCGCGACCTGGGCATGGTGTTCCAGTCCTATGCGATCTGGCCGCATCTGACGGTGGCGCAGAACGTGGCCTTTCCGCTGACGGTGAAGGCGGGAACGGGCAAGAGCCAGCGGGACAACGCCGGCGCCGTGTCATGGGCGCTGGGCATCGTGGGGATGGGGCACCTGGCGGACCGGCGTCCGTCGGAGCTTTCGGGCGGGCAGCAGCAGCGGGTGGCGCTGGCGCGGGCGATCGCGGCGCGGCCGCAACTGCTGCTGTTCGACGAGCCGCTGTCCAACCTGGATGCGCGGCTGCGCGACCGCACGCGGGCGGAGATCAGCCGCATCCAGCGGGAGCTGCGGGTGCCGACGCTGTACGTGACGCACGACCAGACCGAGGCGCTGTCGATGTCGGACCGCGTGATCGTCATGGAGGCGGGCGCGATCGTGCAGGAGGGCCCGCCGGAGGAGCTGTATCACCGTCCGGTCAACCGGTTCGTCGCCGACTTCATCGGCAACGCCAACTTCCTGCCGGTGCATCGGGACGGGCTGCAGTGGCGGCTTGCGGACGGGACGCCGATCCTGGTGAACGAGGGTGCGGAGGCGGGGGATGGGCAGCTTGTGGCGCTGCTGCGGCCGGAGGCGATCCGGATCGATGCCGGGGCGGGGCAGGATGCGCCGGGGCTGAACCATCTGCCGGGGCGGATCATGGCCGGCATGTACATGGGGCCGCACGTCGAATACGTCGTGGAGGCCGGGGGGGCGCTGATCCGCGCCTTCTCGCGCCAGGCGTTGGCGCCGGGCACCCCGGCCATGCTGAGTTTTTCGGCCGCCGATTGCCGCCTGGTCGAGGCGGGTGCGGGACAGCAGCGGAGCATCGCCCATGCCGGATAGCCTGCCGCAGCGCCTTCTGGCCCCGAGTGCGGCGGGCATTCTGTCGCGGTTCGCCGCCGGGCTGTCGTTCGAGGATATCCCGGGCGCGGTGCTGGCGCGGGTGAAGCTGCTGATCCTGGATGCGCTGGGGTGCGGGCTGGGGTCGAACGCCTACGACTTCGCGGACGCGTCGCTGGCGGGGGCGGTGGCGCTGGGGGGCGCGGGGCCGTGCAGCGTGATCGGCCGCGCGGTCCGGCTGCCGCTGCGCGACGCGGCGATGATCAACGGCATGCTGATCCACGGCCTGGATTTCGATGACACGCACCTGGCCAGCATCGTCCATCCGACGGCCGCGTGCCTGCCGACCGCGCTGACGATGGGTGAGGCGCTGGGCGTCGACGGCCGGGCGATGCTGGTGGCGTATGCCGCGGGGATGGAGACGGCGATCCGCGTGGGGGCGGCGGCGCGCGGCGGGTTCCATCATGCCGGGTTCCATGCGACGGGGATCGTCGCGCATTTCAGCGCGGCTGTCGTGGCCGGGCGGCTGCTGGGCCTGTCCGCGGAGGCGATCACGGCGGCGCAGGGGATCGCGGCCAGCACCGCGTCCGGCGTGCAGGTGTTCCTGGAGGAGGGCGCCTGGACGAAGCGGCTGCATCCCGGCTGGGCCGCCGTCGCGGGGATCACGGCGGCGCGGCTGGCGCAGAACGGGTTCCGCGCACCCACCCGGCCGTACGAGGGCCGCTTCGGGCTGTTCGAGACGCACCTGCAGCACCCGGCGGCGCCCGTCGACGTGGCGGCGGAGCTGGCGACGCTGGGCAGGGTGTGGGAGTTGGCGGCGACGGCGATCAAGCCGTATCCGGTGTGCCACTTCATCCATGGCTGCGCGGATGCGGCGATCGAGCTGCATGCCGAGGTCCCGGCGGCGGCGATCGCGCGGGTGGAGGCGTTGCTGCCGCGCGAGACGATGCCGATCGTCGCGGAGCCGCATGCGGCGAAGATCCGGCCGGGGAACGACTACGAGGGCAAGTTCAGCGCCCAGTTCGTCGTTGCGACCTGTCTGCTGCGCGGCGCGTTCGGGCTGGCCGACCTGATGCCGGAGGCGCTGCGCGACCCGGCGGTGCTCGACCTCGCGGCCAGGGTGAGCTGCGCCGCCGATCCGGACAGCGCGTTCCCGGCCGCGTTCTCGGGCGGGGTCCGCCTGCACCTGCGGGACGGGCGCACGCTGTTCCGCCACGTGCGGGTCAACAGCGGCGCGGGCGAGCGGGCGCTGGACGAGCCGGCGGTGTCGACGAAGTTCCTGGCTTCGGCGGCGCTGGTCATCCCCCGCGACCAGGCCGAGCGCATCCGCGACGCCGTCCTGACCCTTGAAACCCACACCGCATCCCACCTGGCCGCGCTGCTGCGCCGCCCGCTTCCGGAGGATTGTCCATGAGCAGCCAACCTTATGACGTCATCGTCGTCGGCGCCGGCAACGCGGCGCTGGCCGCCGCCGTGTCGGCCAAGGAGAACGGGGCCGGGCGGGTCGTCGTGCTGGAGAAGGCGCCACGGGAGATGCGCGGCGGCAACACGCATTGGAGCGGGGGCGTGCTTCGGTTCGCGTTCGACGACCCGCAGGAGATCGGGCCGCTGCTGCCTGGGGTCGAGGAGGAGTACGAGGATTTCTACAGCGGCATCCAGCCCTACACGCATGACGACTTCCACGGCGATCTGATGCGCGTGACCTCGGGCCAGACGGACCCGGTGCTGTCGAGGATCCTGGTCGAGAACTCGAAGGACACGGTGTTCTGGATGAACCGCGTGGGCGGGATCAAGATGGAGCCGGCGATGTCGCTGACGGGCGTGCGGAAGGGCAACAAGGTGATCTGGGCGCGGGGCCTCGTGGTCCGCGCGGAGCATGAGGGGGTGGGGCTGTCGCGGAGCTGGTTCGCGACGGTGGAGCGCATGGGGATCGAGGTGCGGTACGGCGCCGCGGTGATCGGGCTGCTGATGGACCAGCGGGGGCATGCGAGCGGGGTCACGGTGCGCGACGATGACGGGATCCACGAGATCGCGGGGCGCGCCGTCATCCTGGGCTGCGGCGGATTCGAGGCGAACGTGCAGATGCGGACGCAGCATATCGGGCCGCTGGTGGGGGCGGCGAAGGTCCGGGGCACGCCGCACAACCAGGGCGACGGGCTGCGGATGGCGATGGCCGACATGGGCGCGATGCCGTGGGGGCAGTGGAGCGGGTGCCACGCGACGCCGATCTCGGCCGACTGGGGCAATTTCGCGCCGCGGGAGCTGACGGACCGGAGCAACCGGCTGAGCTACCTGTATGGCGTCATGATCAACCGGCGCGGCCGGCGGTTCGTCGACGAGGGCGAGGACGGGGCGATGTTCACCTATGCCAAGTATGGCCGGGCGATCCTCGCCGAGCCGGGGGCGAAGGCGTACCAGGTGTTCGACAGCCAGGTCGTCCATCTACTGGAGCCCCGCTATTCCACCAGCCAGCCGCTGATGTCCGACACGCTGGAGGGCCTGGTCGAGCAGATGGACATCGACGACAAGACGCAGGCGTTGCTGACGTTGCAGGAGTACAACGCCGCGGCGCAGCACGCGTCGGACGGGTTCGATCCGACGCAGAAGGACGGCATGTCGACCCGGGGGCTCGCGCTCGAGAAGACCAACTGGGCGACGAAGCTCGAGACGCCGCCGTACTACGCCTATACCGCGACGGGCGGCATCACGTTCACCTTCGGGGGGCTGAAGGTCGACGAGAACGCGCGGGTCGTCGGGACGGATTGGCGGCCGATCCCGGGGCTGCTGGCCTGCGGCGAGATGATCGGCGGGCTGTTCTACGACAACTACCCGGCGGGGACGGGGCTCGTGTCCGGCGCGACGTTCGGCCGCATCGCGGGGCGCACGGCGGCGCAGGTGCAGTCCAACAGCCGTGCGATGGAACTGGAAGGCGCGCGGGCATGAGCGAGACATCGCAGCAACCGACCCTGTTGCAGCGTTTGGCCGAGCGGGTGCTGGCGTTCGGGCCCGGGCATATGACGGCGCGGGCGACGGCCCAGGCGCGGACGGCGATCACGGACACGCTGGGCGTGATGCTCGCCGGGTCGCGGGAGCCGTGCGCGGCGCTGCTGCTGCAGACGCCCGGGGTGGCGGACGCGCCGGGGCCGTGCACGCTGGTGGGGACGAGCCGGAAGACTTCGGCGCTGGATGCGACGTTCTTCAACGGCACCGCGTCGCACGCGCTGGACTACGACGATTTCAGCCAGCCGTTGGGCGGGCACCAGTCGGTGCCGCTGGTGGCGCCGCTGATGGCGGTGGCGGAGGCGCGGCGGCTGTCGGGGGCGAAGCTGATCCAGGCCTACGTGGTGGGGATCGAGGCGGAGATACGCCTCGCGCGGGCGGTCAACTTCGTCCACTACGACAAGGGGTGGCACCCGACGGCGACGATCGGCGTGTTCGGGACGGTCGCCTCGGTGGGGCATCTGATCGGGCTGGACGCGGCGCGGCTGACAACGGCGTTCGCGATCGCGGCATCGTCGGCGGCCGGGTTGAAGGCGAATTTCGGCACGATGGTGAAGCCGCTGCATGTCGGGCAATCGACCCGAAACGGACTGCTGGCGGTGTTGCTGGCCGAGGCCGGGTATGACGCGAACCCGGCGGCGCTGGAGCACAAGCAGGGCTATCTGAACGCGTTCAACGGTCCCGGCCGGTTCGACGCGGAGATGATGTTTGAGAACTGGGCCGACCCGCTGGAGGTCGTTTCGGACAGCATGGGGCTGAAGCAGTTCCCGTGCTGCGGCAGCACGCATGCGGCGATCTCGATGATGCTGGCGCTGCGGGCGGAGGAGGGCATCCGCGCGCCGGACGTGGCGGCCATCGAGATCATGCCGCATTCCCGCCGGTTGCCGCATACGGACAACCCCGATCCGCGGACGCCGCTGCAGGCGAAGTTCAGCGCGCAGTACGTCGTGGCGCGCGCGCTGCTGAGCGGCGCGGTGCGGCTGGGGCATTTCGAGGGGGAGGCGCATCTCGAGCCGGAGGTGCGGGCGTTGCTGGCGAAGACGATGGCGCGGGGGCACCCGGAGATGGCGGACGATTCCGCGCAGCAGTTCGGGGCGGAGGTGCGGGTGACGCTGCATGACGGGCGGGTGCTGTCGCGCCGGATCGCGCATCAGGTGGGACGCGGCGGCGACCAGCCGATGACGGGCGACGAGCTGTGGGAGAAGTTCCATGACTGCGCCCGGCGGGCGCTGCCGAAGTCCGACGTGCTGCCGTTGTTCGAGCGGCTGGAGACGCTGGAGACGGCTGGCGACATCGCGGACGTGATGCGGCTGCTGGCGGTGCGGCAGATGCCGGGCGCGGCCGTTGCGGCGCGACCGGACGCGGCCGCCGCGCCCCGGGGCAACACGTTGCTGGAGACGTCCTGGGTGCCGTGAGCGGCGGCTGTCCTAGCGCGCGCCCTGGGCCCTTCGAAACTGGCGCTGCATGTCCGCGGCGACGGTGTCCATCGCCTGCTTGGCGGTCGTCTGGCCCAGCAGCGCCTGGGAGATGCCGATGCGCATGCGGGAGTCGAAGGCGGGCCAGAGCGGGTCGTTCGGGAGCGCCTCGGCGTTTTCCAGGGCCTTCGCGGCGACGGGGGCCCATCCGTATTTGGCGCGCATGGCTTCGTCCATCAGCACGGATTTGCGGGGCGGGGCGTTGCCGCGCTCCATGGAGCGGAGCATCCAGCGCTTGTTGGTCGCGAGCAGGACGAGCTCGAAGGCCAGTTCCTTGGCGCGGGAGGCCTTGGGGACGGCGAAGCTCCAGCCGCCGATCGTGGTCTTGCTCTGGGACGGGTCGTTGGCGCCCGGGGGCACGGCCCAGGCCCAGCGGCCGCCCGTCTTGGACACGGCCGGATCGTTCAGCAGCGTGCCGTACGGGGCGAAGGTCATGGCCATGGCGTAGCGGTCGGACTGGCCGCCGGCGACGATCTCGTCGAACTCCCAGGTGGTCACCTCGGGCGGGACGACCTTGTCGCGGTTGAGCAGGCCGGCATAGAAGTCGAGCGCCTCGACCGCCTCGGGCCGGTTGATGAAGACCTCGCCGGTCTTCGCGTCGTAGAACTTCCCACCGGACGAGAAGACGAAGGGGGCGAAGGCGGTCGTCATGCCGGGGCCCTGGCGGCCGATCATGGCCATGCCGTAGCGGCCGGGGGCGCCGGCCGCGGTGAGCGCGAGGGCTGCCTTGCGGAGTTCGGCGAAGGTCTTCGGCGGCTCGGCGAAGCCCACGGCTTCCAGCAGCGCCTTCTGGTAGTGCAGCACGGGGTTGGTGACGCGGAAGGGGATGCCCTGCAACTTGCCGTCGTAGGTGGCCATCGCCTGCACGGAGGGCAGCATGTCGTCCCAGTCGTAGCCGGGTTCGCGGCCGCCGAACTCCTTCAGGAGCTTCGCGTGATCCTCGAGGTGGGGGGAGATCCAGCCGGTCATGGCCGGGTTCCATTGCAGGACGTCGATGGTGCCGGAGGCCGCGTTGAGTTCGGCGCGGAGCTTGGCGTAGAGGGCGTCGATGGGGAGGAGGTTGTATTCGACCTTGATGCCGTGCTTGCGCTCGAACTCCGGCAGGACCTCGTCGATGAGGGCGCCCTGGATGGGCGCGTTGACGCCGACGAGGACGAGCTTTTCCGGCTTGCCCTGGGCCAGGGCGGGGCGGGCGAGGGCGGTGGCGGCGGCCCCTGCCAGCAGGTGGCGGCGGTCGAGGTGCGTCATGGGTGGCGTTCCCTTGTTCTTTTCGTGTTCAGCCTTTGACCGCGCCGGATGACAGGCCCGAGACGAGGTGACGCTGGGCCGCGAAGCCGAAGAGCAGGACGGGCAGGACGACCAGCACGCCGGCGGCGGTCATGGGTCCCCATTCGACGCCGGCGTCGCCGCCGGAGTAGCCGGCCATGAGGACGGGCAGGGTGCGCGTGGCCTGGTTGGTGAGGACGGCGGCGAACAGGAAGTCGTTCCAGGCCAGCAGCAGGCAGAGGATGGTGGCGGCGACCATGCCCGGGCGGGCGAGCGGCAGGACGACGCGATAGAAGGCGGTGGCGCGGGTGGCGCCGTCGACCCAGGCGCTTTCCTCCAGCTCCCGCGGGAGTTCCTCGAAGTAGCCGCGCATGACCCAGACGACGAGGGGCAGGCTGAAGGTGGTGTAGGCGAGCACGACGGAGAGGCGGGTGTTGATGAGGCCGATCATGTTGAAGATGACGTACATCGGCACGAGGACGGCGATGGGCGGCAGCATGCGCATGACGAGCAGGACGAAGAACAGCGCGGAGCCGCCGCGGAAGGGGAAGCGGGCGAAGGCGTAGGCGGCGGGGACGCCGATCAGCAGCGACAGGGATACGGCGCCGCCGGAGACGAGGACGCTGTTGAGGAAGGCCTGCAGGAAGTCGGCGCGGCCGAGCACGGTCGCGTAGTGCTCGAAGGTGGGCGTCCAGATCAGCAAAGGCGGGTTGGCGATGGCCTGGAGGCGGGTCTTGAGGGAGATGCCGAACACCCAGGCGAGGGGGAAGACGAAGAGCAGGGTGAGGACGCCGAGCGTCAGGTAGGCGGCGGCGGCCGAGAGGGCCTTGCGGCGCCGGCTGCGGCGGCGGGAGAGTGCGGCGGCGGTCATACGGGGCCCCTTCGGCGGAGGGCGGCGACGAACAGGGCGCACATGCCCAGCGCGATCAGCAGCATCAACCAGGCGGAGGCGGCACCCAGGCTGAGGTCGAAGCGGACGAAGCTGGTCATGTAGGTGAAGATGGACAGGAGCTGCGTTGCGTTGGCCGGGCCGCCGCCGGTGAGGATGTAGACGTTCTCGAAGCTGCGGAACTCGAAGATGGTGCGGAGCAGGAGGGCCACGATGATGTGGCTTTCGAGCAGCGGCAGCGTGACGTGCCAGAAGATCTGCAGCCGGCTGGCGCCGTCGATCGAGGCGGCTTCGGCGGGTTCGGCCGGGAGGGAGCGCAGGCCGGCCAGCAGCAGGATGGCGACGTAGGGGACGTGCTGCCAGATGTTGACGACGGAGACGGAGAGCATGGCGAGGGTGGGGTGGCCGAGCCAGACGATGGGGACGCCGATGATGAGGTTGACGAGGCCGTTCGCGGGGTCGAGCAGGAGCTTCCAGCACAGGGCGGCGACGATGGGGGTCATCATCATCGGGACGATCAGGGCGGTGCGGAACAGGCCGATGCCGGGGAGGTTGGCGTTGAGCAGCATGGCGATCGCGAGGCCGAGGGCCAGCTCCACGGCGACGACCACGACGGTGTAGACGAGGGTCTGCACGAGGCTCGAGATGAATTCGGGGTCGGTCAGCAGGTCGACGTAGTTGGCGAGGCCGACGTTGTCGCCGCCGAACAGGGACTGCGTGGCGCTGAGGCCGCGGGTGCTGAGATAGAACGAGAAGACGAGCGGGATGCCGAAGACGAACACCATCGCGAGGACGGTGGGACCGATGGCGAAGAGGCCGAAGCGGCGGTCGGCCCAGCGGCTGAAGGCGCTGGAGCGCGGCGGGGAACCGCTGCCACGCACCGAGCCGGCCACGAGGGCGAGGCTTTGGCGCCCGGCATCGATGTTCATTCGCCCCACCCCATGCTCCCGCCCTGTTCAGGGTTTCCATGTTGGCGACAGTTTGCATTCTATATAATCGAATGTCAATGCGACCGGGTGCGGCTACGCAAGGCTGAATCGCCGTTGTGGCGCGCCCTTGTGAGCGGTCTGAAGGACAACGATGGCGCCGTCGTCGGTGGCGGGGTTGGGGGTGTGGCGATGCGAGGTGATGTAGAGGGTCGTTCCGTCCGCCCCGCCGAAGACCGGCATGGTGGGGGCCTGCACGGGCAGGAGGCTCGAGTCGACGCAGCGTCCGTCCGGGGCGAAGCGGTTCAAACGGCCGGCCGAGACCCCGGCGGACCAGTAGTGGCCTTCGGTGTCCATCGCGGCGCCGTCCGGGCGGCCCTGCTGCGCGTCGGGGGTTGCGAACACGCGGCGGTTGGCGATCGTGCCGGCCTGGGCGTTCCAGTCGCAGGCCCATATCGTGGAGGCGCGGCTGTCGGAGAAGTAGAGGGTTTCGCCGCCGGGGCTCCAGGCGACGCCGTTGGATACGGTGAGGCCCGTGGCCAGAACGCGGCATGCTCCGTCGGCGGAGAGGCAGTAGAGCGTTCCCGTCGGCTCCTTGTCCGGGCGGTCGTCCATGGAGCCGAACACGAAGTGGCGGCCGCAGGGGGAGATCTTTCCGTCGTTCATGCGATTCGTGGGGCGGTCCGGTTCCGGGTCGAGCATGTGCACGAGCTGTCCGGTCCCGAGGTCGAGCAGCCAGAGGCCGTCGCTGAGGCAGACGACGGCGCGCTGGCCGTCTTCCAGCAGGGCGAAGCATCCGATGGGGGCGGGGAGGGTCCATGTGGCGAGGGCGGCGCCCTGGGCCGAGTGGCGGTGCAGGCGGGGCGCGCGGATATCGACCCAGAAGAGGGACTGGGTGGGTTCGTCCCAGAACGGGCTTTCGCCGAGCTGCGCGCCGACGGGCCACAGGGTCATTGATTTTCCATTGTCCATAATCCAGACTATGGACATGATGCAAACCGAGTCCAGCAGCTTCTCCACGCCCGCCTATGCGCGGTTGCGGGACCAGATCCGCTCCGACGTGGTCTCGGGCGTCTGGCAGCTCGGGCAGCATCTTACCCTTGCCACGCTGACCGCGCATTACGGCGTCAGCGCGAACCCGGTGCGGGAGGCGCTGCATCAGTTGCAGGGGGAAGGCGTCGTCGAGATGCGGTTGAACCGCGGCGCGATCATCCGCAAGGTCAATGCCCGGTACATCGGCAACATCTACGACATCCGCGGCGCCATCGAGGCGATGCTCGCGACCGAGGCGGCCCGGGTGGCCGACGCGCCGTACATCGCGGCGGTGACGCGCGCGGTGGAGGCGTTCGAGGCGGCGGCGGCGGGGCAGGCCGCGCTCGACATCGTCGACGCGAACAGGCGGCTGCACCGGACGATGCACGCGATCTGCGACAACCCGCTGGCACGCGACATCCTGGAGGGCCGGTCCACCCTGGTCGACGCGCTTCGCCGCAGCATCGGCTACAGCGAGCAGCGCCTGGCTGCGGTGATGCGGCAGCACCGGGACCTGCTGGAGGCGCTGGAGGCCCGCGACCCCGAGCGTGCGGCGCGCGTGTCGCTGCACCATACGCTGAGTGCGCGGGACGAGCTGCTGCAATCGCTGAAGGACAAGGGCGCCGTCGAGATCGACCCGGCATGAAGGGCGGACGCGATGGCTGAGCGGCGCACCATCGCGTTGCTGGGGCCGAACTTCGCCGAGTACCGGTTCAGCGAGGATCAATCGGCGCGCATCCGGGCGGCCGCGGGGGACGCGGTGCTGGACGTCCATGCCGATCCGCAGTCGTTCCTGGCGGCGCTGCCGCATGCGGATATCGCGGCCGGGCATGTGCGCGGGGTGCTGCCGGGGCTCGGGCGGCTGGCGTGGCTGCATTGCTGGTCGGCGGGGATGGATCAGGAGCCGGTGGCGGCGTTGGCCAAGGCGGGTGTGCGACTGACGTCGTCGAAGGGCAACGGGGCCATTCCGATCGCCGAGTACACGTTGATGGCGATGCTGATGCTGGCCCGGCGCGCGACCGAGTGGATCGATGCGCAACGGGCGCATGCCTGGACGCGGCATGTGTCGACCGAGCTGCACGGGGCGACGTTGGGGCTGATCGGGGTGGGGAACATCGGCGCGGAGATCGCGCGGCGGGCGGACGCGTTCGGGATGCGGTGCATCGCGACCCGGCGTGGTGCGGGGGCGGTCGCGCATGTGCGGCGGATGCTGCCGGCCGATGCGTTGCCGGAGCTGCTGGCCGAGGCGGATTTCGTCGTCGTTGCGGCCCCGATCACGCCCGAGACGCGGTTCATGCTGACGGAGCGGCATTTCCGGGCGATGAAGCCGTCGGCGTTCTATGTGTGCGTGTCCCGTGGTGCGGTCGCGGACCCGGCGGCGCTGCACCGGGCCTTGGCGGAGGGCTGGATCGCGGGCGCGGCGCTGGACGCGCATGCGACCGAGCCGCTGCCGGCGGACAGCCCGTTCTGGGACATGCCGAACGTGCTGGTGACGCCGCACAATGCGGGCACGACGCTGGGCACGGCGGAGCGGTCTGTGGATATTTTTGTCGATAACCTGGGCCGGTTCGGGCGGGGGGAGGCGCTGCGGAACGTGGTGGATGCTGCGGTGGGGTATTGATGACGGGCCGGTCGAGGCCGGCGAACACGGCGGCGGGCATCGCGCCGGCTAGAAGGTCAGGGTCGATCGAAGGCCGAGAATGAGGGCGTTCTGCCGGATGGAGCCGTTTTCGTTGAGCACCCGGCCGGAGGGATTGATCACGTACTGCACGTCCGGTTGCACCACCATCCATGGCGTCAACTGGGCCTGGTATGTCAGTTCGAGCACGATCTCCTGATTGCGAACGGGGTAGAGGGTAGTGGTGGTGACGGCCCGCCTGTCGCGATCGAGTCCCCGTGCATTCCGGCCGATCTGCGCATAGCCGATCGATACCCCGAGCGCGTCGCCGGGCCGGGTGGGTGCGAGGCCCCTGATCGCGATGCCGGCATCGAAATAGAAGGTGAGCAGGTTGCGGTCGCCGGGGCTGGTCCCGATGCGGCCGAAACCGTCGATCCCGACCGTCCCGGCGCGGTAGAGCGTCGCGTCGGCCATCCCGTAGACGGCCCAGTTCCCCTTATGCTCGCGGGGGATGCCGGTTGAGGCCGGGTCGATGAGGGATAGTCCGTTCGTGGCATAACGCTCATCGGCGAACCGTTTGCTGGTGTGGTACCAGCCGCCCAGCCGGTATGCGGCGGCGTGAGCGCCACTCTCGCCGGGCTGGTGGGTCGCGTAGCCGATCTCCGCGATCGTGAATGCCCCGCCGTTGAAGCTGATCACTGTGCCGCGGGGGAGTGCCGTGGCCGTGTTCGACCCGTGATGGCCGGTCGGGTCGCCAGCGAAGACGGCCGTCTGCACGTACGCTCCGTCCGGCCCAGGCCGCAGCCGCACGCGGATGCCGGGCGAGGACAAGGGGTAGGCCGGGCCGCCGCCCGGAAGGTCGAAGCCCACCCACCCCGGGTTGACGAACACGGCGGCGGTCGCGCTGGTCATGAACTCCGCATCGACGTTCATCAGGCCGGCCCTGATCGAGAGCGCATCCCCGAAGAGGTTCTGTTGCAGCCAGAGACTGTACAGCCTCGTCGCCGGCGGGATCGCCGTCGTGCTGGAGACGCCGAGCAGATCGCCGGTGTATCCGGTGGATATGGAGGGGCCGTGCCCCTGGATCATCGAGACCGAGGCGCTGGCGCCCCGCCACCCGACGAGCTTCTGCAGGTCGATGTCGGCCTGTGGCAGGAACAGGCCGTCGTACGTCGCGCCGCGCTTGATGCCGCCGCTGACATTGGCGAATGCCTCGCCGACATAGAATCCGCTGAACGCGACGCCGCGATCGGACAGGGCGGTACGCAGGCCGGCCCAGTCGCCGGTCAGGGTGCCGCGCTGCCAGAAGCCGGGCGCCGCCGCTTTCGCGTCCGCCTGCCGTTGCTGCTGCAGGGTGGCCGGTTGTTGGGCGAGAGCACTCCTGTCCGTCCCGGGGGCGCTCAGGAGCAAGGCGGCGAGGGCGCGGCCAACGTATCGGCGGGCCGGCGGTCGGGTCACGCAGGCGCCTAGTGGGTTGCGATGGTGATGGCGTCCGGTTCCGACTCCAGCGACTTGCGATCGAAGAGCAGCATGCCGACGAAATACAGGCCGCCGACCAGCATCAGGCCGAGGACGATGAGGACGGGGGTGACGGCCGCCGCCGGGGTCACGAGCACGAACGTCGCGGCGACCAGCCAGACGAGTGCGCTGATCGCGACCGGCAGCTCGAGCCGCCCGAGGTCGAACGCACCTTCCTTGCGGTCGAGTTTCGCGCGGACTGCGAGGTAGAGAACGACCGTCGCGGCATAGATCAGGACGGGAAGGATCGTCGACGCCGTGATCAGCGCCAGCAGCGCCTCACCGGGCAGCGCGACCATCAGGAGGGCGCCTCCGGCAAGGATCAGGAGGGTTGCCGGGATGGGTGTCTGGGTGCGCGCGTTCACCTTGCGCATCAGCTGGTGGGCGGGGAAGCGCCGGTCGCGGGACATTGCATAGACCAGGCGTGCGGCGGTCGTCATCACGACCATGCCGCAGGCGAAGAACGCGAAGGCGATGGCGACCAGCAGCGAGGTTTCGACGACGGGGCCGAGCTGATCATGCAGGATGTCGGCAACGGGCGATCCGCTGCGGCTGATCCGCGCGACGTCGGGCATCGCCACCGTGAGCGCGACGAGGAACAGCAATCCCAGCACGCTGGCCGCCACGACCGATCCCACGATCGCGCGCGGGACGTCGCGGAAGGGCTCCTTTGCCTCCTCGGCGAGGTTCGCGGCGGCGTCGAAGCCGGACAGTGTCGAGAGGCCCATGATCATCGCCAGCATCAGTCCGCCGCCCACCCCGAAATAGTCGGATGCACCGGCCGTTATCCCGCGGGAGGTGAGATTGCTGGCGGACCCCAGTCCGGTGATCGCGACCGCGGCCACCAATGCGACCACCAGCACACCAACGATCACGAACTCGACGCCCACGGCGCACGTGTTGAGGATTCCGACGATGCGGGTCGATGCGATGGCAAGCACTGTCTGGAGCAGCAGGACGGCGAGCGTGATGATGCGCGCGGTGCCCTCGTTCGCCTCCAGACCGAGCATCGGCATCAATGCCTGGCTTGCGAGGGCGCTGTCGACAGCGACCACGGCGATCCCGAGATAGCAGAAGCTGAGCCACCCGAAGCCCCAGCCGATCCGGGGATTGGCGAGGCGCGACGCCCACTGATAGGCCGATCCGGTGAGCGCGATGCGCGCCGCGAATTGTGCGATCACGAGCGCGACGAGCGTCTGGCCGACCGCGGAGACGACCCAAAGCCAGATTCCGACGGGCCCGGCAGTCCGGAGAACATCGTCGTAGGTGCCGAAGATGCCGATCGCGACGGACATGAACGCGAACGAGATCGCAAAGACCTGTGCGGGACCGAGTGTCCGTCGCAGTTCCTGCTTGTAGGTTCCAAGATCCGCCGACGACTCGGCCCGGGGCAGTTCAGTCATTGGTCACCTGAATCGGAAGAACGACCCGACTCTACGAAGCTGGCGGGCAAAACAACAGGCTACTGACGTGCGGTCGTGACTTTGCCCGGGACGATGGTTGCAGGCGGCGGCTATGCCCATCCATCCTGCCCATACCGGTCCAGCGCTGCCGGGTCGAAGCCGAAGCCCAGGCCGGGGGTGGCCGGGAGGATGATCGCGCCGGCCTGCACCTGCAGCTGGGTGTCCAGCAGTCGGCGGAAGGGAAGGATGGAGTCGTCCGGGAAGTATTCCACGAAGCGGCCGTTGGGGACCGAGGCGATCATGTGGGCGTTGATGTCGTGGAACGAGTGCGACATCACGGGGACCGACGCGCTGGCCGCCATCGCGGCGATGCGGCGCCATTCGGTGATGCCGCCGCAGACGGCGACGTCGGGCTGGAGGACGGTCACGCCGCCGCGCTCGATCAGGTCGCGGTGGGCGTGACGGCCGGCGGCGATCTCCCCCGAGGCGATGGTGAGCGGGAGGGCTTCGGCGAGGCGGCGATGGCTTTCCAGGTCCTCGGGGCCGAAGGGTTCCTCGATCAGGTAGGGGTCGTATTCGACCAGGGGGCGGAGGGCGCGGACGGCGTCGGCGACGTCGGACCAGGCGTTGTTGGCGTCCAGCAGGAGGAGACGGTCGGGGCCCAGGATCTCGCGCGCCGTGCGCACCCGGGCGGCGTCCCGGGACGGGGAGGCGCCGCCGATCTTGAGCTTCACGGCGTCGAACCCGGCGGCCACGTGGGCCTCCACCTCGCGCCGGACCTCCTCGGTGCCGCCATCGACGTAGTAGCCGCCGCTGGCGTAGGCGGGCACCGTCGTGGTGCGGAAGCTGCCCATGTAGCGCCAGAGCGGCAGGCCGGTGCTGCGGGCGTTGCGGTCCCACAGCGCGATGTCGACGGCCGAGATCGCGCGCATCACGGCGCCGGCGCGGCCGTTCAGGAGCGTGTCCTGGACCATGTCGGCCCAGAGCGCCTCGGTGCAGTGGGGGTCCTGGCCGATCAGCCGGGGGCGCAGCATCTCGCGCACCGCGGTGGTCGCGAGGCCGCCGAACTGCGCGCCGCCGTGGCAGAAGCCGAAGCCTGCGACGCCGTCGGTCGTGGTGAGGCGGACGATGGTGTAGTGGCGCGCGGCGATGCGCCGGGTGGAGAACGCGACGGGGGTGGCGAGGGGCACGCGGACGGTGCGCGCCTCGACGGTCGCGATCGTTGTCACGGGCTGCCGGCGAAGTAGCGGGCGCGGCGCCAGCGGGTCTGGACCTGGACGTGTTCGGTGAAGGTGCCTTCCTCGTAGGTGCCGGAGCCTGCGTTGGGGCGGATGCCCGCGTTGTGGCCGGGGGAGTGCTTCGCCAGCTCGGGCTTCACCAGCTCGACGCCCAGGCCCGGGCGGTCGGGCACGGCGATGTGGCCGTCGATCACCTGGACGGGGGGCGTGGCGACCAGCTCGCGCGCCGGCCAGTCGTGCGAGAAGCGTTCGAGGATGAGGGCGTTGGGGATGGAGGCGAGGACGTGGAGGGCGGCGTACTCGGCGATGGGGCCGAGGGAGCCGGAGTGAGGGGCCATGGTGGCGAAGCTGGCCTCGGCGAGGGCGGCGACCTTGCGCATCTGCAAGATGCCGCCGCAGCGGCCGGTATCGGGCTGCAGCACGTCGGCGCAGCCCTGGGCGAGCAGGCGCTGGAACTCCCACACGGTGGCGAGGCGTTCGCCGGTGGCAAGGGGGATGGCGACGGTGTCGCGCAGGCGGGCGAGGCCGTCCCAGTTCTCGCAGGAGACGGGTTCCTCCCAGAACAGCAGGCGGTAGCGTTCGAGCTCGCGGCCGACGATCATGGCGTCCTTGACGGCGAGGTCCGGCGGGCCGTGCAGGTCGACCATGAGGTCGACGTCCGGGCCGACGGCGTCGCGCAGGATGGCGACCTTTTCCAGGGGTCTGGCGACGCCCCCGGTCTTCAGCGCGGTGTAGCCCATGGCGACGCAGGCCTTCGCGTGGGCGGGCGTGCTGGCGTGGGCGTAGACACGGATGCGGTCGCGGACCCGGCCGCCCAGCAGGTTCCAGACCGGGGTGTCGAGCGCCTTTCCCTTGATGTCCCACAGGGCCATCTCGATCGCGCTGAGGGCGCCGCCGCCGACGGTGCCGGTGACGCCGTGGGCGCCCATGGCGGCGCGGAGCTTGAGCCAGAGACGCTCGATGTGGGTGGGGTCTTCGCCGAGCAGGACGGGCACCAGATCACGCACCGCGGCCTCGACGACCAGCGGCCAGCCGCTGCCCTCGCCGACGCCCACGATGCCGGCGTCGGTATGGACCTCGATGAAGAGCCAATGGCGGGTAGTGCCGAAGGGGAGGCCGGTCGCGGTGGCCATGGTGCCCGATGCGCCCTCGGTCTGGCCGGCGACGCCCTGGGGTGGTCCTGCCTTGATCAGGAAGGTCTCGACGCCTGTGATCTTCATGCGCGCTCCGTCATCCCCCGGGGGTTGGCTTCGCTTGAGCTTTCCCTTGGCGCAGTCTAGGTTATAGATTATGGATAATGCAAATACCGAGGCCGATCGGTCCATGACGCAAGACTCGCCTGTCCGAACCCGCCACGTCGTGGCCCGGGTGGCGGATATTCCGCCCGGCGCGCGGCGGCTTGTCCACGTGGCCGGCAAGCCGATCGCCGTGTTCAACCTGGACGGCGCGTTCTTCGGGCTGCTGGACCGCTGCCCGCACCAGGGGGCGAGTCTGTCGGCCGGGCTGCTGACGGGGTTGGCGACGGCGCCGCGACCGGGGGAGTACTGCCTGTCGCGCAAGAACGAGATGCTGCGCTGCCCGTGGCACGGGTGGGAGTTCGATGTCCGGACGGGCCAAAGCTGGTGCGAGCCGTCGCGGGTCAAGGTCCGGCGGTATCCGGCGGAGGTGGCGGACGGGGCGGCCGTCGTTCGTGGTCCGTATGTGGCCGACACGGTGCCCGTGACGGTCGAGGACCAGTACGTCGTCGTCGAGATCTAGGAGGGACCATGCGGACGTTGGGCGCGATCGACTGCGACATTCATCCGACGGTACCGGAGGTGGCGGCGCTGCTGCCGTACATGGACGATTACTGGCGGGATGCCTTCGTATCGCGCGGGATCGACGGGATGGACATGGCGAGCTATCCGCCCGGGACGCCGCTGGCATGCCGGGCCGATTGGCGGCCGGCCAGGGGGCGGCCGGCGGCCGATCCCGCGACGGTGCTGTCGCAGTCGCTCGACCGGTTCGGCACGCGGTTTGCTATCTGCAACCCGTTGAGCGGCGCGCAGGTGGCGGTCAGCGAAACGATGGCGGCGGCGCTGTGCCGGGCGATCAACGACTGGGTGGCGGCGGAGTACCTGGACCGGGATCCGCGGTTCCGCGCCTCGATCCTGGTGCCGCCGCAGAGCCCCGAGCTGGCGGCGGAGGAGATCGAGCGCCTGGCAGGGGATCGCCGGTTCGTGCAGGTGATGATCCCGGTCGCGGTCGAGATGATGCTGGGCCGCCGCTACTACCGGCCGTTGCTGGCGGCGTGCGAACGGCACGGGCTGCCGTTGGCGCTTCATGCCGGGGCCATGCACCGGCATCCCACGACGTCGAACGGGTGGTCGTCGCACTACATCCAGGACTACGTGACGCAGGCCAGCACGTTCGAGGACCAGTTGCTGAGCCTGATCCACGAGGGCGCGTTCGTGACCTATCCCGGGCTGCGGGTGGTACTGGTTGAGAGCGGGGTGTCGTGGCTGCCGGGCTTTCTCTGGCGGGCGATCAAGACGTGGCGCGGCGTGCGGCCCGAGGTTCCGTGGGTGACGCGGTCGCCGGCGGAGTATGTGCGCGAGCACGTGCGGCTGACGGCGCAGCCGTTCGATGCGCCGGATGCCGCTGCCGTGGAGCGGATCATGGAGATGATCGGGTCCGACGAGATGCTGCTGTTCGCGACCGATTATCCGCATTGGCAATTCGACGGCGACGACGCGCTGCCGCACGGGCTGTCGGGCGATCTTGCCCGCAAGCTGATGGTGGACAACCCGCTCGCGACCTATCCGCGCCTGAAGGAGACCGTGGCATGAGCCTCACACTCGACCGCCCCGCCAGCGCCGACGCGGCACCGGCCCGGCTGCGCGTGATCGACTGCGACATCCATCCCGCGTTGGGCAAGGCCAGCGACCTCGACCCGTTCCTGCCGGCGCGGTGGCGCAGCCATCTGGCGGAGTACGGCAAGTTCACCCGGGGCATCTATGCGGCGCGCGGCAACTACCCGCGCTTCATGCCCGCCACGGCCCGGCGCGACGCGTGGCCGCCCTCGGGCGGGCCGCCCGGTTCGGACGTCGGGTTCATCCGCAGCCAGCATCTGGACCCGAACGGGGTGGAGTTCGGCGTGCTGGAGCCGTTGCTGGACGGGAATGCGACGCGGAACCAGGACCTGCAGGCGGCGCTGTGCACGGCGTTCAACGACTGGCAGCTGGCGATCTTCACGGACGTGGAACCGCGGTTGCGCTCCTCGATCCTGGTGCCGCAGGACGATGCGGAGGCGGCGGCGGCGGAGATCGAGCGGCGGTCGGCCGATCCGCGGTTCGCGCAGGTTCAGCTTTCGTCGCGGACGCCAGAGCCGCTGGGGCGGCGGCGCTACTGGCCGATCTTCGCGGCGGCGGAGCGGGCCGGGTTGCCGATCGGGCTGCATGTGGGCGGGCCGACCGGGTCGGCGCCGTCGGCCTCGGGCTGGCCGTCGTTCTATGCCGAGGAGCATCAGATGCTCAGCCACTCGATGTGGACGCAGGCGACGAGCCTGGTGCTGGAGGGCGTGTTCGACCGTTTTCCGAAGCTCAAGATCGTGATGATCGAGGGGGGGTTCGCGTGGGTGCCGCCGCTGTGCTGGCGGCTGGATGCGGCGTGGTCGAAGATGCGGTCAGAGGCGCCGTTGAAGCTGAAGCCGTCGGAGTATTTCCGGCGGAACCTGTGGTTCGCGACGCAGCCGATGGACGAGCCGGAGCGGCCGCGGCATCTGCGCCAGGTGTTCGAGTGGATCGGGTTCGATCGGCTGGTGTATTCCAGCGACTATCCGCACTGGGATTTCGACGACCCGCAGCAGGCGATCAAGATTCCGCTGAGCGACGAGGAACGCCATGCGATCTTTCGGGGCAATGCGGAGACGGTGTACCGGTTCGGGTGACCCGATCGATCAAAGGCGCTTCATGGCTTCTTCGGCGATGCTCGGGTCGTACATCGAGGCGAAGGTGAGGGTTGCGGGCATGGGGTCGAGGCCTGCGGTCTTGTTGGCGGTGTTGATGAAGGCGATGTTGGTGGCGAACTGCGCTTCGGTCAGCAGCGGGGTCTTGTAGTACATCGACGCGTTGTTGGTGAACGCGGATTCGGCGATCGAGGGGTCGAGCTCCAGGAACTGGAGGGCGAAGGTCTTGAACCTGGCGGGGTCCTGGTCGATGGATTTCATGGCGAGGGCGAGGCCGGTGACGAAGCGGATGAGGGCGTCGCGCTTGTCGCGGAGGGTTCGTTCGGCGGTGTTGCAGATGATGTAGGTGTAGCTGCGGAACTCGGGCGGCGGGTTGGTGACCATGTTGAAGAGGTAGTCGCAGCCGAAGCGGGTGGCGGCGAGGTCGCTGGTGGGCGACGAGAGGCAGAAGCCGTCGATGACGCCCTGGCCGAGGGCCGCGACGATGGCGGGTCCGCCGCCCTGGATGGGCACGAGGCGCATGTCGGTCTGGGGGTTGAGGTTGCCGCGGACGGCGAGCCAGCGAAGGAGGTTGTCGGGGGCGCCGCCGGGTCCGGTGTTGCCCATGCGGAGGCCCTTGAGTGCGGCGACCTTGGCGTCGACGGGGCTTGCCTCGGTGACGCCGAGCTTGGCGAGGATGTCCTTTTTCACCACGACGTGGCTGCCGAACTTGCCCACTGTCTGGCCGATGGTGCGGAAGGGAAGGTTCTCCTTGCGGGCGTTGAGAGCTTCGCCGGGGTCGCCCCACTCGACGTCGACGCTGGCGCCGATGAGGGCGGAGATGTTGGTGCCGCGGCCGGAGGAGTTGGCGGTGACCTTGACGCCGGCCTGGTCGAAGAAGCCGGCGGCGACGGCGTAGTCTTCCACCATCCAGATCCAGGATTTGGCGGTGGAGCGGAGGGTCTGCAGCTCGGGCTTCTGTTGGGCGATGGCGAAGCGGGGGAGGGCGGTGACGGCGGTTCCGGCAAGGGCGGTGCGGCGGGTGATCATGGTGGGTTCCCTGTTCATGCGGCGCGCCAGCGGAGCACCCAGGCTTCGAGGTATTTGAGGGCGGTGTTGATGAGGGCGCCGACGACGGCGAGGACGATGATGCCGGCGAAGACGCTGGTGGTGTTGAACAAACCGGTGGCCTGGCTGATGAGGAAGCCGATGCCGCGGTTGCTGGACATGAACTCGCCGACGACGGTGCCGACGAGAGCGTAGGGGACGCTGACCTTGAGGCCGGTAATGACCCAGGACGCGGCGGACGGGATCATGACGTAGCGGAGGACCGCGAATTCGCCCCCGCCCATGATGCGGGTGGTGTGGACGTAGAGGGGGTTCACCTCGCGGACGCCCTGGTAGGTGTTGAGGAAGATGACGAAGAAGACGATGGCGGCGGAGACGGCGATCTTGCTTTCGATGCCGATGCCGAACCAGATGATGAAGAGGGGGGCGAGGGCGATCTTGGGAATGGAGTAGATGGCGGTGATGTAGGGGTCGAAGACCTCGGCGACGAGCTGGAAGCGGCCGAAGAGAAGGCCCAGGGCGAAGCCTGCGCCGCAGCCGATGACGAAGCCGAAGGCGGTGGCCTGGAGGGTGATGGAGAGGTTGGTCCAGAGGGTGCCGTCGACGGTCCAGCGCCAGAGGCGGAGGGCCACGTTGCCCGGCGTCGAGACGAGGAGGGTGTCGATCCAGCGGCCGGAGGCGATGTGCCAGAGGGCGATGAAGGCGATGCCGACGAGGATGCGGAGGCCGAGGATGGCCCAGCTTCGGGTGCGGGCGGCGGATTCGGCGGCGGCGACGCGGGGGGTTCGGGCGCCTTCGGCGGTGAGTTCGAGGGTGCCGCTCATGCCGCTTCTCCGGACCTGATCTCGGGGGCGAGGGCGTCCCAGAGGCGGGTGTAGGCGGCTTCGAACTCGGGGAGGAAGCGGACGCGGAAGACGTCGCGTTCGGGGGGGAGGGCGATGGTGTCGATCTGCTTGATGCGGCCGGGGCGCCCGCTGAAGACGACGACGCGTTGGGCGAGGGTGATGGCTTCGGCGAGGTCGTGGGTGACGAAGACGACGGTCTGGCGGCGTTCCGACCAGATTTTCAGGAGCTGTTCCTGCATGAGCAGCTTGAGCTGGGCGTCCAGCGCGCCGAAGGGTTCGTCCATGAGGAGGGTGCCGGGCTCGTAGGCGAGGAGCTGGGCGAGTGCGACGCGTTTGCGCATGCCGCCGGAGAGTTCGGCGGGGTAGGCGCGTTCGAAGCCTTGGAGGCCCACGGTTGCGAGCATGGCGGCGGTGCGGGTGGCGCGTTCATGGGCCGGGATGCCGTGGAGGCGGAGGGGAAGATCGACGTTCTGCTGGACGGTGCGCCAGGGGAGCACGGCGTCCTGCTGGGTCATGTAGCCGACGTGGCGGTTGATGCCGGCGACGGGGCGGCCGTTGTGGACGATGCTGCCTTCCTCGGTCGGGAGGATGCCGGCGATCATGTTCATGAGGGTGGACTTGCCGCAGCCGGAGGGCCCGACGAAGGCGACGAACTCGCCTTTTGCGATGTCGAGGTCGACGTGGTCGAGGGCGAGGCGTTCGGCGCCGCGGGCGACGTAGGATTTCCGGACGTTGCGGATGGTGATCATGGGGTGCGCGTCGTGCGCGGCTCCATGGCACGAGATCCCCGGGTCAAGCCCGGGGATGACGTACTTGGGGCCGGAGATGACGTGCGTCGCTGGGGCTGACGCCTCACAGCCGCCCTGCGCGGACGAGTTTGCCGGGGCGGGCGCCGGTGTCGTGGCCGTCCTCGAAGATGGGGACGCCGGAGACGAGGGTGGCGCGGTAGCCGTCGACGCGTTGGACGAGGCGTTTGCCGCCGGCGGGGAGGTCGAAGATCAGTTCGGGGTGGTGGAGCTGCAGGCGGTCCATGTCGATGACGTTGATGTCCGCCTTCAGGCCGGGTGCCAGGCGGCCGCGGTCGGTGAAGCCGAAATAGGCGGCGGTGTCGGCGGTCTGCTGCTTGACCATCCATTCGAGGGGGAGGCGGGGGCCGCGGGTGCGGTCGCGGACCCAGTGGGTGAGGGCGAAGGTGGGCATGGAGGCGTCGCAGATGACGCCGCAATGGGCGCCGCCGTCGCTGAGGCCCACGACGGTGGCGTCGTCGAGCATCATCTCGCGGACCTCGGAGAGGTCGCCGTTGTTGTAGTTGACGGCGGGGAAAAACAGCATGCGCTCGCCGTCGTCGGCGGTCAGGTAGTCGTAGGCGAATGCGTTGGGTTCCTGCCCGGCCTTTCGGGCCATGGCGGCGATGGTCTTTTCGGGGCCGGGTTCGTAGTCGGGGGGGTCGCCGAGGACGAAGAGGCGGTCGAAGCGGGTGGCGATGGCGCGGTTGAGGGGGGGGAGTTTCGCGAGCAGGGCCTCGGAATCCGGTTCGGCGAGGATGCGGGCGCGGGTCTCGGGGTCACGCAGGCGGGTGAGGCGGGTGGCGGCGTCGAGGTCGGCGAGGGCGATGAAGCTGGGCTTGGCGGTGAAGGGGTTGAGGGTGGTGCGGAGGCCCAGGATGAGGCCGACCTGGCGGGCGGCGACCTGGGCGCTGATGGCGGCGCCGTCGGCGCGGGCGGCGTGGGTGTGCTTCATCAGGCGGCGCCAGCGCTGCGGGTCGGAGGCGCGGTCGGTCAGCAGGTACCACAGGGGGCGGCCGGTGTCCTTGTGGAGCTGGCGCATCCAGGTGAACTCGCTGACCTCGTCCTCGAAGTCGCTGAGCATGCCGAAGGTGCCGGCGCCGGCCTCGCCGAGGGCGGCGCCGATGCCCAGCAGCTCGATGTCCTCGGCGTGGCGGCCGGGGACGAGTTCGCCGGCGGGGGTCTTGTGCTGGTCGGTGCGGGAGGTGGTGAAGCCGAAGGCGCCGGCCCTGATGGCGTCGAGGGTGATGGCGCGCATCTGGTCGATGTCTTCGCGGGTGGCGATCTCCCGCCTGATCGCGCGGTCGCCCATGACGTAGACGCGGAGGGGGTGGTGGGGAATCTGAGCGGCGACGTCGATGGTCCTTGGCAGGCGTTCGAGGGCGTCGAGGAAATCGGGGAAGGTTTCCCAGTCCCATTTCAGGCCCTCGGCGAGGGCGATGCCGGGGATGTCCTCCACGCCTTCCATGAGGTCGATGAGGGCCTGGCGGTCGCGCTTGCGGACGGGGGCGAAGCCGACGCCGCAATTGCCGAAGAGGATGGTGGTGCAGCCGTTCCATGACGAGGGGGCGAGCACGGGGTCCCAGGTGGCCTGGCCGTCGTAATGGGTGTGGACGTCGACCCAGCCGGGGGTGACGAGGTGGCCGTCGGCGTCGATCTCGCGCCGGCCCGGCCCGGCCTCGCCGCCCACCTGGGTGATGCGGTCGCCGTCGATGGCGACGTCGCCGGTGAAGGCGGGTGCGCCCGTGCCGTCGACGATCGTGCCGCCCCGGATCACCACGTCATGCATCGGCCTGCCTCCATCGCTCTCGGGCGGGAGCTTCCACCAAGTTGTCTTATCGAGCAACCATGTTGGCGGAATTGTGCGGGGGAGGCGGACATGGACGAGATGGAGCGGCGGCTGGAGGCGGTTCGGGCGAAGCGGGGGTTCCTGCTGCCGCACCATGGGCTGCTGGCGATGGCATTCCCGGATCTGCTGGCGGGGTATGACGCGGCGTATACGGCGATGGCGCTGGACGACCGGGTGTTGTCGCATCATGACCGGGAGTTCGTGTGGCTGTCGGTGCTGGGGGCGGCGAACGAGCTGGTGGCGACGCATCACATCGCGAAGCTGCGGGCGGCGGGGGGCGACGACGGGACGATCGGGGCGGCGTTCGCGGCGTGCGCGGGGGCGGTGGGGGCGGAGGCGTACGAGTTCGCGGCGCGGGATTGGGCCGGGGCGTTGGCGCCGTGGGACCCGAAGGCGGCGTATCTGGCGGGGGTGCGGCGACTGGCGCCGTTGCGGCTGGTGCATCTGGCGCAGTGCGCGGCGCATGTGTGCCGCGGGCAGTACCGGGTGCTGGGATGGCAGATCGAAGCGGCTTACGCGGATGGGGTGCCGGAGGACGAGATCGCGGAGGCGCTGACGCTCGCGATGTTTCCGGGGAGCGTGCCGCGGTTCGTGCGGGCGTGCGGGGTGTGGCGGGGGTTGATCGCGGACGGGGTGGTGGCGGCTTCGGCCGGGTATCGGGCATGGGCGGCGATGTCGCAGGAGGGATATGGGGGGTAGCCGGCGCGGAGTGCCCGGTCAGCCTTGGCCGGCGAAGTGGCAGGCGGCGAAGTGGCCGGGCCCGTGTTCGAGGACCGGGGGCTCCTGCTGGGCGCAGATCGGCTGGGCGAGGGGGCAGCGGGTGCGGAAGCGGCAGCCGCTGGGCGGGTCGATGCTGCTGGCGGCCTCGCCCTGCAGGACCATGCGCTGGCGGGTGCGTTCGGCGGCGGCGTCCGGGGTGGGGATCGCGGAGATGAGGTAGCGCGTGTAGGGGTGGAGGGGGGCGGCGAAAAGGTCGGCGGCGGGGGCGATTTCCGCGACCTTGCCGAGGTGCAGGACGATGACGCGGTCGCTGATATGGCGGACGACGGCGAGGTCATGGGCGATGAACATGTAGGTGAGGCCGAACTTCGCCTGCAGGTCCATCATGAGGTTGATGATCTGGGCCTGGATGTTGACGTCCAGCGCCGAGATGGGTTCGTCGGCGACGATGAAGTCGGGGTTGGTGGCCAGCGCGCGGGCGATGGCGACGCGCTGTCGCTGGCCGCCTGAGAACTCGTGCGGGTAGCGGTCGGCGGCGCCGGCGCCGAGGCCGACGGTGCCGAGCAGCTCGCGGACGCGGGCGGTGGTGGCGCGGGCGTCCTGCGTCAGACCGTGGAAGCGGAGGGGTTCGCCCAGGGTCTCGCCCACCGTCATGCGGGGGTTGAGGCTGGCGTAGGGGTCCTGGAAGACCATCTGCATGCGGCGGCGGAGGGGGCGGATGCCGGACTGGGTGGCGTCCTGGATGGGGGTGCCGTCGAACAGGATAGACCCGGCGTCGGGCTTGTAGAGGCGCATCAGGGTGCGGCCGAGGGTGCTTTTGCCGCAGCCGCTTTCGCCGACGACGCCGACGACCTCGCCGCGGAAGATGTCGAGGTCGATGCCGTCGACGGCGTGGACGACGCGTTTGGGGCCGAAGAAGCCGCCGGCGACGGGGAAGTGCTTCACGAGGCCGCGGGCCTGCATGAGGGGGGTGGCGCCGGGGGCCCGGGGGTCGGGGATGGCGCGGGGGATGGGTTGGGCGGTGGGCTTGGCGAAGTGGGTGCCCTCGGCCGCGACCCAGCAGCGGGAGTTGCGGCCGGGGCCCATGGGGAAGAGGGGCGGGTGTTCCTCGCATTTCGGGATGCGGAAGGGGCAGCGGGGGGCGAAGCGGCAGCCGGAGGGCTGGCTGAGGGGGTCGGGGGGCATGCCCTCGATGGTGGTGAGGCGGCCGCCGGCGGTGGCGCCGAGGCGGGGGACGGCGTTCATGAGCGCCCAGGTGTAGGGGTGGCGAGGGTCGGCGAGGACCTGTTCGGTGGGGCCTTCCTCCACGACTTCGCCGGCGTACATCACCAGGACGCGGGCGCAGACGCCGGCGATGACGCCGAGGTCGTGGCTGATGAGGACGATGGCGGTGCCGAAGTCGCGGTTCAGCTCGCGCATCAGGTCGAGGATCTGGGCCTGGATGGTGACGTCGAGGGCGGTGGTGGGTTCGTCGGCGAGGAGGAGGGAGGGCTCGTTGCTCATGCCCATGGCGATGACGACGCGCTGGCGCATGCCGCCGCTGAACTGGTGGGGGAAGGAGCGGAGGGCGCGTTCGGGCGAGTGGATGCCCATGCGGCCGAGGAGGGAGGTGGCGCGCTTGCCGCTTTCGGTGGCGCCGCGGCCGTGGACCTGCATGGCCTCGCTGAGCTGCTTGCCGATGCGGATGACGGGGTTGAGGGAGGTCATCGGGTCCTGGAAGACCATGGCGGCGTCGCCGCCGCGCATGGCGCGGAGGGCGGATTGGCGCATGGCGAGGACGTCCTGGCCGCGGAAGAGGATTTCGCCGGCGGCGACGTGGCCGGGCGATTCCAGGAGGCGCATGACGGAGAGGGCGGTCATCGACTTGCCGGAGCCGCTTTCGCCGACGATGCCGAGGGTTTCGCCGGGCATGACGGTGAAGCTGACGCCGTCGACGGCGCGGACGGTTCCGGCCGAGGTGGGGAAGTGGGTCGCGAGGTCGCGGACCTCGAGCACCGGGGTGGTTTCGAGGGCGGGCGGGGGTTTGTGGAGGGCGTTCACCGTTCCCTCGATTTCGGGTCGAGCCAGTCGCGGACCCCGTCGCCCAGGAAGTTGAAGCCGAGGACGATGGTGAGGATGGCGAACCCGGGGAAGGCGGCGACCCACCATTGGGCGACGAGCTGGCGTCCGTCGGCGACCATGGAGCCCCATTCGGGGGTGGGGGGGATGACGCCGAGACCGAGGAAGGAGAGGCCGGCGAAGGTGATGATGGCGTTGCCGACGTCGAGCGTGACGAGGACGACGAGGGGTCCGATGGCGTTGGGGATGATATGGCGGCCGAGGATGCGGGCCGGGCCGTAGCCGGCGATCATGGCGGCTTCCACGTATTCGCGGGATCGCTGCTGGAGGACGAGGCTGCGGGCGAGGCGGGCGAATTTGGGCCACCAGACGACGAGCATGGCGATGATGGTGTTGGTTGTGCCGATGCCCAGGGCGGCGGCGATGGCGAGGGCGAGGATGATGGGGGGGAAGCAGAGGACGAGGTCGGTGAAGC
>CAXTPG010000059.1:0-26939 GCA_964246015.1 uncultured Acetobacteraceae bacterium
CCCGGCCTCTCGCGGCCGAGCAGATCATCACCCTCGCCCACCATTCCACGCACGCACGAAGCCCCGAACGCCCCCCCCCCGACACGGCAGATCTCCGAGCACTCAGCGCCTCTGTGGCACTCTTGTCCCACCACGCCCGTCCAACCGATCCCCCCCCGCCCGAACCCAACCCCGAACCCGCTTGACGCCTGCGCCCCGAAATGCCAGTTAAATCCTGCGCCAACCCGCACCTGCTGGGCAACGCACCCCTCCCCGCCCCGAACTGCTGGCCCACCCGGCCCGGTTCCCCCCCTCCAGGCCTGATCCATCCCGCCCGAAACGGCGACCGGTTCGGCCAACCCAGCATACAAGGCGCGTCCATGCACCTCGCCGAATTGAAGGCCAAAGCACCGGCCGACCTGCTCTCCCTGGCCGAATCCCTCCAGATCGAGAACGCGTCCTCGCTCCGCAAGCAGGACATGATGTTCGCCATCCTCAAGAACCTGGCCGAAAACGACCAGGCCATCTACGGCGAGGGCACCCTCGAAATCCTGCCCGACGGATTCGGATACCTCCGCAGCAGCCAGGCCAACTTCCTCCCCGGCCCCGACGACATCTACATCTCCCCAAACCAGGTCCGCCGCTTCGCCCTCCGCACCGGCGACACGGTCGAAGGCCAGATCAGGGCCCCCAAGGACGGAGAACGCTACTTCGCCCTGCTCAAGGTCAACACGATCAACTTCGAACCCCCCGACGCCGTCAAGCACCGCATCAACTTCGACAACCTCACCCCCCTCTACCCCGAACGCCGCCTCAAGATGGAAGTCGAGAACTTCCAGTCCGTCGCCAAGGGACCCGGCAAGGACATGACACCCCGCGTCATCGACCTCATCGCCCCCATCGGCATGGGCCAGCGCGCCCTCATCGTGGCACCCCCCCGCACCGGTAAGACGGTGATGCTCCAGAACATCGCAACCGCCCTCGCCGCAAACCACCCCGAAGTCTTCCTCCTCGTCCTCCTCATCGACGAACGCCCCGAGGAAGTCACGGACATGTCCCGCACCGTGAAGGGCGAAGTCGTCGCCAGCACCTTCGACGAACCCGCGACCCGGCACGTCCAGGTCACCGAAATGGTCCTCGAAAAAGCCAAGCGCCTCGTCGAGCACAAGCGCGACGTCGTCATCCTGCTCGACAGCATCACCCGCCTCGCGCGCGCCTACAACGCCGTCATGCCTAGCAGCGGCAAGGTCCTCACCGGCGGCGTCGACGCCAACGCCCTCCAACGCCCCAAGCGCTTCTTCGGCGCCGCCCGCAACATCGAGGAAGGCGGCAGCCTCACCATCATCGCCACCGCCCTCATCGACACCGGCAGCCGCATGGACGAAGTCATCTTCGAAGAGTTCAAGGGCACCGGCAACAGCGAGATCATCCTCGACCGCAAGCTCTCCGACAAACGAACCTTCCCCGCCATCGACATCACCAAGTCTGGCACCCGCAAGGAAGAACTATTGGTCGAACGCGGCACCCTCTCCAAGATGTGGGTCCTCCGCCGTATCCTCGGCCCCATGGGCATGGCGGACGGCATGGACTTCCTGCTCGACAAGCTGAAATACAGCAAGACGAACCAGGACTTCTTCGACGCAATGAACACCTAGTGGTCAAACCCGACACTCAGTCGGATTCTCACCACTGATGCCCCACCGTCATCCCCGGACCTGATCCGGGGATCTCGTGCCAGGAACAAACCCGCGTCCCGCCACAATTAACTCAACGGAAACCGACACCCCGCCCAAACGTCCGCTACCAAAGACCCGATAGCCGGGAGCCGAGCATGTCCGACACCATCGCGAGCGAAATCACCACCCCCGCCCGCCGCGGCCCCCAGCTCGACAGGAAACCCCACACCTTCGGCGCCATCGCCTTCATCCTCGTCCTCGCCGCCGGCCTCGCCTACGCCGCCTACAGCGTCATGCACGACGTCGCCGCCGTCGGCGAGCACGGCATCGCCACCGGCGCCTTCGTCCTCCTCGGCCTCGCCCTCCTGATCGCACTGGGATTCGAGTTCGTGAACGGCTTCCACGACACCGCGAACGCCGTCGCGACCGTCATCTACACCCACTCCATGCCCCCCCTCGTCGCCGTCATCTGGTCCGGCTTCTTCAATTTCCTCGGCGTCCTCCTCTCCTCCGGCGCCGTCGCCTTCACCGTCGTCACACTCCTCCCCGTCGAACTCATCCTCTCCGTCGGCAGCGGCGCCGGATACGCCATGATCTTCGCCCTCCTGCTCGCCGCCATCATCTGGAACCTCGGCACCTGGGCCATGGGCCTCCCCAACTCCTCCTCCCACGCCCTCATCGGCTCCATCATGGGCGTCGGACTCGCAAACCAGCTCACCGCCCCCGCCGGCGCCGCCACCTCCGGGGTCGACTGGAACCAGGCCATCGGCGTCCTCAAGGCGCTGCTGTTCAGCCCCATGATCGGCTTCGCCGCCGCAGCCCTCCTCCTCCTCGCCCTCAAGGCCCTGGTCCGCAACCAGGAGCTCTACACCGCGCCCGAGGGCAACAAGCCCCCCCCGCTCTGGATCCGCGGTCTCCTCATCCTCACCTGCACCGGCGTCAGCTTCGCCCACGGCGGCAATGACGGACAGAAGGGCATGGGCCTCATCATGCTCATCCTCATCGGCGCCGCCCCTACCGCCTACGCCCTCAACCGCGCGATGCCCGAAAGCACGACCCCCATGTTCCTCCAGGCCGTGGCGGAAGGCCGGGCCGTCCTCGCCGCCCACGCCCCCGGCCAACCCGGCACCGACGCGCCCACCGCCCGCACCCGCCTCGGCGACGCCCTCAAGACCAGGGACGTCAACAAGCCCGAAATCCACGCCGCCCTCGCGGAAGTCGCGAACGAGATCATGAACGAGGTCAAGAACTACGGCGCCATCAAGGCCGTCCCCGCCGCCGCCACGTCCAACGTCCGCAACGACATGTACCTCGCCTCCGACGCCATCCGAGTCATGGGCGCCAAGCCCACCGGCTTCTCCGACGAAGACATGACGAAGCTGAAATCCATGCGCAGCTCCCTCGACAGCGGCACCAAGTTCATCCCCGACTGGGTGAAGGTCGCCGTGGCCCTCGCCCTCGGCCTCGGCACCATGGTCGGTTGGAAGCGCATCGTCGTCACCGTCGGCGAGAAGATCGGCAAGACCCACCTCACCTACGCCCAGGGCGCCTCGGCCGAGCTGGTGGCCATGACCACGATCGGCGCCGCCGAGATCTACGGCCTCCCCGTCTCCACCACCCACATCCTCAGCAGCGGCGTCGCCGGCACGATGGCCGCCAACGGCTCCGGCCTGCAATGGAGCACGGTCCGGAACATGGCGATGGCCTGGGTCCTGACCCTCCCCGCCGCCATGGCCATCGCCGGCGGCCTCTACATCATCCTCCGCCAGGTCTTCTGACGCTGAACACAGCCCATCACGGTCAAGCCATCGCAGCCATCCGCATCCGGGACACCATCGTATCGACCTCCGCCCGCAACGCCGCGCCCTGCCGTGCCACATCCGCCGTGGCGCCCCGCAACCCGCGCACCGTCTCCGTCACCGCCGTCGACCCGGCACTCAGCACGCCCACGCCTTCGGACATCATCGTCGTCCCCTGCGCCGCATCGGCCACCGTGCGGGCAATCTCCCGCGTCGCCACCTGCTGCTGCTGGACCGCAGCCGCAATGCTGCTCGCGATCGAACTCGACTGCTCGACCGTCGCCGTGATCGACCGGATCGTCTTGACCGCCAACCCGGTCGCGCTCTGCATCTCCGTGATCTGCCGGCCGATCTCCTCCGTCGCAAGGGCCGTCTGTGTCGCCAGCGTCTTGACCTCGGACGCGACCACGGCGAACCCCTTCCCCGCATCTCCGGCCCGGGCCGCCTCGATCGTCGCGTTCAACGCCAGAAGGTTCGTCCGCCCGGCAATGCTGCCGATCAGCCGCACCACCTCGCCGATCCGGTCCGCGCCCGTCGCCAACTGCTGCACGGTCTGGTCCGTCGCCGCGGCCTCCGTCGCCGCACGGCTGGCCACATCCGCGGCCTCGGCCGCCTGGCGCTGCAACTCGACGATGCCGGAGGCCATCTGCTCGGCTGCCGCCGCAACCGAATGGACGTTGGCACTGGCCCGCTCCGCACCAGCCGCCGCGACCGCCGCCTCCCGCGACGTTCGTTCCGCCCCTCCCGCCAACTCGTCCGTGGTCCCCTCGAGCGCCCCTGCGGCCGAAGCCAGCGTCGCCGCGATCCGCCCAAGGCTCCGCTCCACATCCTGCGCAAGCGCCGACTGGTCTCGTTGCCGCTCGCTCCTGAGGTTCGCACGCTCGCCGTCGGCCCGCAGGTCCGCCTCGCGCGCCCGGATCGCCACGTCGCGCAACACCCCCAGCGCCTGCGCCATCGCGCCCGTCTCATCCAGCCGGCGGACCGGCGGCAGTGCCGTCGCAAGATCCCCGGCAGCCAGCCGGGCCGTGGCATCGGCCAACGCCGTCAGCGGAGAGGTCACCCGCCGGGCCACGAACCACACCGTGGCCAGCGACACCGCAACCGCACAAGCAAGCGCCGCCCCCACGATCAGGAGGTCGATCTCGGCGCTGCGCACGAGCCCTTCCGTCCGCGCCTCGCTGGCCTGGCCGGCCGCGTGCATCGTCTCCAGCAACGTGCCCAGCTGCGCCGTCGTCGTGTCCACGAAAGGGCCGGTGTCCAGCGGATACGCGCCCGACGCCGCGCCGGCCTTCACCATCTCGTCCGCAAGCGTGCGGAACCCGCTGAAATACTCGCGTCTTGCAAGCTGATACGCCGCGCGCAGGGCCGGGTGTGTCCCCGTATCCTCCGGCGACGCCAGGCTGCCGAGCTCGTCCCACAACAGATCGACCCTGGATCGGGCGATGGCGTTCGCTGTCAGCTTGTCCGCCGGCACCGGCTGCCGGGCCGCGATCGCCGCGGCGATGTTGGACCGCTCCGACCCCGCAGTGTCACGCAGCCGCCATCCCAGCTCCTTCACCACCGCCAGCCGGGCCAGCACCGGGTCCATCGTGGCCGCCGCGTGGGAGGCCGGGAACAGCACGGCCAGCGAAGCATTCACGAACTCGGTCATCGCCGGGACGTAGTCCCGCCGCAGCGCCGCGTCGCGCTGGGCGAGCGGCAGCCGCACCGCCGCATCTGCCGCCCGCCGCGCCACATCGGCGCGTTGCCGTGCCGCCCCCACAGCCTGCAGAAGGCCCTCGCTTCCGGGAAACGGCCGGCTCGCCAGCGCGGCGATCCCCGGGTTCACCAGCGCCACGGCCGCCGAACGGCGCTTCTGGATCTCGGCCAGCATCTCCGGCGTCGCAGGCTCCGGCGATTGCAGCGCATTGTTCGTGGCCAGCCGCTCCATCAGCACCTCGAACAACCCGGCGCCGGTCCGGTTCACAGCCTGGTCCAGCCCCTGCGCGGCCCGCGCATCGCGGAACGAAGCGACGTCCTCCGCTGCGTGCCAAACCAGCCCTCCCATCGCCAACGCAGTCAGAAGGCCGATCGCGCCCAACAGCACAAGGCGGATCGTGAACGTGCGGCGTGGGCGCAGCGTGGCGTGCATCAAGGGGGCGCCCTCTTCGAGGTGTTCGCCTCGATATACCCGGGAACATCTTGCGAACCGGTTAACCCGACTAACGCCGCTTCCGCTTCGCCGCCATCTGGTTCAATACCTCCACCGCGACCGAGAACCCCATCGCCGCATACACATACCCCTTCGGAATGTGCAGCCCGAACCCGTCCGCCAGCAGCACCAGCGCGATCATCAGCAGGAACGCCAGCGCCAGCATCTTCACCGTCGGGTGCCGGTTCACGAACCCGGACAGCGGCCCGCTCGCCACCAGCATCGCGCCCGACGCGATGACCACGGCGGTCACCATGATCGCCAGCTCGTCCACCATGCCCACGGCCGTGATGACGCTGTCCAACGAGAACACCAGGTCCAGCAGGATGATCTGCGCGATGATCGGCCAGAACCGCGCCGGAGCCGCGCTCGCCTCCGCCTCGCCATCGCCCTCGACCCGGTGGTGGATCTCCGTCGTCCCCTTGTACAGCAGGAACAGCCCACCCCCGATCAGGATCAGGTCCCGCCACGAGAACCCCTTGCCCGCAACGGTGAACACCGCCTCCGTCAACCCGACCAGCCATGACAACGACGCCAGCAGCGCCAGACGCATCCCCAACGCCAGCCCCAGCCCCACCCGACGCGCCACCTGCTGCCGCTCCGCCGGCAACCGGTTCGCCAGGATCGCGACGAAGATCAGGTTGTCGATCCCCAGCACGACCTCGAGCGCCGTCAGCGTCAGCAGGCTGATCCACGCCTGCGGGTCGGACAGCAGCGCGATCACGCGCCGCCCCGCGCCGCCACCATCAACGCCTTCATCCGCGCGACCACCCCCGGCAACCCGTCCATCAACGCCTGGCCCACCAGGAAGTGCCCGATGTTCAGCTCCTCGACTTCGGGGATCGCCGCCACGGCCTGCACGTTCGCATAGGTCAGCCCGTGCCCGGCATGGCACTCCAGCCCAAGGCCCGGCATCGCCGCCGCCGCCGCCTGCAGCCGGGCCAACTCGCCCTCATGCCCCTCGGCATAGCTGCCCGTATGAAGCTCCACCACCTGGGCGCCCAAAGCCGCCGCCGCCTCGAGCTGCCGCAGATCCGGGTCCAGGAACAGGCTGACCCGCATGCCCGCACCGGCCAACGCCGCCACCTTCGGCCGCAACGCCTCAAGCTGCCCGGCCGCGTCCAGCCCGCCCTCCGTCGTCACCTCGGTCCGCTTCTCCGGCACCAGGCAGCACGCGGCCGGGCGCAGCCGCAGCGCGATCGCCACCATCTCGTCCGTCGCCGCCATCTCGAAGTTCAGGCGGATCTCCGGCGCCGCCGCGATCCGCTCCAGGTCCGCATCCCGGATATGCCGCCGGTCCTCCCGCAGATGCACCGTGATCCCGTCCGCCCCGGCCCCGATCGCCACCAGCGCCGCGGTGAACGGGTCGGGGTGCGCGCCGCCCCGGGCGTTCCGGATGGTCGCCACATGATCGACGTTCACGCCCAGACGGATCATCGGCTCATCTCCTCGGCCATGCGCAACGCCGCCAGCAGGCTCGACGGGTCGGCCCGGCCCGTCCCCGCAATGTCGAATGCCGTCCCATGGTCGGGCGACGTCCGAACGATCGGCAGCCCCAATGTGACGTTGACGCCGCTCGCCATGTCCAGCGTCTTCAACGGGATCAACGCCTGGTCGTGATACATGCACAGCGCCGCGTCGTAGCCGGCCCGGGCGGAGGGCGTGAACATCGTGTCGGGCGGGTAGGGGCCGGTGGCGTCGATGCCCGCATCCCGCAACGCCTCGATGGCCGGCAGGATGATGCGGTACTCCTCGTCGCCCATCGCCCCGCTCTCGCCCGCATGCGGATTGAGGCCCGCGACCGCCAGCCGGGGCGACGCGATCCCGAACCGGGTCCGCAGCGCCTCGTCCAGGATACGCCCCTGCGCCACGATCGCACCGGTCGTCAGCCGATCGATCGCCGCCCGCAGCCCGACATGCACCGTGACGGGCACCACGCGCAGATACCGGTTGGCCAGCAACATCACGGGCGTCGACGCCCCGGTCAGCTCCCCCAGGAACTCGGTGTGGCCGGGATGCCGGAACCCGGCCGCATGAAGGACGTGCTTCGCGATCGGGTTCGTCACGACCGCCGACGCGCCGCCCGCCTGCACCAGCGCCACGGCGTCCCGGATGCTGGTCACGACCGGCCCGGCATTACCCGTCTCCGGCCACCCGGGGCGGCACGGCACCGTCAGCCGTATCGGCAGGACGGGCAACGCCGTCGCAAAGACGGCAGCCGCGTCGCGGGCCCCAGCGACGACGCGCACCGGCACGGCCGGGTCGATGGCAGCCAGCCACTCCGGATCCGCCAGCATGAAGAACGGCGGCGCCCCCGACCGCCACGCCTTCAGCGCGATCTCCCCCCCGATCCCCGCGGGATCGCCCATCGTGAGCGCCAGCACCGGACTACCCGGCGGCCGTCAGGAATACAGGCTCGTGCCGCACCGGGAAGTTGACGGAATTGGCGATGAAGCAGAGCGCATGCGCCTCGGCGTGCAGCGCCCGCGCGCGATCCAGGTCCGTGCCCGGCGCCACCGTGATCTCCGGCTGCAACACCACCTCGGTGAACCGCCCGCCGCCATCCGGCCGCTCCGCCATCACGCCCTCCGCCACGTCCTGATACGCGACGAGGACGATATTGGCGGCCGAGCACAGATGCAGGTACCACAGCATGTGGCAGGTCGAGAGCGAGGCGACGAGCGTCTCCTCGGGGTTCCAGCGCGTGGCATCGCCCCGAAACGCCGGGTCGGACGAGCCGGCGATGACGGGCTTCCCCGGGACCGACACCTCGTGCGCCCGCTCGTACCCGCGATACCCGACGGTGCCGGCCCCGGTGTTGCCCGTCCAGGTGACCGTGACGGAATAGGTGTGGTCGCGCGGCGCCTCGATCGACATCAGATGTGCAGCGCCCGTCCTTCGACGGCCAGCGCGGCTTCCTTCACGGCTTCGCTCAGGCTCGGGTGCGCGTGGCAGATGCGCGCCACGTCCTCGCTGCTGGCGCCGAACTCCATCGCCGTCGCCAGCTCGGCGATCAGCGTGCCGGCGTCGGGACCGATGATGTGGGCGCCCAGGATGCGGTCCGTGTCCTTGTCGGCCAGGATCTTCACGAACCCGTCCGTGCTGCCCATCGCCCGGGCGCGGCCATTGGCGGTGAACGGGAACTTGCCGACGCGGTAGTTGGCGCCAGACGCCTTCAACTGGTCCTCGGTCTGGCCGATGCTCGCCACCTCGGGCCAGGTGTACACCACCCCGGGGATGACGCCGTAGTTCACGTGCCCGGCCTGTCCCGCGATCCGCTCGGCGACCGCGACGCCCTCCTCCTCGGCCTTGTGCGCCAGCATCGGGCCGGTGATCACGTCCCCGATCGCGTAGATGCCCGGCACATTGGTCGCCCAGTGCCCATCCACGACGACCCGGCCCCGATCGTCCAGCGCAACGCCCGCCTCCTTCAGTCCAAGACCCTCCGTGTAGGCGCGCCGCCCGATCGCGACCAGCACCACGTCGCAGTCCAGCGTCGTCGCGTCGCCGCCCTTCGCCGGTTCCAGCGTCAGCGACACGCCGCCCTCGCCCGCCTTCGCCGCCGTCACCTTCGTCGACAGGCGGAACTTGATCCCCTGCTTGCCCAGCGTCCGCTCAAACTGCTTGCCGACCTCCGAGTCCATGCCGGGCACGAGCCGGTCGAGGAACTCGACGACCGTCACCTCGCTGCCCAGGCGCTTCCAGACGCTGCCCAGCTCGAGCCCGATATACCCGCCGCCGATGACCACCAGGTGCCCCGGCACGCGGTCCAGCTCCAGCGCGCCGGTGCTGCTGACGACCGTCTTCTCGTCGACATCGACGCCGGGCAGCGGGATGCTCTCGCTCCCGGTGGCGATCACGATGTGCTTGGCCGTGTATGCCGTGCCCCCCACGTCGATGGCCCCGGCGCCGGCGACGCGGCCTTCGCCCTTCAACCACGTCACCTTGTTCTTCTTGAACAGGAACTCGACGCCCTTGACGTTGGCGCTCACCACCTCGCCCTTGCGCGCCTGCATGCGGGCCAGGTCGAGCCTGATGCCCTCGACCATGATCCCGTGGTCCTTGTAATGGTGGCTGACCTCGTCGAAGTTCTCGCTGGAATGCAGCAGCGCCTTGCTGGGGATGCAGCCGATGTTGAGGCAGGTGCCGCCCAACGTCGCCCGCTTCTCGACGCAGGCGGTTTTGAGGCCAAGCTGCGCGGCACGGATGGCGCAGACGTAGCCGCCGGGGCCGGCCCCGATGACGATGACGTCGAACTCTGTGTCAGCCACGCTCGTCTCCTGTCAGCCCGTTCCTCGTCGTCCCCGGGACCTTGACCCGGGGACCTCGTGCCAGGGACGCTGTCCCAGCCCCAACCGGCCTTGCTACAAACCGAGCAACAACCGCCGCGGATCCTCGACGCCTTCCTTAACCCGCACCAGGAAGCCCACCGCCTCTTTCCCGTCGACGATCCGATGGTCGTAGGACAGCGCCAGGTACATCATCGGCCGGATCACCACCTGGCCACCCACCGCGATCGGCCGGTCCTGGATCTTGTGCATGCCCAGGATGCCCGACTGCGGCGCGTTCAGGATCGGCGTGCTCATCAGGCTGCCATACACGCCACCATTCGTGATGGTGAACGTGCCGCCCGACAGCTCCTCCAGCTTCAACTGCCCGTCGCGCGCGCGGCGGCCGAACGACCCGATCGCGCCCTCGATCTCGGCAAAGCCCATCTTGTCGGCGTTGCGCACCACGGGCACGACCAGCCCGTTCGGGCCGCCGACCGCGATGCCCATGTGCACGAAGTTCTTGTAGACGAGGTCGTCGCCGTCGATCTCGGCGTTCACCGCCGGGAACTCCTTCAACGCCGCCACGCAGGCGCGCACGAAGAACGACATGAAGCCCAGGCGCACGCCCTTGTGCTTCTTCTCGAACGCGTCCTTGTACTCGGTCCGCAGCGCCATCGCCGCCGACATGTCCACCTCGTTGAAGGTGGTCAGCATGGCGGCGGTGTTCTGCGCCTCTTTCAGCCGCTGCGCGATCGTGCGGCGCAGACGGGTCATCTTCACCCGCTCCTCGCCCTCGCCCGGCTCGCGCGGGGGCTTCGCCGCTGCTTGCGTCGGGGCCGGGGCAGGGCGGCTCATGAACTGCAGCACGTCGCCCTTCGTGACCCGCGCATCCTTGCCTGTGCCGGGCACATCCCCGGGGGCGACCCCACGCTCCTCCATCAGCTTGGCGGCCGACGGCATGGGTGCGTGAACCGGGGTGGCGCTGGTCGGCGCCGCGGCCAAGGCCGCCTTCGCGACGTCCGACGGCGGGGTGGCGGGGCGCGAGACCGGGCCGCGCGGCGTGGGCGGGGCGTTGACGCCGGCGCTGGGATTGGCCGCCGGGGCCGATGCCTTCGCCGCCGGCTTCGCCGCGCCCGCCGCCTCCAGCAGCGCCAGCACGGCGCCCACGCCGACCTCCGCGCCCTCGGCCGCCTGGATCTCGCCCAGCGTTCCCGCAGACGGCGCCGGAACCTCGACCGTGACCTTGTCTGTCTCCAGCTCCACCAGCGGCTCGTCCGCCGCCACGCTCTCGCCCGTCTTCTTCAACCAGCGCGCGACCGTCGCCGTGGAGACGCTCTCACCCAGCGCCGGAACCTTGATCTCGGTGGACATCTCGTCTTCCTCAGTTCAGGCCAAGCGCTTCACGCACCAGCTTCTGCTGCTGCGCCGCATGCACCTTGGCGAGGCCGGTCGCGGGACTCGCCGCATCCTCCCGGCCGACATAGACGGGGCGCGACGCCGCACCCCCCAAACCCTTCAGCACCGACTCGATCCGCCGGTCGACGAAGTTCCAGGCGCCGTTGTTCATCGGCTCCTCCTGGCACCACACCACCTCGGCCTTCGAATACGGCTTCAGCACGGCGCCGATCGTCTTCTCGGGGAAGGGATAGATCTGCTCCAGCCGCACCAGGGCGACGTCATCGACGCCCTTCTCCCGGCGCTCCGCCAGCAGGTCGTAATAGACCTTGCCGGAGCTGATCACGACGCGCTTCACCTTCTTGGGATCGGCGATCTTGTCGGTCTCCGGCAGCACGAACTTGAAGTGGCTGTCCGGCCCCATCTCGCTCAACTGGCTCACCGCCAGCTTGTGCCGTAGCAGGCTCTTGGGCGTCATGATCACCAGCGGCTTGCGGAAGTTGCGCTTCAACTGCCGCCGCAGCGCATGGAAGTAGTTGGCCGGCGTCGTCAGGTTGCACACCGTCATGTTCCGCTCGGCACACAGTTGCAGGTAGCGCTCCAGCCGGGCGCTGCTGTGCTCCGGCCCCTGGCCCTCATGCCCGTGCGGCAGCAGCAGCGTAAGCCCACTCATCCGCAGCCACTTCGTCTCGCCGCTCGCCAGGAACTGGTCGATGATCACCTGGGCGCCGTTCGCGAAATCGCCGAACTGCGCCTCCCACAGCACCATCGTCTTGGGATCGGCCAGCGTGTAGCCGTATTCGAAGCCCAGCACGCCCGCCTCGCTCAGCAGCGAGTTGTAAATCTCGATCTTCGCCTGGTCCGGCGCGATGTTGTTAAGCGGCACGTACTCGTTCTGGTTCGCCTGGTCGATCAGCACGGCATGGCGCTGGCTGAACGTGCCGCGCTGGCAGTCCTCGCCGGACAGCCGCACCCGGTTGCCGTCCAGCAGCATGCCGCCGAACGCCAGCGCCTCGCCGGTCGCCCAGTCGATCCCCTCGCCGCTCTCGATCATGACCCGCTTCGCCTCGAGCTGGCGCGCGATCTTCGGGTTCAGCTCGAAATCGGCGGGCGGCGTCGACAGCGCGGCGCCGATCCGGCGAAGCTGGTCCGGCGACAACCCCGTCGCGTCCTCCTGCCGCTCGTCGCCCTGGTCCGCCTGCTTCAGCCCGGACCAGTGCCCTTCCAGCCAGTCCGCCTTGTTCGGCTTGTAGCTCTTGGACGCCTGGAACGCGTCCTCCAGCGTCGCCTGAAACCCGTCCCATAGCGCCTGCGCGTCCTCGTCCGTGACGCTGCCCTCGGCCGCGAGCCGCGCCGCATACAGCTTGCGGGTCGTCTCCCGCTCCTTGATCGCGCGATACATGATCGGCTGCGTGAAGGCCGGCTCGTCCGTCTCGTTATGGCCGTGGCGGCGATAGCAGACGATGTCCAGCACGATGTCGGTGCCGAACTGCATGCGGAACTCCGCGGCCAGGCGGGCGCAGAACATGACCGCCTCGGGCTCGTCGCCGTTCACGTGCAGGATCGGGCACTGCACGCTTTTGGCCACGTCGGTGCAGTACAGCCCGGAATAGGCGTGCGCCGGGACCGTGGTGAACCCGATCTGGTTGTTGACGATCAGATGGATCGTGCCGCCCGTGCGGTAGCCGATCAACTGGCTCATCGCCAACGTCTCGTACACCAGCCCCTGCCCGGCGAATGCCGCGTCGCCGTGCATCAGGATGCCCATGACGCTGTGCCGGCCCGTGACGTCGCCCGCGCAGTCCTGCCGTGCCCGCACCTTGCCCACCACGACGGGATCGACCGCCTCCAGATGGCTGGGGTTGGGCTGCAACGACACGTGGACCTGGTGCCCGCCGGCCTCGATGTCGGTGCTGGTGCCCAGGTGATACTTGACGTCGCCGGAGCCCTGGACGTCGTCGGGCTTGAAGCTTTCGCCCCCGAACTCGCTGAAGATCGCCGTGAACGGCTTCCGGACGATGTTCACCAGCGTGTTCAGCCGCCCGCGATGCGGCATCCCGATCACGACCTCGACGGCGCCGGCCTGCGCCGCGACCTCGATGATCGCGTGCAGGGCGGGGATCGTGACCTCGCCGCCCTCCAGCCCGAACCGCTTGGTGCCGACATAGCGCTTCTGGCAGAACGCCTCGAACCCCTCGGCCTCCGTCAGTTGCTGCAGGATCGTCCGCTTGGCGGCCGGGTCGAAGCCCGTGACCCAGGGCGCGCCCTCGATCCGGCGCTGGATCCAGGTCTTCTGCTCGGGATCCTGGATATGCATGAACTCGACGCCGATCGGTCCGCAATAGCTGGCGCGGACGATGCCGATCATCTCGCGCACCGTGGCCGTCTCGCGTCCCAGCACGCCGTCGATGAAGATCGGCCGGTCGAGGTCGCCGGGGCCGAAGCCGTAGGCGGCCGGGTCCAGCTCGGGGTGCGGCATCGGCTTCTGCAGGCCCAGCGGGTCGAGCGTCGCTTCCAGGTGTCCGCGCACGCGATAGGCGCGGATCAGCATCAGGGCGCGCAGGCTGTCCTGCGCCGCCGCCCGGACCTGCTCGGGCGTGGCGCCGCCGGGTGCCGCCGCCTTCTTCGGCGCGGCCGCCTCGGGCTCCGCCACGCTGAACGAGCGTGGCGCCCAGGAGGCGCCGGACGCATCCTCCAGCACGCCGCGGGCCTCGTCGTTCAGGGCGCCGAACAGCTCCGCGAAGCTCGGGTCCACGCTTGCGGGATTGTTGGCCCAGCGGGCGTAGAGGTCGGCGATGAACGCCGCGTTGGCGCCGTTGAAGGCGGAGGCGATCAGGTCGATACCGGGCATGCTCTTCTTATCCTTGGGGACGTCCTGGCCAGATGGGGCGTCGATCCATGCAACGTGTGCAGACCGGGCGGGCGCTGGCCGGGCACCCGCTGGCCAAGTTCATCCCACCAGCTTGCGGCTGGCGTCGATCAGCTCCTGGACGCTCGCGCAGCTCTTGTCGAAGGCGGCCTGCTCGTCGGCGTTCAGCTTGATCTCGACGATCCGCTCCACGCCGCCGGCGCCGATCACGACGGGCACGCCCACATACAGGTCCTTCACGCCATACTGCCCGGTCAGGTGGGCCGCGGCCGGCAACACCCGCTTCTTGTCCTTCAGGAAGCTTTCGGCCATCGCGATGGCGCTCGCGGCCGGGGCGTAGAAGGCGCTGCCCTTTTCCAGCAGCTTCACGATCTCGCCGCCGCCATTCGCGGTGCGGGCGACGATCGCGTCGATCTTCGCCTGCGTCGTCCAGCCCATCTCGATCAGATCCGGGACGGGAATGCCCGCCACGGTCGAGTAGCGCACCAGCGGCACCATCGTGTCCCCGTGCCCACCCAGCACGAAGGCGGTCACGTCTTCCACGCTCACGTTGAACTCGTGCGCCAGGAACAGCCGGAACCGCGCGCTGTCCAGCACGCCGGCCATCCCCACGACCATATGCGGCGGCAGGCCCGACTTCTGCTGCATCACCCACACCATCGCATCGAGCGGGTTGGTGATCACGATCACGAACGCGCCCGGGCAATGGGCCTTGATGCCCTCCGCCACCGTCGCGATGACGCCCGCGTTCTTGGCCACCAGATCGTCCCGGCTCATGCCCGGCACGCGCGGGAACCCGGCCGTCACGATCACCACGTCGCTGCCGGCGATGGCGCTGTAGTCGCTGCCGCCCACCATGTGGCTGTCGAAGCCGTCGACCGGGCCGGACTGCATCAGGTCCAGCGCCTTACCGGCCGCAACGCCCCCGAACACGTCGAACAGGGCGACGTCGCCCAGCTCTTTCAGCCCGATCATGTGGGCCAGCGTGCCGCCGATGTTGCCGGCGCCGATGAGGGCGATCTTGCTTCGTGCCATTCTGGGGTTCCCGAACGTGAAGGGGGCTGTCAAGGGGCAAAGGCGCTGCAAAGTCCGCCCGAAAGATGCGGGTGGGTTACTCCATCCCCCCCGGCCCGGCAAGACGATCACCCCTGGGCAGGCGCCCACGCCGGCGCATATTGTCGGCATGACCCCCGATGCCACCACGTTCGAGGCGATCATCACCCCGCATCGCAGCCTGGGTCCCACCGGGCTGCGCCGGCTGATCGCGTTCCTGCTGCTGCTCAGCGCCACCGTCTCCACCGTGCTGTGGCTGCTGGGCGCCTGGCCGGCGATCGCGTTCAACGTGCTGGAGATGGGGCTGGCGCTCTATCTCCTGCGTCGCAACGCGCGCGACCGCGGCACCACCGAGCGCCTCGTTTTGTCCGGCGCAGCACTGCTCGTCCGCCGCACGGACCGCCATGGGCGCACGGTCGAACGCTCCCTCGACGCCGCCTGGTTGCAGGCCATCCTGCACGAACGCCCCGGGCGGACGCCCGCTCTCCTGCTTGTGGAACGCGGCCATCAGCTCGAGGTCGGGCACGATCTGGGTGAAACCGAGAAGCGGAGCCTGGCTGCGGCGCTGCGCGACGCGCTGTTCGCCCTCCGCAATCCGACGTTCGACAACCCGCAGCTCCAGCCGCCGGGTTGAGTGCGGTCAGCCCTCGGGCGGTCCCATGGACTTGATGAGGTCGAAGACGCGCTTGCGGACGGACGGATCGACGATCCGGTAATAGGCCCGCATCAACTCCAGCGTCTCGCGCCGGTTCAGCGCCTCGTCGACGCCGAACTGGTCCTGCCGCTCCGCAAAGCCGCCCGTGGCCCGGGTCACGTGCGCCGAGCCGTGCATGCCCGCCAGTTGCTCCGGCATGTCGTCGAAGAAGAAGGCGATCGGCACGTCCAGCACCCGCGACAGGTCGAACAGGCGGGAGGCGCCGACCCGGTTCACCCCACGCTCGTATTTCTGCACCTGCTGGAACGTAAGCCCCAACGCCTCGCCCAACCGTTCCTGCGACATGCCCAGTAACGTGCGCCGCAACCGGATCCGAGATCCCACATGCGTGTCGATCGGGCTGGGCCGGGGATCCTTGTCGGGCCCGGTGTTCGCCGCGTCAGCCAGCATGACCACTCCCAACAACCCTGAAAAGCTGAACCAGACCTTAACAACACAACCCTAAGGCGTCAATCACGACTCCAACTATCCATCATTTTGTCTAAAAAAGCGTGCTCACCCTCGCCGCGCGGCTCCAACCCGCCGCATCAGCGCAGCCCCGACGAGCATGGCCGCCAGCAGCCCAGGCACCGCAAGGCCCCATCGCGAGAACGAGGTGGGCGGACGCTTGCCCGGCAAATCCACCGTCAACTGCCCCGCCACCCCCATCCCAAGCCGCCCCAGCTCCCGCCCACGGCTGTCGAAACCGGCCGATATGCCCGTGTTCGCCGCCCGCATCAGCGGCAACCCCTCCTCGACCGCCCGCATCCGCGCCGCCGCCAGGTGCTGCCGCGGCCCGGTCGAGTTGCCGAACCATGCATCGTTCGTCACGTTGACCAGCCAATCCGGCCGGTCTGCCGCGTCCGCCACCTGGCCGGGAAAGATCGCCTCGTAGCAGATCAGCCCGCCGAAGGGCGGCACGCCGTCCAGCCGCAGCGTCGCGGGACCCCGCCCGAACCCGAAATGCCCGGGCACCACCTGGATCGACAGCGGCACCCAGCTCGGCGGGTATTCCCCGAACGGCACCAGGTGCCACTTGTCGTAGATGCCCGCGACCGTCGCGTCGGGCCGAAGTGCCACCATGCTGTTGAACGGCTCGTTGGCCGGGTCCAGCGACGGCACCCCCTGCGCGAAGGTCAGGCTGCCGATGATAGCGCCCCGCGCCGGCGCCACGGCGCGCATCACCGCCTGCCGCGCGCCCGCGTCCGATTGGAGGAAATAGACGCTCGACGTCTCGGGCCAGACCACCACGCTCGGCCGCCCGCCCGCGGACGCGACGCCCTGCGCCGAAAGCGCCACCTGCCGGCCGAACACCGCCTCGGCGCTTGCCCGGTCCCATTTCTGGCCCTGCGCCACGTTGCCCTGCACCAGCACGATCGCCAGGCCCGGCGGCGCCGGCTCCGCATCCCGAAGCCGCCACGCCCCGGCGGCGGCCCAGGCCGCGACCATCGCCACCCCCCCCACGGCCCCCCGCCACCCCAGCGACGGCAGTCCCGCCAGCAGCACCGTCGCCAGCGTCAGACCGGGCGTGCCCATCCAGGCGACGGGCTGCAGCATCACGTCCCCGAACGCGCCGGGCACCGCCCACACGCTGCCCCAGGGATTCCACGGGAACCCGGTCCCGATGAACTGCCGCGCCAGGTCGCTCAACACCCAGGCGCCCGCCAGCATCGCCACCCGCCGCCACCCCGGCGCCACCAGCCGCACCAGGCCGCACGGCAACGCGATGAACAACGCCAGCAACGCCGACAGGGAGGGCACCGCCAGCGGCACGAACCACCAGTAGCGCGCGCTCTCCAGCAGGATCGCCTCGGTGATCCAGTAGAGCCCGACCAGGTGATGGCCGAACCCGAACCAGAAGCCGCGCCGGATCGCGACCAGCGGCCCCCGCGACACCCCGACCAGGTGCAGCAGCCCCGGCACCGCGACCAGCAGCACCGGGATCACATGCAGCGGCGGCAACGCGAGCGCCGCCAGCAGCCCCAGGCCCATCGCCGCCAGATCGGCCCTCCAGCCCGCTTCGGGCAAGCGGTCCAGCAGCCGGGTCACGGGTGGACCAGGCGTTCCGGCGGCACCGCCTGGTTCCGCAGCACGGCCGCGATGCACTCGGCCGCCATGACGCCCATCGCCACGAGGCTGCCATCCGTGACGCCCGCCACGTGCGGCGTGGCGATGACGCGGGGGTGGCCGCGCAGCCGGTCGCCCGGTGACGGCGGCTCCGTCTCGAACACGTCGAGCCCTGCGCCGGCCAGCCTTCCTGCGTCCAGCGCCGCCAGCAACGCCGCCTCGTCGATCAATCCGCCGCGCGCCGTGTTCACGACGATGGCCCCGGGCGGCAACAGATCGAGCGCCGCCGCGTCCACGATGTGCCGCGTGGCCGGCAGATACGGGAGATGCAGCGACAGCACGTCCGACCGGCGCAACAATGCGTCCAGGCTCGGGACGGTCGGGAAGGACGGCGTGGCGCCGGGGTCGTATCCCGCGACCTCCATGCCGAACGCCTGCGCCAGCCGCGCGACGGCCTGCCCGATCGCGCCGCAGCCCAGCAGGCCCAGGCGCATCCCGGCGATGTCGCGCACCTTCGTCGCCGCCCCGCGCCAGGCGCCGCCGCCGACGCTGACCGACAGCGGCACCAGGTCCTTGGCCAGCGCCAGGATCAGCGCCATCGCATGTTCCGCCACCGCCGTCGTGTTCGACCCGGGGGCGCGGGTGACCAGCACGCCGCGCCGCGCGGCCTCCGCCACATCGACGTCGTCGACGCCCACGCCATGCCGGGCGACGATTCGCAGCCGGGGCGCCGCGTCCATCACCGCCGCCGTCACCGGACCCTGGCGCGACAGGATGGCGACGGGATCGACCCGGGCCGCGACCGCCGCGACATCCGCCGCCGACGGGTACGGGTCCATGTAGTGCAGCCGCCCGCCTGCCGCCTCGATGAGCGCGACCGCCTGCGGCGCCAGCCGCGGCGAAGTCATGATGACATCCATGTTCGAACCTCGCCCCGAGCCTATTCCGCCGTGTCCCGTCCGCGGCGTTCGTAGTGCTTCACGTACTTGTCCGTGATCAGGTCCGTCTTGACGATGATCGCGACGTCGGTGGTGTTGAACTGCTCGTCGATGACCGCGCCGTCCCCGACGAACCCGCCCACGCGCAGGTAGCCCTTGATCAACGGCGGCAGCAGCATCGTCGCCTTGCGCGCATCGACGGCCATGGGATCCCGCCGCTGCATGTCGACGTAGCGGTCCGGCAGCGCACGCATCCGCAGCGCCGGCGGCGCCAGATGGTGGCCGTAGAGGTAGGTCAGTTCCTCGGCCAAGGCCTCGGGGTCCGTCCCCGGCAGGCTCGCGCAGCCGAACATGAGGTCGATCTTCTGCTCGGCCACATAGGCGGCGATCCCGCGCCACAGCAACTGCATGACCGCGCGCCCGCGATACGCGGCGTCGACGCAGGACCGGCCCAGCTCCAGCACGCGGCCGGGGAAGGCGTCGATGGCGGTCAGGTCGTATTCGTCGGCGGAGTAGAAGCGCCCGGCCCGGGCGGCTCCCTCCTTCTGGATCATGCGATACGTGCCGACGACGCCCGCCGCACCCTCGCCCAGCCCGTGATCCAGCACCAGGAGGTGGTCGGCGACGGCGTCGAACGCGTCCGCGTCGCGGCGGGTCGCCAGCGCCTCCGGCCCCGGGTTTGCGCCCATTTCGTCGAAGAAGACGCGGTAGCGCAGCGCCTGGGCGGCGTCGATTTCCTCGGCCGAGTCGGCGATGCGCACGCCCAGATTGCCGGCCCGCAGCTCCTTGAAATGCGCCGTGCGGGCTGCGCCCCGGCGCAGGCTCACAGCGCGGCGCCCTTCGCCTTGGACGCCGGCGCCTCCGCCCGTCGCGGCCGGGCATCGGGCGCCGGGGCCGCGGCGGGCTTGCGGCCGAACAGTTCGAGCCGGTACGACACCAGCTCGAACCCCAGCCGGGCGGCGATCGCCTCGATCAGCGCCTCGTGCGCCGGGTCCTCGAACTCGATCACGCGGCCGGTCTCGACGTCGATCAGGTGGTGGTGCTTGCCATGCTCGGTCGGTTCGTAGCGAGCGCGGCCGCCGCCGAAGTCGCGGCGCTCCAGGATGCCCTTTTCCTCGAACAGGCGGACGGTGCGATAGACGGTCGCGATCGACATCCGCGCATCGAGCGCCGCCGCCCGGCGATACAGTTCCTCGACGTCAGGATGGTCGGCGGCCTCCGACAGGACCTTCGCGATGACCCGGCGCTGGCCTGTCATCTTCAGCCCGCGTTCGACGCACAGACGTTCGATCCGTGATTCCATGGGCTCCCAAGGGCGCTAGGTCGTGCAGGCCACACCGACGGCGTAGCCGAACACGCCCCTCTATGTCCAATCCCGCCCTGCGCCGCGGGGCCGGCCGCCGCCTATCGGCCGCGCGGCTTGGTGCCCAGGCCGATCTTCTTGGCCAGCGACGAACGATGCTTCGCGTAGCTCGGCGCCACCATCGGGTAGTCGGGCGGCAACTGCCACTTCTCCCGGTATTGCTCCGGCGTCATGTTGTAGGAGGTCTTCAGGTGCCGCTTCAGCATCTTCAGCTTCTTGCCGTCTTCCAGGCAGATGATGAAGTCGGGGTAGACGGATTTCTTGACAGGGACCGCCGGCTGCTGCTTGTCGGGCAGAACCTGCTCCTTCCCGACACCGGCCAAGGTGCGATACACGTCCTGGATCAGCCCCGGGAGCGCGTCGGCCCCGATCGCGTTGTTTGACACATGAGCCGAGACGATCTGTGCCGTCAGTCCAAGAACGTTCGCGGTCTCTGCCTGCTCGGTCATGAGTCCTGTCCTCTACTTTCCGATTGGTCGCATATATCTCTGCACCCACCCGTTCCGCAAGTGTCCCCATAGAAGAAAAGGTGAAAGTTAATCCATGCCTGCCAAAATCGATCCCGAAAACCTGACAAACGACTCGCTTCTTACACCAGACCTGTCCATCGACATCACGCAACAGCGCTGCCCCATGACCTTCGTCCGCACGCGCCTGGCGCTCGATCGGCTCCTGCCCGGCCAAGTCCTCGCCGTGCTGCTCAAAGGCGAAGAACCCCGCCGCAATGTCCCCGCGACCGCGACCGAGCAGGGACACGAAGTCATCGACCAATCCCAGCAGGCGGACGGAAGCACCCTGGTGCTGATCCGAAAAGGCTGACGCTACCGCGCGATCGTCGCCCGCAGGATCAACGCGTCCTCGCCCCCGCCGTAATAGCCGGTCCGCAGCCCCACCCGGCCGAACCCCGCCCCCGCATACAAGGCCTGCGCCGGCGCGTTCCGGGCACCGACCTCCAGCACCATCGACAGGGCGCCCCGCGCCGCAGCCTCCGCCATCGCTGCGGCCAGCAACGCCCGCCCCAGCCCATGCCGCCGTGCCTCGGGCAGGACGGCGAGCGTCAGGATCTCCGCCTCGTCCGCCGCAACCCGCGCCAGCACGCAGCCGCCATCGGCGTCGATGAAGCCATACGCGCCCGGCAGTCCCAGTTGCAGCGCCATCGCGTCCGCCCCCCACCGCGCCCCCGGCGGAAAGGCCGCGCCATGGATCGCCGCCAACGCCGCCGCATGGAACGGCGTCGCGGCCTCGATCACGGCAGCGGCGCCGGCCGGGCCGCAGCGTTGGGCCGTGCCTCGGGCGCATCGACATACAGCGGCAGCGCCGCACGACCCGGGGCCGAAGCGATCCCCGCAGCGCCCGGCCTCCGCGCCGCCAGCAACTGCACATCGAATCCACGCGCCGCCAAACGGCTCGCCACCGCAATCGCGGCGTCCCCGGCGATCGCGACCGGACCCGGCGGCGACGGCAGCAAGTCGAGCGCGACCGTCACGACCCCGCCGCCATCATCCAGGAACACCCGCCCCCGGCGGCTGTCGACGGCGACCCACACCGGCCGCGCAGCGTCGCCCGCGGCCCGGATCGCGTCGCCCACCGTGACGCCGCGTACCGGTGCGCCGGCCCCCAGCCCGATGCCATGCGCCAGGGCCAACGCCGCCCGGACTCCCGTGAAGCTGCCCGGCCCCACGGTCACCGCCACCACGTCGGGCAACGCTCCGCCCATCACCGCCTGCGCCAGCGCCGGCAGCACGGCGGCACTGCCGCGCCCCCCCGCCCGCCGCTGCTCGGCCACCACCACGCCATCGACGACGAACCCGGCGGAGCACCCGTCCAACGCCGCATCGAGCGTCAGCACCTTCACGTCAAGCGACCGGCGCTACAGCAGCCGGCACGCCTCGTCGAAGCCCAGCCGGGTCGCGCGCGGACGCAGCGACGCCACCTCCCCGTGGCCCATGGCCACCAGGAAGTTGCTCTTCCAGCCCATCGCCACCAGGAACTCGTTGTCGATGGCCGCATTGTCGAAGCCCGACATCGGCCCGCAATCCAGCCCGGCCGCCCGCGCCGCCATGATCAGGTAGGCGCCCTGCAGCGTGCCGTTACGGAACGCCGTCGTGGCCGCAAGCTCCTCGTTGCCCGCGAACCAGCCGCGCGCATCCGCCTCGGGATACAGGCGCGGCAGATCCTCGTAGAACTTCGGATCGTGCGCGACGATGCACACCACCGGCGCCGCCATGCACTTCTCGACGTTCCCCGCGGACAGGGCCGGTTTCAACCGATCCTTCGCCCATTGCGTCCGCAGGAACATGAACCGCGCCGGTGAGCTGTTGGCCGAGGTCGGTCCCATCTTCAGCAGGTCGTAGACGTGCCGCAGCTCGTCGTCCGATACCGGCGTCGGGCGCCAGTCCCAGTGCGTCCGCGCGGTGCGGAACAGCAGGTCCAGCCCGGCCTCGTCCACCCGGGCCGGCGCCGTCACGAGTGGCGGCGGCGGAGCCTCGGGCGTCGGGACAGCTTCGTCCAGCACGATCAGGCCTCGACCTGCTCCACCGAGACCACTTCGGGCACGTAGTGGCGCAGCATGTTCTCGATCCCGTGCTTCAGCGTCGCGCTGCTGGACGGGCAACCGCTGCACGCGCCCTGCATGTGCAGACGCACGACGCCCTCGCGGTAGCCACGGAACACGATGTCGCCGCCATCGCCGGCGACGGCCGGACGCACGCGCGTGTCCAGCAGCTCCTTGATCTGGTCCACGATCTCCCGGTCCTCGGGCAGCACGTCCTCGTCCATCTCGGCGCCGGCGCCCTCGACGACGGCGCGGCCGGCGACGAAGTGCTCCATGATCGCGCCCAGCACCTGCGGCCGCAGTGCCTGCCAGTCCGACAGGTCGTTCTTGGTGACGGTGATGAAGTCCGATCCCAGGAACACGCGCGCGACGCCGGGCAGGCCGAACAGCGCGGTGGCCAGCGGGCTGCGGGCCGCAAGATCCGGCCCGGCGAAATCGGCGGTGCCGGCCCCCATCACGTCCCGCCCGGGCAGGAACTTCAGCGTGGCCGGGTTGGGCGTGCCTTCGGTTTCGATGAACATGGCGTCAGGTTTCCCTCGGTTGCCGCAGATTTGGCCAAGATGGACCGCAAGCGCAAGGCCGGGCATGATCCCGCAATGCTGCTATCCCGCCGCCTGCTGCTGGGCGCCGTCGGCACCCTGCCCCTGATCCGCGTCGCCCGGGGCCAATCGGCGCACCGGCTGACCATCCTGCACATCAACGACGTCCACTCCCGCCACGACCCGGTCGATGGCCGCGCCATGACCTGCACGTCGGGCGCGGCGTGCTTCGGCGGCACCCCCCGCCTTGCCGCCGCGATCCGCGAGCAGCGGGACGCCGCCCGCGCCGACGGCCGTACCGTGGTCCTGCTGGACGGCGGCGACCAGTTCCAGGGCAGCCTGTTCTACACCGCCCACCGCGGCATGGCCGAGGTCGCGGTCCAGAACGCCAACGCCACCGACGCGATGACGCTGGGCAACCACGAGTTCGACAACGGCCCGGAAACGCTGGGCCGCTACATCGCGGAAGCCCGGTTCCCCGTGGTCTCCGCCAACATCGACGTCAGCGCCGAGCCGCATCTGGCGGGCCTGATCGAACCCTTCGCCATCCTGGACCGCGGCGGGCTGCGGATCGGCGTCGTCGGCCTGACGACGCTCGAGACGCGGACCTCCTCGTCCCCCGGCCCGAACGTCCGCTTCTCCGACCCGCGCGCCGCGCTGGCCCGGTCCGTGGCGGCGGCGCGGGCGCAGGGCGCGCGATTTGTCATCGCATTGTCGCATCTGGGCCTGCCGATCGACCGGACGCTGGACGTGCCGGGCCTTGGCGCGATCGTCGGCGCGCACTCGCACTCCCTGCTGTCCAATTCCGAGCCGGAGGCGGTCGGGCCCTATCCCGGCACCTCCGCGGGCGGCGCCCCGATCGTGCAGGCCGGGGCCTATGCGCGCTACCTCGGCCGCCTCGACCTCGACCTGGCTGCCGACGGCACCGTCCTGGCGCAGGCCGGCGGGTGCCGCCACATCGGCCCGGAGATCGTGCCGGACCCCGAGGTGGCCGCCATCGTCGCCCGCTTCGCCGCCCCGCTGGAGGAGCTGCGCCGCCGCCCGGTCGCGACCCTCGTTGAACCGCTGGACACCGCCGCCTGCCGCGTGGCGCCCTGCCGGCTGGGCACGCTGGTAGCCGACGCGATGCGGGACGCGACCCACGGCCAGGCGATCGGGCTGATGAACGCGGGCGGGCTGCGCGTGGGTCTGCCGGCCGGGGCGGTGACCCTGGGCCAGGTGCTGGACACGATGCCCTTCGGCAACACGCTCGCGACCCTGACGCTCTCGGGCGCGGACCTCGATGCGGTCGTGAAGCACGGCCTGGCCTCCGCCGGCCGTGGCGCCTTCGCGCAATGGGCGGGCCTCCGGGTCCGCCCCTTCCCCCCGGCGATCGAGATCGAGCAGCCCTCCGGCACCTGGACCCCGCTCGACCCGGCTGCCCGCTACCTGGTCGCGACCAACAACTTCCTCCGCGCGGGCGGCGACGGATACACGGTGCTGCGGGACCGGGCGGAGGACGCCTATGACGCAGGGCCGGGGATTGCAGACCTGTTCGCGGACGCGCTCGCGCGGTCGGGGGGGCGATGATATCAAATGCAGATCGGCAAATGGGGCAACAGCTTGGCGGTTCGCCTGCCCGCGCAGGTCGTGGAGGCGTTGGGACTGAAAGAGGGCGATGATATCGCCATCGAGGTTGCGGACCGGACGACGTTCCGGGTCGCCCGCGACACGTCGAGGGACGATGCGCTGGCCGTCCTGGATTCGCTCGCCCGGCCCCTCCCACCCGGATGGCGGTTCTCCCGTGACGACGCCAACGAGCGGTGACGTCGGCGTTCCTGGACAGCACCATCGTCCTCTATAGCCTGCTGTGACGCGCTGATCGTCGCGGCGGCGCTTGAGGCCGGGTGCACGACCCTGCTGTCCGAAGACATGGATCACGGGCTCGTCGTGGAGGGCCGCCTCACCATCCACAACCCGTTCCTCACCCCGCCGTCACCTCCGTCCGCCTGACCCGCAATCGACGGATGCGCCGGGCATCGGCCTCCAGGATGCGGAACTCCAGGCCCGCCGGGTGGCTCACCACCTCGCCGCGCGACGGCACCCGGCCCGCCAGCGTGAACACCAGGCCGCCCACCGTGTCGACGTCCGCCTCGCGCTCGTCCTCGGTCAGCACCTCGCCCATCCGTGCCTCGAATGCCTCGATCGACAGGCGGGCATCCAGGTCCAGCGCGCCGTCCGTGCGTTCCGTGATCATCGGCACCTGCACCTCGTCGTGCTCGTCGGCGATGTCGCCCACGATCTCCTCGACCAAGTCCTCGATCGTCAGCAGCCCGTCGATGCCGCCGTACTCGTCGACGACCAGCGCCAGGTGCATGCGGGCCTGGCGCATCAGCAGCAGCAGGTCCAGCACCGGCACCTGCGGCGCCACCATCAGCGGTTTGCGCAGCAACGCCTCCAGCTTGAACGCGTCGGGACGGCCCACGTAGGCGAACACGTCCTTGATGTGGACCATGCCCAAAATGTCGTCCAACTGCTCCCCATAGACGGGCAGGCGGGAATGGCCCTCGTTGCGGATCTGCTCCAGCGCCTGGTCGAGCGTCACGTTCACGGGCATCGCGATGATGTCGGCGCGGGGGATCATGACGTCGTCGGCCGTCGTGCCGCGCAGGCGCAGCACGTTGGCGATCAGCGCCCGCTCCTGGCGGTCCAGCTCGGGGACCTCGCCCTCGACGGCACCCGCCTCGGCCGATTCCTTCACCAGCTCGGCGATGCTCTCCCGCACGCCGTGTTCCTGCCGGCCCAGCAGCCGGTTGCGCACGCGATCGAGGAAGCCGCGGCCGTTGGCGCCCGACATCAGCGGGGTTTCCAGGGGTTCGGCACGGCCATCCGGTGCAGCGCGCGGGTTTCGGCCATTTCCATCCGCCGGGCTTCGCCGACGCCGCCATGGTCCAGACCCCGCAGGTGGAGCGCCCCGTGCACGACCAGGTGCGCCAGGTGATGCGCGACCGGGCGGCCGGCCGCCGCCGCCTCGCGCCGGACCACGCCGGCCGCGAGCGCGATGTCGCCGCTGTCGAAGGTCAGCACGTTCGTCGCCTTGTCGCGCCCGCGGTGCCGGCGGTTCAGCCGCCGCACCGCCGCGTCCGACGCCAGCAGCACGGCCCCCACCCCGCCGGCGACAGCCGCCGCCCGGCGCACGACGCGCTCCGCCCCGGGCACCATCCGGCGCCAGGCCCTGTCCTCGATGATGACCTCAGGGATCCCCGCCGAAGCGGGGCCGCGTCTACTGTCCGGGTCCATCAGGCGACCTTATCACCCCTTCGCACCCGCCGCATCCCGTTGCGCCTGCGCACGCTGGTCATAGGCATTCACGATCGCGGCGACCAGCGGATGCCGCACCACGTCCCGCACGCCGAACCGGTTGACGCCGATCCCCGGCAGCCCCTCCAGCGTCTCGAGCGCATCCCGCAGCCCGCTGCGCTGCCCGGCCGGAAGGTCGATCTGGCTCAGGTCGCCCGTGATGACCATGCGCGTGCCCTCGCCCATGCGGGTCAGGAACATCTTCATCTGCA
>CAXTPG010000060.1:0-26893 GCA_964246015.1 uncultured Acetobacteraceae bacterium
CAAGGAACCTGATGTCAAAAGAAGACATGATCGAATTCAGCGGCACCGTCCTGGAACTGCTGCCAAACGCGATGTTCCGCGTGAAGCTCGACAACGAGCACATGCTCCTCGCCCACACCTCCGGAAAGATGCGCAAGAACCGCATCCGCGTCCTCGCCGGCGACCGCGTGAACGTGGAAATGACCCCATACGACCTGTCGAAGGGCCGCATAACGTTCCGATTCAAATAGCCCCGCTCGTCCTCGCCTCCGCCAGCCCCCGCCGCCTGGCGCTGCTGGCCCAGATCGGCATCACGCCGGACCGCATCCAACCCGCCGGCATCGACGAAACCCCGCTCAGGGACGAACTGCCACGCCTCTACGCCCGCCGCATGGCGAACGCGAAGGCGGACGCCGTCGCCGTCCCCGGCTGCTTCGTCCTCGCCGCCGACACCGTCGTCGCCCTCGGCCGCCGCATCCTCCCCCAACCCGCGGACCCCGCGCAGGTCGCCGCCTGCCTCGCCATGCTCTCCGGGCGCCGCCACCACGTCATCTCCGCCGTCGTCCTCGTCGCCCCCGGCGGCCAACGCTCCGAACGCATCGTCGACACCGCCGTCATCTTCAACCGCCTCACCCAATCCCAGATCGACGCCTACGCCACCTCCGGCGAAGGCATCGGCAAGGCCGGCGGCTACGCCATCCAGGGCCGCGCCGCCGCCCACATCCGCCTCCTCACCGGCAGCCACTCCGCCGTCGTCGGCCTCCCCCTCTTCGAAACCGCCCAGCTCCTCCGCGGCCGCCTCTACCCCGTCCCATGATCCCCACCCCATGATGAGGTACGTCATCCCCGGGCTCGACCCGGCGACCTCGTCCCGGCAGGACCGCCATACGTCCGAGCACCCCGCCCCCCGATGCTAGAAATCCGCGCCACCCTCTCCCCCGGGGAAACCCGCGCCGCCCTCCTCGCCGGCGGGACCCTCGCCGACTACGCCATCCACCGCCCCACCGCCCCCTTCACCGTGGGCGACCGCCTCCGCGGCCGGGTCATCGCCCACGTCCCCGCCCTCGCCGGCAGCTTCATAGCCCTCCCCGGCAACGCCGAAGGCTTCCTCCCCGACAGCCAATCCCCCAAGGGCCTCACCGCCGGCAGCCCCGTCACCGTGCTCGTCACCCGCGCCCCCATGGGCAGCAAAGGCCCCCGCCTCTCCGCCCACACGCCCCAATCCCCCCCCGGTCCCCCCGCCCTCCTCACCCCCGGTCCCGACGCCATCCAGCGCCTCCTCGCCCTCCACCCCACCGCCACCCTCATCGTCGACGACCCCGCCGCCGCCATCGGCCGCCCCGCCGCCATCGTCGCCCAACCCTGGGACGAAGCCCTCGAATCCGAGATCGAAGCCCTCGCCACCCCCGCGCTGGACCTCCCCGGCGGTGCTCGGGCCACCATCCACCCCACCCCCGCCCTCGTCGCCATCGACCTCGACACCGCCGCCCGCTCCGCCGAACGCCGCCCGAAGGCCGCCGCCCAGCGCGACTCCAACCGCGCCGCCCTCCCCGCCCTCGCCCGCGCCATCCGCCTCCGCAACCTCTCCGGCGCCATCCTCGTCGACCTCGCCGGCATGACCACCAAGGCCCGCCTCGCCCTCGCCCCAGACGTCACGGCCGCCCTCGCCCCCGACCCGGTCCGCCCCCGCTTCCTCGGGTTCACCGCCCTCGGCCTCGCCGAGATCACCCGCCCCCGCATCCACCCCCCCCCCCACGAACTCCTCGCCGGCCCCCACGCCGCCGCCCTCGCCGCCCTCCGCACCCTCATGCGCCGCCAACAGGCCGACCCGGCCACCCCCCTCGCCCTCCACGCCGCCCCAGACGTCGCAACCGCCCTCGAAGCCGACCCCCTCGCCCGCGCAGACCTTGCGCGACGCACCGGCCGCCCCCTGATCATGCGTTCCGACCCGGCACTCCCGCCCGGCCGCTGGACACTGGAACCCATCGCCCGTGCCTGACCCCAACTGCCCCATCTGCAACCGCCCCGCCTCCCCCGATCAACCCCGGGCGCGCCGCCTCCGCCCCTTCTGCTCCCCCCGCTGCGCCGACGTCGACCTCGGCCGCTGGTTCACCGGCAGCTACAGCGTCCCCGCCGTCGAGGCGGACGACGACCTCGCCGACGAAAGCCAGGACAACGCCCCCTCCGCCGCCGCCCGCCCCGTGCTGAAGCAGCCCTGAAGCAGATACCCCCCCGTCGGCGCCTCCCAGTCCAGCATCTCCCCGGCCACGAACACGCCCGGCCGCTCCCGCAGCATCAGCCCCTCCAAGGCCCGGAACCGCACCCCCCCGGCCGTCGAGATCGCCCGCCCCACCCCCTGCACCCCCGTCAGCACCAGCGGCACCGCCTTCACCCGCCCCGCCAGCGCCCCCGCCCCGCCCACCTCCCGCACCAGCCCCGCCGCCGCCGCCTCCAACCCGGCCCGCCGCAACGCATTCGCCATCGAGACCCCCGGTCCCCCCAGCCGCGCCGCCAACGCCCCCCGCTCCAGATCCGGCCGCAAATCCAGCATCAGCGTCGCCGACCCCGTCCCCTCGATCGCATCCCGCAACGCCGCACCCAGCGCATAGACCACGCCGCCCTCGATCCCCTCCGCCGTCACCACCGCCTCCCCCCGGACCGTCACACCGCCGAACCCCGCCGCAATCCGCTTCAGCGGCGCCCCGGCGAACCGCGCCCGGAACACCTCCGACCACGCACATCGAAACCCGCAATTCGCCGCCCGCAACGGCGCCACATCCCCCAGCAACGCCGCCCACGCCCCATCCGACCCCATCCGGGGCCAGGACGCCCCCCCCAGCGCCAGCACCGCCGCATCCGCCCGCGCCAGCACCGGCCCCCCCGCCGTCTCGAACCGCAGCGCCCCGTCCTCCCACCCCACGAACCGGTGCCCCGTCCGCACCACCACCCCCAAGCCCGCCAGCCGCCGCAGCCACGCCCGCAGCAGCGGCGACGCCTTGAACGCCACAGGAAACACCCGCCCGCTGCTCCCCACGAACGTCGCCTGCCCCAGCGCCTCCGCCCACGCCCGCACCGCCGCCGGAGGAAACGCCGAAACCGCCCCCTCCATCGCCCCCCGCGCCGCCCCGTACCGCTCCAGGAACCGCGGCAAGGCCTCCGAATGCGTAAGGTTCAACCCGCCCCGCCCCGCCAGCAGGAACTTCCGCCCCACGCTCGGCATCCGGTCGTACACCGTCACCGCCGCCCCGGCCCCGGCCAGCACCTCCGCCGCCATCAGCCCGGCCGGCCCGCCGCCCACGACGGCTATTTGTCTTCGGGAATCGATCGCTTCAACTCGTCGGCCAGGTCGCCCACCGCCGTCACCTGCCCCAGCTCCCGCGTCTCCGCATCCGTCACCTCCGCCGCAATCCCCAGATGCGCGCTGATCCCCTCCAGCATCTGGATCACCTTCGTCACCTCCTTCTCCGTCAGCAGGTTCACCTGCAGGTCCAGGTGGTTCCGCCGGTCCCCCCGCTGCCCCATCCGGTTCTGCTTGATCAGCACGAACGTCGACAGCAGCACCCCCTCCATCGACACGATCATGCACAGAAGCTGGAACGGATACGGGTCGAACGCCCGCACCACCGGCAACACCCCGGTATTCACCCCCGCCCACACCGCGAACCACAGCAGATGCAGCGCCACGAACGTCACCGTCCCCGCGAACGTCCCGATCGCATCCGCAATCCGGTCCGTCGCGCTCCGCTCCCGGTCCTGCTCCTCCTGCATCCGGATGATCGCCCGGATGTTCTCCAGCACCGTCTCCGGATGCGGCGCCGCCACCGCCCTAATCCGCGAACGGGTCCGCGGGCGAGGGCTCCTCCCGCGAATACTCCTTCACCGTATACGCCCCGCCCTGATACCGCTCCTGCACCGGATTGCCGCTCACCACACCCTCAAGCTGCGCGGCAAACCCGTCCGCGCTGTCCTGCGGCGCCCACCCCAGCCGCGCCCGGTGGTCCCGCGCCCACCACGTCATCCGCGCATTCCGCGACGTGCCCCAGATCACGCTGTGGCCCACCCTCTCGGCCACCACGCACCGCTCCATCAGCCGGATCAGGTCCGCATACGACAGCCACGACGCCAGCATCCGCGCATCCACCGGTTCCGGAAAGCTCGACCCGATCCGCACATTGACGTTCTCGACGCCATGCTTGTCCCAGTACAGCCGCCCCATCAGCTCGCCATACGCCTTTGAAAGCCCGTAGAAACTGTCCGGCCGGAAGTCGCAATCCGCATCCAGCGTCGTCGCCCGCTCATGAAACCCCACGCTGTGGTTGGAACTCGCGAACACCACCCGCGCCCGCTCCCGCCGCGCCGCCTCGTACACGTGATACAGCCCGGCCAGATTCGGCCCCATCACCTCCTCGAACGACTTGTCCGTCGACACCCCGCCGAAATGCAGGATCGTCCCGCACCCCTCCGCAATCCGCAGCAGCGGCACCCCCTGGCTCAGATCGATCCGCTCGAAACTCGCCCCCGCCGGCAGCGCATCCGGGAACGGCACGATGTCCGTCAACCGCAGCGTCCAGCCATGCTTGGCCAATGCGGGCGCCATGGCGCGCCCCAGATTGCCGCTGGCGCCGGTCAGCAGGATGGGCCGGGGGGTCGACATGGCGTGTCCTCGCGCTTGATTGGGCGGCACTCTTGGGCGGGCCTTGCCCTCCGGTCAACCTGGCGTCAGGCTCCGCCCCATGCAGACGATCGCCGAAGCCGCCGCAGCCCTGGACTCCGGCGCCACCACCGCCCGAAAGCTCGTGGAAACCTGCCTCGACCGCATCGCCGCACCCGAAGGCGAAGGCGCCCGAACCTTCGTCCGCACCTACACCGACCAGGCCCGCGCCAGCGCCGACGCCATGGACCTCCTCCGCCGCGCCGGCCGCGCCCCCTCCCCCTACGCCGGCATCCCCATCAGCATAAAGGACCTGTTCGACGTCGCCGGAGAAGTCACCGCCGCCGGCAGCAAGGTCCTCGCCGGCGCAAAACCCGCAACCGCCCACGCCACCGTCGTCCAACGCCTCCTCGCCGCCGGCCTCATCCCCATGGGCCGAACCAACATGACCGAGTTCGCCTTCTCCGGCCTCGGCATCAACCCCCACTTCGACACCCCCCGCTCCCCCTGGCAACGCAGCCCGGCCGGCGGACCTGCCCACGGCGGCCACGTCCCCGGCGGCAGCAGCTCCGGCGCCGCCGTCTCCGTCGCCGACGGCATGGCCTTCATGGGCCTCGGCACCGACACCGGCGGCTCCTGCCGCATCCCCGCCGCCTTCTGCGGCATCGTCGGCTACAAGCCCACCGCCCGACGCGTCCCCATCACCGGCGTCCTCCCCCTCAGCCCCACCCTCGACAGCGTCGGACCCCTCGCCCGCACCGTCCAATGCTGCGCCACCACGGACGCCATCCTCGCCGCGGAACAGCCACGCCCGATCGTCCCCATCGCCCTCCGCGGCCTCCGCATCGCCGTCCCCGGCAACATGGTCATGGACCACATGGACCCCTCCACCACCGAGGCCTTCGGCCGCGCCCTCAACCGCCTCGACAACCTCGGCGTCCGCGTCACCCACCTCGCCTTCCCGCAGTTCGAGCAGATCGCAGCCGCCAACGCCCGCGGCGGCTTCGCCGCCGCCGAAGCCCATGACTGGCACCGCGCCCTCCTCGCCGACAGCGCCGAAGCCTACGACCCCCGCGTCCGCTCCCGCATCGAGCGTGGCGCCGCCATGACCGCCGGCGACCTCATCGCCCTCATCGCCGAACGCGCCCGCATCATCGCATCCATGAACCACGCCACCGCCTACTACGACGCCGTCGCCATGCCCGCCTCCCCCATCGCCCCCCCCGCGATCGACTCGCTCAAGGACGACGCCGACTACACCCGCATCAACGCCCTCATCCTCCGCAACCCCTCGCTGGCCAACTTCCTCGACCGCTGCAGCATCAGCATCCCCTGCCACCGCGCCGGCGAACCCCCCGCGGGCTTCATGCTCACCGGCGAAACCGGCGCCGATGCCCGCCTCTTCGCCATCGCCGCCGCCCTCGAACCCATCCTGAAGGACTGACCCCGATGCGCGCCGCCCTGCTCGCCTGCCTCATCCTCCTCGCCGCCATCCCGGCCCACGCCCAGGCCGTGCTCGACGCCATCCTCGCCCGCGGCACGCTCCGCGTCGGCCTCACCGGCGACTACAAGCCCTTCAGCTTCAAGGACGCCAACGGGATCTTCACCGGTCTCGACGTCGACATGGCCGAGAACCTCGCCGCCGCCATGGGCGTGAAGCTGGAAATCGTCCCCACCGCCTGGCCCACCCTCATGGCAGACCTCCAGGCCGGCAAATACGACGTCGGCATGGGCGGCATCTCCGTCACCCTCCTCCGCTCCAAAACCGCCCTCTTCTCCATCCCCGTCCTCCGCAGCGGCAAGACCCCCATCGCCCGCTGCGCCGACAAGGACCGCTTCAACACCATCGCCGACATCGACAAGCCCAGCACCCGCGTCATCTTCAACCCCGGCGGAACCAACGAACGCTTCGCCCGCGCCAACCTCAAGCAGGCCGAAATGGTCCTCTTCCCCAGCAACGCCACCATCTTCGAGGAACTCGTCGCCGGCCGCGCCGACGTCATGATCACCGACGCCATCGAGACCAAGGTCATGCAGAAGCAGATGCCCCAGCTCTGCGCCATCCACCCCGACCAGCCCTTCGACTTCGCCGAACTCGCCTACCTCCTCCCCCGCGACCTCGTCCTGAAACACTTCGTCGACCAATGGGTCCACCTGAACATCGAAACCGGCGAACGCGCCAAAATGTCCGCCAAATACCTGGAATAGCAGTACAGCCCTCTCCCGTCGGGAGAGGGTTGGGTGAGGGCCTGCCACCCCTCCGATTGCCGAACGACCCACGAAAGAAGGAAGCCCGAACATGACCCCCTGCATCGTCGGCTGGGCCCACACACCCTTCGGCAAGCACGAATCCCTCGACCTCGAAGGCCTCATCGACCAGGTCGCCGCCTCCGCCATCACCGACGCCGGCATCGGCGCGGACGAGATCGACGGCGTCTTCGTCGGCCTCTTCAACGGCGGCTTCAGCAAACAGGACTTCCCCAGCTCCCTCCCCCTCCAATCCATCGAGGCCCTCCGCTTCAAGCCCGCCACCCGATACGAGAACGCCTGCGCCTCCGGCAGCGCCGCCATCCACGGCGCCCGCGACTTCCTCGCCGCCGGCCGCGGCCGCTTCGCCCTCGTCATCGGCGCCGAGAAGATGACCGCGACCCCCGGCCCCCAGATCGGCGAAATCCTCCTCAAAGCCAGCTACCTCAAGGAGGAAGGCGAAATCCCCGCGGGCTTCGCCGGCGTCTTCGGCCGCATCGCCGAACGCTACTTCCAGCAGCACGGCGACCAGTCCGACGCCCTCGCCGCCATCGCCGCGAAGAACCACAAGAACGGCGTCGACAACATCTACGCCCAGATGCGGAAAGACCTCGGCTACGACTTCTGCCGCAACGTCAGCGAAAAGAACCCCTACGTCGCGCCACCCTTGAAGCGCACCGACTGCTCCCTCGTCAGCGACGGCGCCGCCGCTCTCATCCTCACAGACGAAGACACCGCCCGCACCATGGGCAAGGCCGTCCGCTTCCGCTCGGCCGTCCACGTCAACGACTACCTCCCCCTCTCCCGCCGCGACCCCACCAGGTTCGAGGGCGCCGCCCGGGCCTGGTCCCAGGCCCTCGACCAGGCCGGCCTGAAACTCGAAGACCTCTCCTTCGCCGAGACCCACGACTGCTTCACCATCGCGGAACTCCTGGCCTACGAGGCCATGGGCCTCGCCCCCCACGGCCAGGGCGCCCGCGCTATCCTGGACGGCACCACCGCCGCCGACGGCCGCCTCCCCATCAACCGCAGCGGCGGCCTGAAGGCAAAGGGCCACCCCGTCGGCGCCACCGGAGTCTCCATGCACGCCATCGCCGCCATGCAGCTCACCGGCCAGGCCGGCGCCATGCAACTCCCAAAGACCGACATCGCCGGCGTCTTCAACATGGGCGGCGCCGCCGTCGCCAACTACGTCAGCATCCTCGAACCCGTCCGGTAGAAATCGGCCAGGTCATGCGAGTACGTCATCCCCGGGCTTGACCCGGGGACCTCGTCCCAGCGGAACCGCCGGCCGTCCTACCCCGCCAAGGCCGCCGTGACCCGCCGCGCAAACGCCGCCGGGTCCGTGGGCAACTCCCCGTCCTGCACACGTGCCACGTCCAGCAGCAACTGCGCCGCCTCCGCCACGTCCTCCCCGGCCTCCGCGCGTGCCGCCAGCGTCCGGATCAGCGAGTGCCGAGGATTGATCTCCAGCGTCGCCGGCATCGCGAACCCGGCCCGCCCATGCCGCCGCAAGATCCGCTGCATCTGCAAGTCCGGCCCGAACCCCGCCGCCGACAGCACCACAGCGCTCTCCACCAGCCGGTCCGTCGCCCGGACCTCCCCGACCGCATCCCCCAAAGCCGCCTTCGTCGCCTCGATCAGCTTCGAGACATCCGCCGCCTCCCCCTCCGGAGCGTCCACGGCCAGGTTCGACAAATCCGCCGCCCCCTGCGTGACACTCCGGATCGGCTTGCCGTCGAAATTCCCCAGCCGCTCCGGCCAGAACGCGTCCACCTGGTCCGTCAGCAGCAGCACCTCGACGCCTCGCGCCCGGAACCCCTCCAACTGCGGCGACTTCGCCAGAACCTCCGCATCGTCCCCCGCCAGGAAATAGATCGCCTCCTGCTCCGGCTTCATCCGCCCCACGTAATCACCGAGCCCCGTCCACCCCTCGGCGCCCGAACTCCTGAACCGCATCAACCCGGCCAGCTCCCCCCGGTGCTCCGGATCGTCCCACACCCCCTCCTTCAGCACCGAACCGAACGCCTCCCAGAACTTGCCGTAATCCTCCGCATCCTTGGCCCGGGCCTTCAGCTCGCCGATCACCCGTCCCGTCACCGCCTTCCGGATCCGCGCCAGCACCGGCGTCGCCTGCAGCATCTCCCGGCTCACGTTCAACGGCAGGTCCTCGGTATCCACCACCCCCTGCACGAACCGCGCCCACGGCGGCAGCAACCCGGCCTCGTCCGTGATGAACATCCGCCGCACATGCAGCCGCACCCGGCTCTCCCGCGGGCCCTCCACCGGCTCGAACGGCTTCGACCCCGGCACGAACAGCAGGGCGGTGAACTCCATCGCCCCCTCCGCCCGCCAATGCAGCGTCGCCCAAGGCGCGTCCCACGCATGCGACACGTGCTTGTAGAACTCGGCATACTGCTCCGTCGTGACCTCGGCCTTCGCCTTCCGCCACAGCGCCGTCCCCTCGTTCGCAGCCTCCTCCTTCCCATCCTTCACGATCCGGATCGGCACCGTGATGTGGTCCGCCCACTTCCGGATGATCGTCTCCAGCCGCACCGGCTCCAGGAACTCCGCCGCATCCCCCTTGGTGTGCAACACGATCGTCGTCCCCGCCTCGTCCCGCTCCGCCGGGCTCAACGTGAACGCCCCACCCCCATCCGAGGCCCACGTCCAGGCCTCGTCCGACCCGGCCCGCCGGCTCGTCACCTCCACCCGGTCCGCCACCATGAACGCCGAATAGAACCCGACGCCGAACTGCCCGATCAGGCTCACCCGGTCCTCGGGCTTCGCCTTCGCCACCTCCGCCCCGAACGCCCGCGTCCCCGACCGCGCGATCGTCCCCAGGTTCGCCGTCAGCTCCTCCTTGCTCATCCCCACGCCGCTATCCGCGATCACGATCGTCCGGGCATCCTTGTCCGGCTCGATCCGGATCCCCGCATCCCCGGGCGGCGTCTTCCCCGCATCCGTCAGCGCCTCGAACCGCCGCCGATCCGTCGCATCCGCCGCATTCGCCACCAGCTCCCGCAGGAAGATCTCCCGGTCCGAATACAGCGCATGCACCACCAGATCGAGCAGCCGCCCCACCTCGGCGCTGAACTCATGACGCTCGGCAACGGGAGTATCGCTGACAGTCTCGCTCACGGCCCCAAACCCTCCATTGTGGACGCCGCGCATATGTCGCGACCCGCCCCCTGTTTCAACCGGAGGACTACGCCTCCAGCTCCACGCTCAACGCCCGCAGCTCCGTCGTATGCGCATGCACCGTCCGCCCCGCCCGCAACGCATCCGCACTCAGCTCCTCCACCAGCACCCCCCCCTGCATCACCCCCACCACCGGGCACAGATGCGCGACGACGGCCAGGTTGTGGCTCACCAGCAGATACGTCAGCCCCCGCGCCGCCTGCAGATCCCGCAGCAGGTTCAACACCTCCGCCTGCACCGAGACATCCAACGCGCTCGTCGGCTCGTCCAGCAGCAGCACCTCCGGCTCCGGCATCAACGCCCGCGCGATCGCCACCCGCTGCCGCTGCCCCCCGCTCAACTGATGCGGATACCGGAACCGCACCGCCAACGGCAGCGCAACGGACGCCAGAGCATCCGCGATCCGCCGATCCCGATCCCCAAGCCCATGCACCAGCAAAGGCTCGCTCAACGCCCGATCCACCGTCTGCCGAGGATGCAAAGACCCATAAGGGTCCTGGAACACCATCTGAACCCGGCGAAAAAACGCCCGGTCCCGCCGCCGCGGCAGATCGACGCCATCCAGCGCCATCCGCCCCGTCCAATCCGGGTTCAACCCGCTCAAAGCCCGCAGAATGGTCGACTTGCCCGACCCGCTCTCGCCCACCAGCCCATAGCTGCCGCCCGTCGGCACGGTCAGCGACACGCCCTTCACCACCTCGTTCGCGCCGAACCGCACCCGCAGCCCATCAACCTCGATCATCGGGCGTCCAACGATCTGATCATTGCGTAAGCCACGCGGGGTCGCGAACCATCACCGGCAACCGCTCCTTCGGATGCGACAGCGCCGGCATGCAATCCAGCAGCCCTCGCGTGTAGGCATGCCGCGCCTGCGCCAGCTCCGAGGCCCGCAGCTCCTCCACCACCCGCCCCGCATACATCACGCACACCCGGTCGCAGAACCGCCCCACCAGCGGCAGGTCGTGGCTGATCAGCAGCAGCCCCATCCCCCGCCGGCTCACCAGCTCCTCCATCAGCCGCAATATCTCCGCCTGCACCGTCGCGTCCAACGCACTCGTCGGCTCGTCCGCGATCAGCAGCTCCGGGTCCGGCGCCAGCATCATCGCGATCATCACCCGCTGCCCCATCCCCCCCGAAAGCTCGTGCGGATACGCCCCCGCGACGCGCGCCGGGTCGCGGATCAGCACCTGGTCCAGCAGATCGACCGCCGCCGCCGCCGCCGCCCGCCGGCTGCCCCCCTTATGCGCCCGCCACGCCTCCGCGATCTGCTCCCCCGCCGTCATCACCGGGTTCAGCGCATACTTCGGATCCTGCAATATCAACCCGGCCCGCCGCCCCCGGATCCCCCGCATCTCCCGCTCGCTGGCCCGCAGCACATCAATCCCGTCGAACGCCAGCCGCTTCGCCCGAACGATCGCGCTCGGCGGCAACAACCGCAGCAACGCCCGCGCCGTCAAAGACTTGCCCGACCCGCTCTCCCCCACGATCCCCAGCTTCTCCGCCCCCAGCGTCAACGACACCCCCCGCACCGCCGCCACCGGCCCGCTGGGCGTCGGGAATGCGATATGCAGGTCCTCGATCTCGACCAGCATCACCCCCCCTGCTTCGGATCGAGCACGTCCCGCAGCCCATCCCCCAGCAGGTTGAACGCAAGGCTCGCGGCAAAGATGGCCAGCCCCGGGATCGTCGGCACCCACCACTGCTCCAGGATGAACCGCCGCGCCGTCGCGATCATCGCCCCCCACTCCGGCGAAGGCGGCTGCGCCCCCATCCCCAGGAACCCCAGGCCAGCCGCCGTCAGGATGATGCTGCTCATATCCAGCGTCACCCGAACCACCAGGCTCGGCAGGCACAGCGGCGCCACGTGCCGCAGCACGATCCGCGCCGGCCCCGCCCCCGCCAGCCGCGCCGCCGCGATGAAATCCGTCCCCCGCAGGCTCAACGTCTCCGCCCGGGCCAGCCGCGCATACGGCGGCCACGCCGTCAGCGCGATCGCAGCCACGGCACTCGTCACCCCCGGCCGCAACGCCGCAACGAACGCCAGCGCCAGGATCAACCGCGGAAACGCCAGGAACACGTCGGTCACCCGCATCAGCAGCCGGTCCCACACCCCCCCCGCATACCCCGCGATGCACCCCACCGCGAGCCCCACGGGCGCCACCATCAGCACGACGGCCACCACCATCCCCAGCGTGATCCGCCCCCCGTACAGCAACCGCGAATACACGTCCCGCCCCAGCTCGTCCGTCCCCAGCCAATGCAAGGCCGACGGCCGCTGCAACCGCTGCGCCAGGTTCTGCGCGCCCGGATCATGCGTCGCCAGCACCGGCGCCAGCACCGCGGTCAGGATCAGGAACAAAGCGACGACCAGCCCCGCCATCGCCAACGGATTACCCCGGAACTGCAACCACAACCGATACCGCCGCCCCCACGCCGCCTGCCCCCGCGAAGCCGGCGTATCCGTCAGCAGCCAGTCCCGCGTGACGATCACGTCCGGCCCCCGAAGTACGTCATCCCCGGACTTGATCCGGGGACCTCGTGCCAGCGGGAACTCCGAGCGCCCAAGGCCCGAGATCCCCGGATCGAGCCCGGGGATGACGTCCACATCCGCACCCGCGACCCCGTCATCGAACCCGGGGATCCAACAACCGGTACATCAAATCCGCGAACAGGTTCAAAGCCACATACGTCAACCCCACCACCAGCGTCGCCCCCAGCACCGCATTCATGTCCGCATTCAGCAACGACCCCGTCAGGTACTGCCCCAGCCCCGGCCACGAGAAGATCGTCTCCGTCAGCACCGCCCCCTCCAGCAACCCCGCATACGTCAGCGCAATGACCGTCACCAGCCGCACCAGTATGTTCCCGAACGCATGCCGCCACACGACGCTCAGCGCCGACAACCCCTTGGCCCGCGCCGTGATGATGTACTCCCCCCGCAGCGCCTCCAGCATGAACGCCCGCGTCATCCGCGCGATATACGCCATGTTGAACGCCCCCAGCACCAGCGCCGGCAAGGCCAGGTGCGCCGCCGCATCCCGCAAACTGTCCCAGTCCCGCGCGATCACGGCGTCGATCAGCAATATCCCCGTCACCTGCGGCACCATGTCCTGGAACATCACATCCTGCCGCCCCGGTCCCGGCGCCCACCCCAGTATCGCGTAGAACACCAGCAGGCTGATCAACGCCAGCACGAACACCGGAATGGAATGCCCCGACAGGCACACGACCCGGATCGACTGGTCCACCCAGCTCCCCTGCCGCGTCGCCGCCCACACCCCCAGCGGCACGCCCACCACCGAAGCCACCAGCAACGCGATCGTCGCCAGCTCCAGCGTCGCCGGAAAGAACCGCGCGATATCCACCGCGACCCGGTTGCTCGTCATCACCGACTTGCCGAGATCCCCCACCGCCAGCGCCTGCGTATACCGCAGGAACTGCTCCGGCAGCGGCCGGTCCAGCCCCATCTCGCGCCGCGTCCGCTCCACCACGTCCTGCGGCGCCCGGTCCCCGATCACCGCCAGGACCGGGTCGATCGGCACCACCCGCCCGATCATGAACGTGATCAGCACCAGCCCGAACAACGTGATCGGAACACTCGCAATCGTCGCCAGAAACCGCCGCACGTCCCCCCTCCCTGGGTCAGGGAGGGGCCGGGGGTGGGTTCGAACCCCCTCGGAAGCCGCCCGGGACCGCCATCACGCCTTGACGATGCGCGCGTACACGCTCCGGTCGCTCAACGGCCCGATCTCGAACCCGCTCGTTCCCTTCCGCATCATGGCAACCTCGACCTGCTGCAGCATGATCGCGAACGGGCTGCGCTCCTGGTGGTCCCGCTGCAGCCGCTCGTACTCCTTCACCCGCTTGTCCGCGTCCAGCTCCTTCACGTTCGCGATCGTGCGCTCCGTCAGGTCCTTGTCCTGCCACCCGCTCCGCCACGCCACCGTCCGGTTCACCGCCGCATCCGTGTTGTCCGGGTTCATGCAGAACGTCTCCGCATTGCTGTGCGGGTCCATGTAGTCAGACCCCCACCGCAGCATCGCCAGCTCGTGCTGCCGCGCCCGGGTCTTCGTAATCACCTGCCGGAACTCGGCCGCCACCAGCTTCACCCGGATCCCGATCGCCGCCAGATCCGCCTGCAACGCCTGCGCCACGTCGTTGAACGGCGCGTTCGACTGATGGTCCAGCGTCACGTCGAACCCCTCGGACAGCCCCGCCTGCGCCATCAACCCCTTCGCCTTCGCGACATCCTTCTGGAACGGCGCATCCCCCAGCGCCGCCGGGAACCCCTTCGGCAGGAACGCCTGGTGCACCTCGTACACGGTCGGAGTGATGTTCTTCGCGATCGTCTGATAGTCGATCGCCCACTTGATCGCCTGCCGGACCTCGGGCTTCGCCAGCATCGGATGCTTCTGGTTCATCGCCAGGTAGTTCACGCTCGCCTTGCTGGCCGACGCCCGCACGAAGTTCGGGTTCCCCTCCAACGACTTGATCGCCTCGGGCGCCAGCGTCCGCGCGATGTCGATGTCCCCCTTCTGCAGCAGCAGCAACTGCGCGCTCGGGTCCGGCCGATGCAGGATCAGCAGCCGCTTCACGCTCGGCGGCGCCGGGTTGTTCGGGTTGGCGTCCAGCGCCACGCTCTCGCTCGCCCGCCACGACCGGACCATCCACGCCCCCGACCCGGCGCTGTTCTGCTTCAACCACCCATTCCCGAAATCGTCCCCCGACGCCTTCGACATCACCAGCTTCTTGTCGACGATCCCCCCCACGCTCGCCGAAAGGCAATACAGCAGGAACGTCGGCGACTGCGCCTCCTTGATCTTCAGCACGACCGTCTGCGCATCCGGCGCCGTGATCGTCTCCGCCGCATTGTCCTTCGTGAACCCGAACTGGTTGATGATGAACGCCGGCGCCTTGTTCAGCGCCACCGCCCGCGTCAGCGTGAACACCACGTCCTCCGCCGTGACCGGGTTCCCCGAAGCGAACTTCCGCCCCGCCCGCAGCTTGAACGTCGTCACCAGCCCGTCCGCGGACGTCGACCAGCTCTCCGCCAGCTCCGGCCGGATGTTCGTCGGGTTCGCCGTGTCCGGACTCACCAGCTTCTCGTACACGTTGCCGCAGATCTCGTTGCCCGAGAACTCGAAGCTCTCCTGCGGATCCAGGCTGATGATGTCGTCGATCTGGTGCGCCATCACGATGGCGTCCTTCGGCGTATCGGCAAACGCCGGCCGGAACGCCGCCGTCCAGATCAGCGGAATGGCCCCGGCGGAACCCAGCAGCGTGCGGCGGTCGAGCATCGTTGATCCCCTCATTCGTTGACCGACCATAGCGGCGGCCAGCCCCGATGGGAAAGGGGCCTGCATAACCCGCCGTCGCCGCTAGAACTCCTCCAGCAACCGCCCCATGTCGGCCACCTTGTCCAGGATCCCCACCCCCCGCAACGCATGCCAATACGTCGCGACGTTGATCGCAACCACCGGTTTCCCCAGCCAAAGCTCGGCTGCCGCACAAAGCCGCACCGCGCTCAGATTCGTCCCCACCTGCACGATCGCGTCGACGTCGTCCCCGTCCAGCGCCCGGAACGCATCCCGGATCACCCCCGTCGGGATCGCCGCGATCGCCGTCCAGCTCGGGCACTGCAGACACGAATCCCGCACCACCTCGAACCCGGCCTCCGTCAGGTACCGCCGGACCTCCGCATTCGCCGCCGGAAAATACGGCGACATGAACGCGACCCGCCGAACCCCCCCATACGCCCGCAGCGCCGCCGCCGTCGCATGCGACCCCACGCTCACCCGCAGCCCGCTCTCCCGCTCGATGCTCGCCTGGAACGCGTCCGCCCCGGCCATGCCGCCGAAGAACGTCACCGCCGACATCCCCATCACCAGCGAATCCGGCCCGCTCGTCATCACGCTCCGCACCGCGTCCAGCGTGTTCTCCCCGATCAGCCGGGCGCCGGCCATGAACGTGTCGTTGCTGACCGCATCCGCATTGGGCGTGTAGATGCGGCTGTAGTGGTTCGTCACCCCCACCGGCCGCATGGCCTCCAGATCCGGCTGCACGACCGTGTTCGTCGACGGCCCCAACACCCCGAACCGGTGCCGCCAGCCCAGCGCGTCCCTCATGCGAACTCCATCACCACAGGCACATGGTCCGAAGGCTGCTCCTGCCCCCGCTCCTCCCGGTCCGGCCGGGCGCTCACCAGCCGCTCCGCCATCTCCGGCGACAACAGCGCATGGTCGATCCGCAGCCCCATGTCCCGCCGCCACGCCCCGGCCTGATAGTCCCAGAACGTATAAACCCGCCCCCGCGGCGTCACCGCCCGGACCGCATCCGTCAGCCCCTGCCACAGCAACGTCCGGAACGCCGCCCGAGTCTCCGGCCGCACCAGCGCATCCGTCGCCGGCAACGAACCCGGCGCGTAATCCTCGTCCGTCGGCGCCACGTTGTAATCCCCGGCGAACACGCAAGCCCGGTCCGCCTCCAGCAGCACCCGCGCCCGCTCCGCCAGCAACCCCATCCACCGCAGCTTGTACGCGTACCCAGCCTCCCCGCCCGAGTTGCCGTTGGGCAGATAAAGGTTCCCGACCGCCACCCCCCCGGCCTCCACCTCGATATACCGCGCCTGCGCGTCCTCCGCCCCCAACCCCGGCAACGCCCGGTGCGTCACCTCCACCGGCACCCGCGACAGGATCGCCACCCCGTTATAGCTCTTCTGCCCCACCACATGCGCCGAATATCCCGCAAACGCCCCGCCCGGGAACTGCGCCTCCTCGCACTTGATCTCCTGCAGCAGCAGCAGATCCGGCTGCTCCCGCGCCAGCCACGCCGCCACGTGCCGCTCCCGCTGGCGGATCGAGTTGACGTTCCACGTCGCGATCTTCACCGGTCCGACCCGATGTGAAATGCGTCCGGAGCGGTCGGGCGGCCGCCTTGGCCGTGAGCATCGGCGCGCAGGAGAGGTGCGTCAGATGGCCGTTCCGGGCGCATTTCAATCGATCGAGAAGCTGGTCCCGCACCCGCAGGCGGACGTCGCATTCGGGTTCTTGATCACGAAATGCGCGCCCATCAGCGCATCCGTATAGTCCAGCACCGACCCGCCCAGCAGATCCATGCTCGCCGGATCGACCAGCACCCGCGCCGCCCCCTGCTCCACCACCAGGTCGTCCGGTTGCGCCGCCTCGTCCAGCTCGAACTTGTACTGGAACCCGCTGCACCCCCCGGCCAGCACCGCCACCCGCAGCGCCGACGGGCGCCCCTGGCTGGCGACGATCTCGGCCACACGTTCGGCAGCCCGGTCGGAGACGGTGAAGTTGCTCATCCCCCACACATAGCAACCCGGGGGACGACATTGAAGGCCACCCTTGCTAAACGCCGATAATGTCCCATGCCCCCTACGCCGTGCACCCCGAGGCGACACGCGGCCGGCTGCATCCCGAACCCGAGGCCCCCGGCCGCAGCCCATGGCAGCGCGACCGCGACCGCATCATCCACAGCAGCGCCTTCCGCAAGCTCCAATACAAGACCCAGGTCTTCGTCAACCACGAGGGCGACTACTTCCGCACCCGCCTCACCCACAGCATCGAAGTCGCCCAGATCGCCCGCTCCATCGCCCGCCAGCTCCGCCTCGACGAAGACCTGACCGAGGCCCTGTCCCTCGCCCACGACCTCGGCCACCCCCCCTTCGGCCACGCCGGCGAGGAAGCCCTGAACGCCCGAATGAAGCCCTACGCCGGCTTCGACCACAACGCCCAGTCGCTGCGCATCGTCACCAAGCTCGAAAGCCGATACGCCGCCTTCGACGGACTCAACCTCACCTGGGAAACCCTGGAAGGCCTCGCCAAGCACAACGGCCCCGTCCGCCACCCGCCCCCCTACACCGCCGAATACGACGCCCGCCACAAGCTCGACCTCAACACCCACGCCTCGCTCGAGGCGCAGGTCGCCGCCATGTCCGACGACATCGCCTACCACAGCCACGACCTCGACGACGGCATGCGCGCCGGACTCTTCGGCCCCGACGACATCCGCCACCTGCCCGTCGTCGGCGAGGCCCTCGCCCGCGCCCGCGTCGCAAGCCTCGACGTGCCCCCGCCCCGCCTCCGCCACGAAACCATCCGCCGCGTCATCAACGGCTTCGCAACCGACCTCGTCGCCGAAACCGAACGCCGCCTCGCGAAGGCCGACCCCGCCAGCGCCGACGCCGTCCGCCGCGCCAAACAACCCATGGCCGCATTCAGCCCGGCCATGGCCGAGAGCAACCGCGCCATCAAGGAGTTCCTCCACGCCCGCATGTACCGCCACTGGAAGGTCAACCGCATGACCGCCAAGTCCCGCCGCGTCACCGAAACCCTCTTCCAGCTCCTCCACGACGACACCAGCCTCCTCCCCGACGGATGGCGCACCCAGGCCGGCGAAGGCGACCGCGCCCGCGCCGCGCTCATCGTCACCGACTACATCGCCGGCATGACCGACCGCTTCGCCCTCGACGAACACCAGCGCCTCACCGACCCCATGCGCCGTTCATAGCCATAGCTAAACAACCCAAGCACCGGTAAAAACTCCGCCCAGGAGAAGCACCGATGCCCACCAAACCACCCCGGACGATCATCGACCCGGCCCCAACCCTCGTCGCCACCGAATCCCACGTCGAAAGCTTCCGCCACACCCGCGCCGCCCGCCGCCTCGAACTCCTCGAGGACTACGTGGAACTCATCGCCGACCTCATCGACGACGCCGGCGAAGCCCGGCAAACCGACATCGCCCAACGCCTCGGCGTCGCCCAACCCACCGTCGCCAAGATGCTGAAGCGCCTCGCCTCCGAAGGCCTCATCACCCAGCGCCGATACCGCGGAGTCTTCCTCACCGAAGCCGGCCGGAACATCGCCGAAACCAGCCGCCGCCGCCACCAGGTCGTGGAAGCCTTCCTCCGCGACATCGGCGTCAGCCCCGAAACCGCCCGCATCGACGCCGAAGGCATCGAACACCACGTCAGCGAAGAAACCCTGACCGCCTTCCAAACCCTCTCCGCCTCAAAACCCCGCCCCTAACCCCACCCCACCCCCCCCCCGCCACCCCACCACCCCCCTCGTATCGCCGGCGTCCCGCCGGCCCGTAACCACTACCCCGCCACCCCTCCTCGAAGCGCCGGCGTCCCGCCGCCCCGCAACCATCACCCCGCCACCCACCACCCCCCTCGTAGCGCCGGCGTCCCGCCAGCCCAACATCAACCCCCCCAAAACATAGCACTTGCTATACCAACCCCCCTGGGCTTCTATTTGCAGCGCCCCCTACCCACATCAACAGGCATGCCAATGCAAACCCGCCGAACCCTCCTCGCCGCCGCAGCATCCCTCGCCGCCACCGCCCCACGCGCCCAGACCAGAAAACCCTTCCGCGTCGTAACCACCTTCACCATCATCCAGGACATCGCCCAGAACGTCGCCGGAACCGCCGCAATCGTCGAATCCATCACCAAGCCCGGCGCCGAAATCCACGAATACCAGCCCACCCCCCTCGACATCGTCCGCTCCCAATCCGCCGACCTCGTCCTCTGGAACGGCTTCAACCTCGAACGCTGGTTCGAGAAGTTCTTCCAGAACGTCCGCGACGTCCCCAGCGCCACCCTCACCGACGGAATCACCCCCATGGGCATCGCCGAAGGACCCTACTCCGGCAAGCCCAACCCCCACGCCTGGATGTCCCCCACCAACGGCCTCGTCTACATCGACAACGTCCGCCAGGCCCTCGCCAGACACGACCCGGCCAACGCCGAAACCTACGCAAAGAACGCCGCCGCCTACGCCGCCACCATCAAGGCCCTCGACGAACCCCTCCGCCGCCGCCTCGCCGCCATCCCCAAGGACCGCCGCTGGCTCGTCTCCAGCGAAGGCGCCTTCAGCTACCTCACCCGCGACTACGACATGCGCGAAGCCTACCTCTGGCCCATCAACGCCGACGAGCAGGGCACGCCGCAGCAGGTCCGCCGGGTCATCGACCTGGTCCGCAAGAACAGGATCCCCGTCGTGTTCAGCGAAAGCACCATCAGCGACCGCGCCGCAAAGCAGGTCGCAAAGGAAACCGGCGCCCGCTACGGCGGCGTCCTCTACGTCGACAGCCTCAGCGCCGCCAGCGGCCCCGTCCCCGACTACGCCAGCCTGCTGAAGGTCACCGTCGAAACCATCGCGAACGGCTTCAAGGCATGATCATGGGCCGCGTCCACCCGGAACCCCATCAAGGACCCGGCATCTCCGTCCAGCACGTCACCGTCACCTACGGCAACGGCCACGCCGCCCTCCGCGACGCCTCGGTCGAGCTGCACGCCGGCACCATCTGCGCCCTCGTCGGCGTCAACGGCAGCGGCAAATCCACCCTCTTCAAGACCATCATGGGCTTCGTCCGCCCCTCCAGCGGCCAGGTCCGCATCGGCGGCCTCCCCGTCGCCCGCGCCCTCCGCCAGAACACCATCGCCTACGTCCCGCAATCCGAGGACGTCGACTGGAACTTCCCCGTCCTCGTGGAAGACGTGGTCATGATGGGCCGCTACGGCCACATGAACGCCTTCCGCATCGCCTCGAAGTCCGACCGCGCCCACGTCGACTCCGCCCTCGAACGCGTCGGCATGTCCGCCTACCGCACCCGCCAGATCGGCGAACTCAGCGGCGGCCAAAAGAAGCGCGTCTTCCTCGCCCGCGCCCTCGCCCAGGAAGGCCGCATCATCCTCCTCGACGAACCCTTCACCGGCGTCGACGTCAAAACCGAATCCGCCATCATCGACCTGCTCCGCGAACTCCGCGCCGCCGGCCACCTGATGCTCGTCTCAACCCACAACCTCGGCAGCGTGCCCGAGTTCTGCGACCAGTGCGTCCTCATCGACAAGACCATCCTCGCCGCCGGCCCCACTTCCGCGGTCTTCACCCAGGCCAACCTCGAACGCGCCTTCGGCGGCGCGCTGCGCCACTTCGCCCTCGATGGCCGCGCCCTCCACGCCGACGACGACGCCCGCGGCCTCACCGTCATCTCCGACGACGAACGCCCCTTCGTCCTCTACGGCCCGAAGCAGGATGATGACCGGTGACCGAGCTGCTGGTCCCCTTCGACTACCAGTACATGGTCAAGGCCATGTGGGTCAGCGCCCTCATCGGCGGCACCTGCGCCTTCCTCTCCGTCTTCCTCATCCTCCGCGGCTGGTCCCTCATGGGCGACGCCCTCGCACACTCCATCGTCCCCGGCGTCGCCGCCGCCTACATCATCGGATTCCCCTTCGCCGCCGGCGCCTTCCTCGCCGGAATCCTCGCCGCCGGAGCCATGAACTTCGTCAAACGAACCTCCCGCCTGCGCGAGGACGCCGTCATCGGCCTCGTCTTCACCTCCCTCTTCGCGGCAGGCCTCCTGATGACCTCCATCTGGCCCACCGCCGTCAACGTCCAGACCATCGTCCTCGGCAACATCCTCGCCATATCGGACGAGGACGTCGTCCAGGTCGCCGTCATCGCCGCAATCTCCCTCGCCATCCTCGTCTTCAAATGGCGGGACCTCATGGTCACCTTCTTCGACGAGGCCCACGCCCGCAGCATCGGCCTCAACACCGGCGCCCTGAAACTCCTCTTCTTCACCCTCCTCAGCGCCTGCACCGTCGCCGCCCTGCAGACCGTCGGCGCCGTCCTGGTCGTGGCCATGGTCGTCACCCCCGGCGCAACCGCCTACCTCCTCACCGACCGCTTCGGCCGCCTCATCGCCATCAGCGTCGCCCTCGGCGCCACCACCAGCTTCGTCGGCGCCTACATCAGCTACTTCCTCGACGGCGCCACCGGCGGGATCATCGTCACCCTGCAGACCCTTCTCTTCCTCGCCGCCTTCACCTTCGCCCCCAAGCACGGCGTCCTCGCCGCCCGCCGCGCCCGCCAGACCGCCGGCCGGACGAGCGCCCCCGCATGACCGCGCTCGACTGGCTGATCACCCCCCTCTCCTACCCCTTCATGCAGCGCGCCCTCGTCATCGCCATCCTCGTCGGCGCCGTCTGCGCCGTCCTCTCCTGCTTCCTCGTCCTCAAGGGCTGGGCCCTCATGGGCGACGCCATCTCCCACGCCGTCCTCCCCGGCATCGTCCTCGCCTACGTCGCCGGCCTCCCCCTCGCCGCCGGAGCCTTCGCCGCCGGCCTCTCCTGCGCCCTCATCACCGGCTACCTCAAGGACAACAGCCGCGTGCGCGAGGACGCGGTCATGGGCATCGTCTTCTCCGGCATGCTCGCCTTCGGCATCGTCCTCTTTGCCAAGGTCGAGACCGACCAGCACCTCAACCACGTCCTCTTCGGTAACATGCTCGGCGTCACCGCCGCCGACGTCATCGAAACCGCGATCGTCTCAGGCGCCACCCTCCTCATCGTCCTCCTGAAACGCCGGGATTTCCTGCTCTACTGCTTCGACCCCAACCACGCCCGAGTCCTCGGCCTCCCCGTCCGCCTCCTCCACTACGGCCTCCTGATCCTGCTCTCCCTCACCATCGTCGAATCCCTCCAGGCCGTCGGCGTCATCCTGGTCGTCGCAATGCTCATCGCCCCGGGCGCCACCGCCTACCTCCTCACCGACCGCTTCGAACGCATGCTCGTCATCGCCGCCGCCATCGCCATCGGCTCCTGCATCGTCGGCACCCTGGTCAGCTTCCACATCGACGGCGCCACCGGCGCCTGCATCGTCCTCATCCAGATGGCGGCCTTCATCACCGCCTTCCTCCTGAGCCCCAAACACGGCCTCCTAAGAACGCCGTAGGGTGGGCCCTAAAACCCACCATTCCAAGCACCATCCCCCCCTACCCCGCCAACACCCCCACCCGCCGCCGCCCCAGAACCCCCTGCACCACAATGACCATCACCCCCGCAAACGCCAGGCAAGCCGCCAGGAACAGCATCGGCGCCAACGTGCTCCCCGTCCGGTCCTTGATCGCCGGCACCACGTTCTGCGCGACGAACCCCCCAAGATTCCCCACCGAGTTGATCACCGCCAACCCCGCCGCCGCCGAAGCCCCCCGCAAGAAGCTGCTCGGCAACGTCCAGAAAATCGGCTGGGCCGCAAAGATGCACGCCGCCGCCACGCACAGCAGCCCGAACCGCACCACGTTCCCCTCGACCACCACGCTCCCCACCAGCGCCGCCGCCCCGATCGCCACCGGCACCACGATATGCCACGTCTTCTCCCCCACCTGCTCCGAATGCCGCGGCAGCCACCACAACGCGACCCCCGTCACCACCCATGGCAGCACGTTGATGAACCCGTTGACCGTGTTGGACACCCCGAACCCCCGGACCACCGTCGGCAGCCAGTAGCTGAGCCCGTACGCCGCCAACGGAAACCCCACGAACGTCACCGCCAGCAGCAGCACCCGCCCATCCCCCAGCGCCTTCAGCGGATTGCCGTGCTCCGTCTTCCCCCCCGCCCGGTCCTCCGCCGCGATCGTGTCGTGCAGCCACGTCTTCTGCGCCTCGCTCAGGAACGTCGCCTCCTTCGGCCCGTCCGGCAGCGCCGCCAGGCTCACGAACCCCATCAGCACCGCCGGCACCCCCGTCGCCAGGAACACCCACTGCCACCCCCGCAGCCCCAGCACCCCGTCCAGATCCAGCAGAGACCCGCAGATCGGCGCCCCGATCGCGTTCGCCACCACGCTCGCGATCATGAACCACCCCACCATCCGCCCCCGATGGCTGAACGGCACCCAGACCGTCAGCAGATACAGCACCCCCGGAAAGAACCCGGCCTCGCACGCCCCCAGCAGGAACCGCAGCACATAGAACATCACTGGACCCGTCGTGTACCCCAGCGCGATCGTCACCACCCCCCAGCTGATCATGATCCGCGCGAACCACCGCCGCGCCCCCACCCGCCCCAGCACCAAGTTGCTCGGCAGCTCGAACAGGAAATACCCGACGAAGAACAACGACGCGCCCAACCCGTACGCCGTCTCGCTCATATGCAGGTCATCGAGCATCGTGAGCTTCGCGAAGCCCACGTTCTGCCGGTCGATATACGCCACCAGATACATCAGCCCGAGCAACGGCATCATCCGCCGTAGGAAAATGCCGATGACCGCGTCCCCGTCGACCCGTCCGGTCGCAACCTGCTCGGCCATCCCCGTTCCTCCCGTGCCACCGGGATCAACGTTCCCGCCACCACCCCGGTTCCAGGAAGCCGGAACCGCCGCCCGAACCTACCGCCCAGCCGCCCGCAACCGCTCCTCCACCGCCCCCCGCCACGGCGCATCCGCCGGCGCCGCCGCCAGCGCCCGCCGCATCAGTGCCGCACTGCTCGGCGAAAGCGCCCCGTCCACCCGGCTCGAGGCCTCCGCCAACCGCACCGCCACCACCGGGTCGAACTTCCCCGATATCGCCGTCCGCCACGCCGCCACCGCCGCCGCGTCGTTGCCCCGGGCCTCCTCCACGTTCCCCAGCAGCACGAACCCCTGCCGGGCCTGGTCCGTGTTCGGATCCAGCATCTCCAGCCGCTGCCGCAACTGCCCGATCAGCGCCGCCTCCTCCATCAGCCGCTGCTGCCGCGCCTCCCCGCTCCCCGGCGTCACCGAAGGCATCGCCGGCTGCCCCCCGATCAGATACAGCCCCAGCGCCGCCACCGGCACCAGCACCGCCACCGCGAACACCGGTCTCCGCGACCCGGTCCGGGACTCCGCCTCCGGCTTCTCCGCCGCCGCCAGCAGCCGCCGCTGCACCTCCAGCACCGCCGTCGTATGCTCGGCCGGCAGGATCCGCCCCTCCGCCAGGTCCCGGTCCAGCTCCCCCAGCTGCGCCCGGTGCAACCCGACCGCCAGGTCCCGCGCCCCCCGCGCCCGCGCCCCCCGATCCAACGCGATGGCAAGCGGCGCCAAAGCAGCCACCGCAAGCAATCCGATCATCAGCCAGACCATGGACGCCGCTACCGCCCCACGAGGTCGGAAAGCCGGACCCGCTCCGCCTCGGTCAACGGCGCCGGCGCCGCCACCCGCCGCCGCCGCGCCAGCAACGCCGCCCCCAGCCCGGCCCCCACCGCCAGCACCGGCGACGCCCACAACAGCGCCGTCACCGCATTCACCGGTGGCCGCAACCGCACGAAATCCCCATACCGCGCCACCACCCACCCGATCGCCTGGTCGTCCGTATCCCCCGCCGCGATCCGCACCCGCACGATCCGCCGCAAATCCTTCGCCAGGTCCGCATTGCTGTCCTCGATGCTCTCGTTCTGGCACACCAGGCACCGCAACTGCCGCCCCACAGCCTCCGCCCGCTGCTCCTGCCCCCGGTCCGCCAGCATCTCCGCGGGATCGCTGATCCCCCAAGCCGGAGCCGCCACAAGCAGCAGCACAGCCAAGAAAAACCCCCTGACTCCCTCTCCCGTTGGGAGAGGGCCGGGGTGAGGGTGCTTGCCGCTTCCGACCAGGCTGGAAGCGTTCCCCGAACGATCCACCAACCTCACACCATCCCCTTCAACAAAGGCCGCAACTGCTCCGCCGCGATCTGCGGCGTGATCGGCCCCGCCATCCGCCACCGGATCACCCCCGCCCCATCCAGCAGATAACTCTCCGGAACCCCATACACCCCCCAATCGATCGCCACCCGCCCCGGCCGATCCTCCGCCACCCGTCCGAACGGGTTCCCCCGCTGCGCCAAGAACCCCGAAGCCGCCGCCGGCTGGTCCTTGTACGCGATCCCCCAGATCGCCAGCCCCCCCCGCGACAACGCCATCAGCTCCGGATGCTCGATCACGCACGGCACGCACCAGCTCGCATAGAAGTTCACCAGCACCGGCCGCCGCAACGCCAGCAGCTCCGCGCTCCCGAACCCCTCGAACCCCACCAGCCCCGGCAACGCGAAATCCGGCACCCGCTTCCCGATCAACTGGCTCGGCACGTCATGCGGATCGAACCGCCCCTCCCGCATCCGCCCCAGCACCGTCCAGAACCCGGCCCCCGCCACGACCGCCACCCCGAACGGCGCCAGCAGCAACGCCCGCCGCCGATCCATCATGCAACCGCCGACCCCGGCCGGACCTTCGCCCGCGCCGGAGCACCCACCCGCGCCCGCCGGTCCAGCAGCGACAACCCGCCCCCCATCGCCATCACCAGCGCCCCCAGCCAGATCCACGGCGCCAGGGGATTGTAGTGCAGCCGCATCAGCGCCGCCCCGTCCCGCTCCTCCCCCAGCACCGCATAGATGTCCGCCATCCCCGTCGTATGGATCGCCGCCTCGGTCGTCGTCATCTTCTGCACCGGAAACGCCCGCCGCGCCGGCTCCAGCACCTTCGACCACCCGCCCCGGCTCACCCGCAACGTCGCCACCCGCTCCGCATAGTTCGGCCCCGGCTCGTCCCGCAGACCCTCCAGCGTCCACGTGTACCCCGCCGCCTCCTTCGTCTCCCCCACATGCATCAGCACGACGTCCTGCGTCGCCAGCGACATCCCCGCGACCCCCGCCACCAGCACGCCCATCCCCGCATGCCCCAACGTCGTCCCGAACACCGAAAGCCGCAGCCCCACCAGCCGCCCCCAGCTATCCCGGACCGAAACCCGGAACAGCCGCGTCCGCTCCACGATCTCCGCCAGGGACCCCACGATCAACCACGCCGCCGCCCCGAACGCCAACGCCGGAAACGCCTCCGCCGGCCCCAGCGCCGCCGTCATCCCCACCGCCAGCGCCACCAGGGCCGCCCACCACAGCCGCACCAGCGCCGGCCCGATCCGCGCCCGCTTCCACGCAAGCCCCGGCGCCACCACCATCGCCGCGAAGATCGGCACCGCCAAAGGCAGCACCGTCGCGTTGAAGAACGGCGCCCCCAC
>CAXTPG010000061.1:0-26185 GCA_964246015.1 uncultured Acetobacteraceae bacterium
GGGGGGGGGGGGGGGGGGGGGGGGGGGGGGGGGGGGGGGGGCGTGGGCGGCACGGGCTGGGCCACGACGCTGCCGGACCCGAGCAGCAGGGCGATCAGCGCGGCGCGGGCGAGGGGGCCTGGCATGGATGATGGGTGCCAAGCGGGCGGGGCCGGGTCAAGGCCGCTGCGCGGTCAGAGGCTCAGTACCTGCCCGGCGCCCACGTGCGAGAGGAAGGCGGGGATGCCCGACACCTCGACCCCCGGCAGCAGCGCCGCCGGGTCGATGCCGGCGATCAGCAGCCCCGAGTCGCAGGCCAGCAGCACCGCCCCGAGTTCCGTCGCCGCGTCCCGCAGCGTGTCCAGGCCTGCGACGCCCCGCGCCTGGACCGTGGCGTCCTGGTCCGCGCCGTCCAGGTCCGACCAGTCCGTGCACAGCGCCCGGCAGCCTGCGTTCGTTGCGAACAGGACGACGCGCCGGCCGATGGCGCCGGCGCCGGCAGCGAGCATGAAGGCGTAGTGCGCACGCTCGAACGTGCCTGACAGCAGCAGGATGCCCAGGGGTTCAGGCGGCATCGAGCGTCCGGATGCTGGCGTGGGGGCCGCACAGGGCGCAGGCCGGGTCCTTTTTCAGGCGGATGGTGCGGATGCGGGCGGCGAGGGCGTCCCAGATGAGCAGGCGGCCGGACAGGCCTTCGCCGATGCCGAGGATCTCCTTCAGCACCTCGGTCGCCTGCAGCGTGCCCATGACGCCGGCGACGGCGCCCAGGATGCCGGCCTCGCTGCAGGACGGGATCATGCCCTCGGGCGGGGGGGCGGGGTGGAGGCAGCGGTAGCAGGGGCCGTCCGGGTGGGCGTGGGGCTTGAAGGTCGAGAGTTGGCCGTCGAAGCGGAGGACGGCGGCGGAGACGAGGGTGCGCCGGGCCAGGACGCAGGCGTCGGCGACGAGGAAGCGGGTGGCGAAGTTGTCGCTGCCGTCGCAGACGAGGTCGTAGCGGGCGACGAGGCCGAGGGCGTTGGCGGCGGTCAGCCGGGTCTCGTGCGGTTCGATGACGACGTCCGGGTTGATCGCCTGGGCGGCGATCGTGGCGGAGCGCACCTTGCTGGTGCCGAGGCGGTCCGTCGTGTGCGCCACCTGGCGCTGGAGGTTGCTGAGGTCGACCGTGTCGTCGTCGACGAGGCCGATCGTGCCGACCCCGGCGGCGGCGAGGTAGAGAAGGAGCGGGCTGCCGAGGCCGCCGGCGCCGATGACGAGCACCCGGGCGGCGCGGAGCTTCGCCTGTCCGGTGCCGCCGACCTCGGCCAGCAGGATGTGGCGGCTGTAGCGGGTGATCTCGTCATCGGTGAAATCAGCGTGCATACGGGTGAGATAGGCGGCCGGGGGACGGATTGCGATGGAGGGATCGGGCGCGCTGGTGCTGTTCAGCGGCGGGCAGGACAGCACGGCGTGCCTGGGCTGGGCGCTGGAGCGGTTCGCGGTGGTGGAGACGGTGGGGTTTGCGTATGGGCAGCGGCACGCCGTGGAGATGGCGTGCCGGGGGCCGGTGCGGGCGGCGGTGGCGGCGCGGCCGGGGTGGGCGGGGCGGCTGGGGGTCGACCACGTGCTGGACCTGGCGGGGGCGTTCGCCGGGCTGGGGGCGACGGCGCTGACGAGCGAGGCGGAGATCGCGATGGGGGCCGAGGGCCTGCCGACGACGTTCGTGCCCGGGCGCAACCTGGTCTTTCTGACGATGGCGGCTGCGCTGGCGTACCGGCGGGGGCTGCGGCACATCGTGGGCGGGATGTGCGAGACGGATTTCAGCGGGTATCCGGACTGCCGGGACGATACGGTGAAGGCGATGCAGCTTGCGCTGAACCTGGGCATGGAGCGGCGGTTCGTGCTGCATACGCCGTTGATGTGGTTGGACAAGGCGGCGACGTGGGCGCTGGCGGAGCGGCTGGGCCTGCTGGACGCGACCGTCGAGTTGACCCACACGTGCTACCGCGGCGACCGGTCGCGGCGGCACGCCTGGGGCCATGGCTGCGGCGACTGCCCGGCGTGCGACCTGCGTGCCGAGGGATGGAGGGTGTTCCGGGGTGTTTGAGGAGGTCGGGCCGCTGGTGCAGCGGTACGGGTATGGCCTGGTGGGCGGCATCGTGTGCCTGGAGGCGATGGGGCTGCCGCTGCCGGGGGAGAGCCTGCTGATCGCGGCGGCGATCTATGCGGCGACGACGGGGGACCTGGCCATCCAGTGGCTGGTGCTGTCGGCGGCGATCGGGGCGGTCATGGGGGATAATTTCGGCTACCTGATCGGGCAGCGGCTGGGGCGTCCGGCGCTGGAGCGGTATGGGCCGAAGGTGGGGCTGACGGTGCCGCGGCAGAAGCTGGGGCAGTACCTGTTCTTCAAGTATGGCGGGTCGGTCGTGTTCTTCGGGCGGTTCATCGCGTTCCTGCGGACGTTCGCGGCGCTGCTGGCGGGGGCGAACCGGATGGCGTGGGGTCGGTTCCTGCTGTGGAACGCGCTGGGCGGGATAGGGTGGACGTGCCTGTACGGGTTTGGCGGGTATCTGCTGGGCAAGCAGGTGGAGCGGTTTTCCGGGCCGATCGGGCTGGCGCTGGCGGGGGTCGCGCTGGCGGCGGCGGCGGGGGTGATCTGGTTTTTAAAGCACAACGAGGGGCGGCTGGTGGCGAAAGCGGAGGCGGAGATGCGTGCGTACGAGGAGGGGCAGGCGGCGAGGCGGGCGCGGCGGCGGGGGTAGGTTACGGTGCCGGCGGGACGCCGGCGCTACGGGGGGCCGGCTAGGGCTCGGAGACCACGTTCTTGATGTGGTTGTGCATGATCTCCCGCAGGGCCTGGTCGCCACGGGCGTCGTAGAGGTCGGCGTAGCTTCGCCAGTGATCGGCGTGCATCCCGGCCCGTGGGCCGTGATCGTGCCGGCCCTCTCCCGCGCAGTGCTGTTCATGCAGTTGAAGGGCCTCCCCAGCCCGGCCGCATCCGCGCCGTGTCGAACGCCGCGCGTGCCCGGATGGTCGCGACCTCGATGACGATCTCCGCCCGGCGCTCGGGGATGGCGCCCTGGAACTCGGCCCATAGGTGTCCGGTGGCATCGTTCATCGCGCGCGGAGCGTAACATCATGCGAACGATCCTGCGAAGAGGCCGAACGCTCGACCCCGCCTTCTCTCTATGAGATGCCAACGGCCGCCGATCTCGACCGGTCGTTCCTGAAGCAGCCCCTTGTTGCAGGGGCGGCACCCCTACGCTCCTGCGTTCGATGTGTACGCGTGGCAGGCCCTCACCCCGGCCCTCTCCCGATGGGAGAGGGAGTGACGAGTCCCCGACGCTGGCATGGTCATCCCCCCGTGCGGCAGCGGGGCACGTCCAGCAGCGGTTCGGGGTCGATGGCCTCCGAGCCGCGGAGGACCGCGAAGAAGACGTGCGTGCCGTAGGTGACGCCGGTGCGGGCCACGTGGCCCAGCGGGTCGCCGGCGCGGACGGCGCGCTTCCCCTCGGCCACCGCGGGGACCAGGTTGCCCAGGTGGGCGTAGAGGGTGCGGGTGCCGTCGGGATGGGCGACGTGGACCGTGACGCCGCCCAGGCCCTGCCTTTTGATGATCGCGATCGTGCCGTCGGCGGCCGCCCGCACCAGGGCGCCGGCGGGGGCGGGCAGGTCGACGCCGTTGTGGAAGGCGGCCGGGGCGTTGGGGCCGATCGCCCGGCGGATGCCGAAGGGGGATGAGATGCAGGCGGGCGTCACGGGCGGCGCCAGGGCCGCCGCGTGCGCGCCCATCGGCAGCATGACGCCCAGCGCCGCCGCCATGTGGAATCGGGGGTGGGCCGGTTGACGGAATCGTGAGTTGAAGGTCATAGGCCATCCACTTCCGGCATCAGGAGCCTCCATGTCTTCCAGTTACTTCGCGGCGTGGTCCATGTCGCTGCCGGTCACCACAATCACCGGGAACGACCGGAGCTACACGGCGCCGGCGGGCATGAGCGCGCAGGAGATCCTGATCTACGGCAACCGCGACGCCGTGACATCCGATGCGGCCCGGCTGCTGGTGGTGGCCGCCGGGCAGAACGACGTCGTGACCTCGGGCTCCGCCACCATCGCCTTCGTCGCGGCCGGGTCGCACGAGACGCTGGTGCTGACGGGCACCGACCAGGCGGTGACGATCGACCTGTCGCACGAGCCGACGGGCGAGGCGAACGGGATGGTGGTGGTCAGCACCGACAACCAGGTCACGCTGGCGAACGTGCGGGTCAACGGCGTGTGCCTGCCGGTGCAGTATTGCGGCTGCACCTGCGGCGTGCCGAGCCTGGACCTGGTCGGCGACGCGAACAAGGTGCGGCTGGGTTCGCAGGATGTCGACCTGGATGTCATCGGCCACGTGAACCTGATCGTGGGCGGATCGGGGGATGCGAGCGTGTCGTTCGCCGGCAACGCGGCGGCGGGGAACGTCGTGCTGGGCGGCTGCGGCGACCTGGATATCACCAGCACGGCGGTCGCGACGGATGTGATCGGCGGGTCCGGCTCCATCGACCTGTGGATCGACGGGGCGTCGGCCAACGTGGTCGCGGGGGCGGGCTGCATGGATGCGGTGATCCATTCCAGCGGGGCGGCCATCCAGACGGGGCGGGGGGTCGCGGAGATCGCGCTGACGGGGTTCGGCGGGCTGGTCGCGACCGGCAGCGGCTGGAGCCGGATCGCGTACGGGGACGGGACGGCGGGCAGTGCGGGGGGCATCCTGTACGAAGCGAGCCTGCGGGGCTATGCGCAGTTCGACGTGCGGGCGAACGGCGCCACGACGTATGGCGGCGACGTGGTCAACATGTGGGGCACCGGGCTGGAGGCGAAGGGCCGCGCGGCGTTGCAGACGGATGCGGGCGGGTCGATCGCCGCGCAATTCTCGACGCTGGGGCAGGGGGTGTACGAGTCGATGCTGCCCGATGCGGACGTGCGGGCGGCGCTGCTGGCGGCGAACCCGTATGCGCTGCCGCCGGAGCTGGCCGGGCAGGGCGACGCGAGCGTGTACACGCAGGGGGGCAGCGTGGGGTGGGGGTGCTCGCCGACGTACCGGGTGATCAACTTCACCGTCGAGAGCGGGTCGGTCTATTCCGACGACCGGGTCATGTATGTGACGGTCAACGGCAGCAACAACTCGTTGCATGGCGGCACGGTGGGGCAGCACTACTGGATCCAGTCGGGCGCGTTCAACAGCATCTTCGCGGGCGCCGGCAACAACACGTATTACGGCGACGGGCAGAAGAACGTGCTGGAATACGTCGATGCGCCGGGTCCGGTGACCGTCGATTTCTCGCGGGGGTACGCGATCAACGGGTATGGCGGGCGCGACACGATCTGCAACCTGTTCTGGGCGGAAGCCGGGTCCAACAGCACGTTGATCGGGGGGAGCCACGACGCGATCCTGACGGCGTTCGGCACGCATTCCGTCCTGCGCGGCGGCAGCGGCGCGGACGTACTGACGGCGCGGGGGGACGCGAACACGCTGATCGCCGGGTCGGGCAACGACGTGCTGCATGCGACGGGCGTCGACAACCGGTTCGTGCTGGGGCAGGCGGGGGCCGTGCCGCAGGCGACGGTCATCGACCAGGACGTGGTGGGCGTCACGGGCACGCTCGGTTTCGTTGCGGGGACGCAGCCCTCGGCGCTGTGGCTTGCGCGGGATGCGGCGGGGGGTCTGGTGATCGACGTGCTGGGGACCACGCGCCATGCGACGGTCCAGGGCTGGTTCACGGAGGGGACGCAGCTTGCGCGGATCGAGGCGGGGGCGGGGTGGCTGGACAATGCCGGTGCGAACGCGCTGGAGGCGGCGATGGAGCGGTACCAGGCGAGCCACCCGGGGTTCGACCCGATGCGGGCGGGTGCCGCGTTGCCGGGCGAGCTGGCGGGGGCGTATGCGGGCGCCTGGCATTTCGGGTGAGGGGCGGGGCGTGACGACGGCGTTCGGGTGGGCCGTCGGCTGGTGCGGTGGGACGCCGTGGGTGGCCGGGACAAGCCCGGCCACGGGGTGGTCAGAGGCGAAGTGATGGAGTGATAAGGCTAGACTAGGCCCGCATCTTTGCGGCGGGGCGGGAGGCGGGGGTGGGTACGCCGGCGGCGGCGGTGGCTTCGGCGATCTGTTGCGCGAAGCGGGCCGGGCTGAAATCGGTGCCGATGGCGGCGAGGGCGGCGGCGCGTTGGCGGGTCCAGATTTTCCGGTCCTGCAGCAGGCGGGCGAGATTTGCGGCGAAGGCGGCCGGGTCGGTGCAGGGCGCCGAGAGGATCTTCGTGGTGCCGATCCAGCCGAGCTGTTCGGCCAGCAGGTCGGTGCAGGCGATGGGGATGCCGTGGGCCGCGGCTTCGAGCACCTTCGTCGCAACGCCGGCGGCGAAGCGGGTGGGGGCGACGAAGGCGCGGTGGGAGTCGTAGAGCGGTTGCAGGTCGGTGACCGGGCCCAGGAAATCGACGGCGGGGTTGTCCTTGAGCCAGGAGAGATCGACGCCGTTGAGGACGTGGCCGGCGACGGTCAGGCGCGCGGCGGCCTTTCCGACGAGATCCTGGAGCTTGGGGTGGACGACGTCGAGGAACCAGCGGAGCCCGTCGGCATTGGGCGCGCCGTCCGACGTCAGTGCGCCGACGTGCAGCATGCCTTGGCGTTCGCCCCAGGGGTTCGGCGTGGGAACGGGGGCGACGTTGAAGCCGATGACGCCCACCGAGGAGAGGGCGAGGCCGCGCAGCACCGCGGCCTCGGTCTCGTTGACGGCGACGACGTGGTCGCACATCCAAGCGCCGTCGAACTCCTGCGCGAGCGCCGCGTCGATGTTGAAGGGCAGGCCATCGAGCTTGGCACGCTCGGCCTCCCGCAAGCTGAACACGGCTTCGGTGTCGAGGATGAGGCGTGCGCCTTCGAGGCCGTGGCCGCAGCGGTTCACGATTCCCATGAGGTGGCGGAGGTTGTGGGCGCGGCTGACCCAGATGAGGTCGTAGAAGCCGCGGCGCTCGTCGAGGAAGGCCTCGAGCGTGCGCTGGTCGCGGTCCCAGAGGACTTCGGCGGTGTCGGGCAGGGCCGCGGTCATGTGATAGCGGGCGGTGCCGAACGAATGCATGGGGAAGAGGGTCGCCTGGAACCCGGCGCCGACCAGGGCGGTGAGCACGTCCGCGGCCCGGCCGAAGCCGGAGCCGAGGCGGGGCATGGGCACCGTATCCTCGATGAACAGGACCCGGCGGCCGGCGGAGGCGAGGGAGGCGGCCGCGGACATGCGGCGGCGGTCGACGGGGCGGTTGCGCAGCGCGACCGGGTGGCGGGCGCGCAGGGTCGCGCGGTTGGCCACCATCAGCGCGACGGAGGCGCGGGTGCTGCGGGCGGAGGCGTATTCGAAGTGGGTGAGGGAGATCGCGGGGTCGTAGACGACGCGGAAGCCCTCGGCCTGCATGCGGAGGCAGAGGTCGACCTCCTCGTAATAGGCCGGGGCGAAGGCCTCGTCGAAGCCGCCGAGGGTGCGGACGAGGTCGGTGCGTGCGAGGAGGAAGCAGCCGGAGCAGAAATCGACGTCGCGGACGTAGTTCGCCTCGGGCGCGTCGGGCGTCGCGTCGCGCATCCAGCCGTTGGCGCTGCCGTCGCGCCACAGGACGCAGCCGGCTTCCTGGAGCAGGCCGTGGGTGCGGATGACCTTGCCGCCGACGGCGCCGACGGTCGGGTCGGTCGAGAGGCGGGCGAGGCCGAGGCGGATGGCGTCGGCGTGGAGGATGACGTCGTTGTTGAGGTAGAGGACGGCCGGCGCGGTGACGTGCTGCAAGGCGAGGTTGCAGGCGCGGAGGAAGCCGAGGTTCTCGGCGGAGCGGATGATGCGGGCGCCGTGGACGAGGTCGCCGATCTCGCGGGTTCCGTCATGGCTGGCGTTGTCGACGAGGATCAGCTCGATCGCGCCCTGGTAGGTGTGCCGCAGGCTGGCGAGGGCCTGCATGGTCAGCGCGAACTGGTTTCGCAGCACGACGATGACCGAGACGTCCGGGGTTCCGTCGTGGCGGAAGTCGAGCGGGTGGCGGCCGAAGCCGAGCAGGGCGCGTTGCGCCTGGACGACGAACTGGTTGCGGGTTTCCGTCTCGTTCGGTGCGAAGCCGGGGGCGACGGGGGGACGGAGCGGGAGGCCGGCGTGGATGCCGACGGTGAGCAGGTGGGTGAAGGCGTGGCGGAACGCGCCGGTCGCGAGATCGGCGGCGACCGACGGCTGGGCAGCGTACCAGGCGAGGTCGATGTCGTTCGTGGGCGAGCGTGCGGCGATGGCGCCGAAGCTGAGGAAGTGCTGGTAGCCGGAGGCGAAGTACCCGATGCCGATGGCTTCTTCCACGTCGGCGTTGGCGGCGCGGTAGTCGGTTTCGGAGAAGTCGCACAGCGGGTCGCGGCCCTGCGCCGCGCCGGCGGTCAGGTAGTGGTGCAGCGCGCCTTGTCCCTGGCGACCCGGGACCGGCTGCACGGCGTCCGGGTATGTGGCGGCGTACCAGTCGATATCGAAATAGGGGGACCCGCTGGGTTCCGGCGACAGGCTGCGGACGGACATGTCGAGGGCGGCGAGGAAGTGGCCGAACGGGTCCCGCTTCGCGGCGGCGAGATCGTCCGGCGGGACGGTGGCGAGGTAACATTTCGGGTCGAAGAAGTGGTGGGCGATGCGGCCTTCCGGCGCGCCGAAGCGGAGGAAATGGCCGTAGAAGCCGCCCCAATCGTCGATGGCGTCGGGCGTCAGGTCCACATAGGCGCGGCTGTAATGCGTGATGCTGAACAGCCAGTGCGGGTCGCGGTCGCGCCAGCCGATCAGTCGGTAATGATCGAAGGCGGAACGGAAATCGCCGCTTGCGATCGCTGCGGGCAGGGTGGGGTTGGTGGCGAGGTAGTATGCCGCGTCGAAGAACAGGTTCGGGGGGTGGCCCAGGGCTGCGCCCCGCTCCTCGAAATCCTGCATCGCTGCCGCCGGGCTTTTGCGGGCCGCGGCGGCCGCCATGGCGTCCGATTTGGCATACCGTCCGGCGTCGAACCACGACCAGGCGGGACCGTTCCCGTCGAGGTTTAGCGACCAGCCCTGATCGAGCATGTTCCGGACCCCCGGGTTAAGCCGTCAACCCGCCACGAGGGCGGACTGGCCGCAAATTATCGTCAATCTGTTTACAACACCCTCCACGACGCAGCAATGGCGCAGTGCAGCATTTCGTGCGCGGCCGGGCGAAAAGCCATGCCGTCCGCGCATCCATCTCACGTCGCGGATGGTTATACCCGGACAGACTGTATAAACGACGCTCAGTGCAGATAGGACCGCGTTACGCGATGGCGCAGACGATCGACGTCGACGAGCTTTCCACGGCGCAGCGAGGGCTCGGCGTGGTGGCGGCGCCTTCCCTCGTTGCTTCGGCCCAGCCGACCCCCCCGGCGGCACCGCTGCGTGTGGTCGGGGACGGTGCGGCCGGCGCCGCGCTGCAGGCGGTGAACAGCCAGGCGAAGGATGTCGGCGCGATCGTGTGCCGGTTCGTGCGGGACGTGACGGTGCAGGGGTCGGGCTATGTGTTCCATGGCGATGCCATGGTGACCGACGGGTCGCACCTTTCGGACGTGGCGCTGGAGTGGGTGGCCCGGCCGATGCCGGACAGCCCGCGCGCCGTGGAGCCGGCCAGCGAGCGCTTCGTGGACGAGCTGGCGATCGTGGCGATCGCGCCGGGTCACCTGATCTACGGGCATTGGCTGCTGGATTTCATCCCGCGGGTGCTGGTGGCGAAGGCGGCGCTGGGGCGGGAGTTCGAGGCGGCCCGCCTCGTGCTGCCACACGACACCCCGGGCTGGGCGATGGCGATGCTGGAGGCGTTCGCGGGCGTGGGCCGTGCGCAGTGCGCGTTCTACGAGCGCGGCGTCGAGCGGCTGGCGCTGCGGCATGCGTGCATCCCCGGCTACGTGCACGACAATTATTTCTTCCATCCGTATGCCGACGGGGTGTTCGAGGCGCTCGGCCCGCGTCCGGCGGCGCTGGGCGCACGGCGCCTGTGCATCTCCCGCGTGGCGTTCGAGGGTGCGACGCATGGCGTGCAGAAGCTGTTCCGGACGCGCGTGGCGTTCGAGGCGGAGGCGGTGCGGCGCGGCTACGAGATCGTTCGGCCCGAGACGATGGGCATCCGCGAGCAGGCGGCGCTGTTCGCGTCGGCCAGCCACGTGGTGGGGGAGTACGGGTCGGGGCTGCACAGTTCGGTGTTCACGCCGGCCGGGTTGCGCGTGGGTTTCATCCGGTGCCCGAACCCCATCCAGCTTCGCATCGCGGCGCTGCGGCGGCAGTACAGCGCGGTCGTGCTGCCGGCCGACGACAGCGTTTCGGCCACGGGCGTTGCCGAGTATGCGTTGACGCAGGCCGAGATGTCCGCCTTATTCGATGCGAACGAAGCATGATCGCCCAGGGGACCCGACCATGGATATGATGACGGAGAGCGCGCCGCGGTTCCAGATCGACCTGCAGGCGGAGGACTACCTCACCGTCCTCGCCCGCATGCACGCGATGCTCCAGCCCGAGACGTATCTGGAGATCGGGTCCCGCAGCGGCGACTCGCTCAAGCTCGCGACGTGCGCGTCGTTGGCGATCGATCCGATGTTCGGGATCGCGGACAACGTGCTGGGGTCCAAGCCGTCGCTGCAACTGTATCAGATCACCAGCGACCGGTTCTTCGCGCGGCACAGCGCGGCGCAACTGCTGGGGGGCGCCGTGGAGATGGCGTTCCTGGACGGCATGCACCTGTCCGAGTTCCTGCTGCGCGATTTCATGAACGTGGAGCACGCCTGCAAGCCCAATTCCGTCATCGCGATGCATGACTGCATGCCGAGCGACGCGCTGATGACGTGCCGCAACGAGGGCGACGACATGCGGCTGCGGTCGCTGTTCCCGGGGTGGTGGACCGGGGATGTGTGGAAGATGGTCTGGGCGTTGAAGACGTTCCGGCCGGACCTGACCATCATCGCGATCGACGCGCCGCCGACGGGGCTGGTGTGCGTCACGAACCTCGACCCCTCGTCGCGCGTGCTGGAAGACGGCTATGCGCGGATCATCGCCGCCATGGCGGCGCTGGGCGATTCCGAGGAGACGCTGCAGGCGTACCTCGCGTCGTTGCAGCCGATCAAGCCGAGCCGGCTTTCGACGTACGACAAGATGTCGGAGTTCTTCTACCTCTGACGGCCGGCTCTGACGCCCGTCAGGGGGCGCGGTTCTTGAGCGTGCGGCGCAGGTCGCGCTCGATGGGGTCCAGGCTGCGGTCGGCGATCTCGGCGGCCTGTTCGCGCCATTCGACGACGTCGGCCACGTTGGACGGGTTGTCGCGCAGCAGCTCGCGCTTCAGGAAGGGGAAGCGGGCGCGCAGCAATTGCCGCCACAGGTCGCTCGTCGGGTTCAGCGGGTAGCGCAGCGCGATCGCCTGGCGCATGTGCAGGGCGTGGCGCTGGCGTGCGCGGACGATCGGGTCGGAGAAGCTGGGTCCGTCGACGGTGTGTTCGTCGAGGTCCAGGAGCGGCAGGTCGAGGTCGGCGATCAACGCCTCGTACGGCCAGATCGCCCGGCAGGTGAATCCGGACCGCAGCAGCATCTGGGTCAGGCCGATCTCGTACATGCGGATCAGCCAGACCTTCGACCATGTGGGGCGCACGCCGGCCCAGAAGTCCCGCCACGCCTGGCTTGCGACGACCTTGGGGCTGAACGCGATCATGTAGGACTGGATGTGGTAGCGGGACTGCCAGCTTTCGGTGCAGCCCCAAACGTCCGCGACGCCGAAGTCGATCGTGTCGAAGACCTGGTTCAACGAGCGGATCGGGCCATACAGGCTGTCATTGGCCAGCAAGACCATCGTGGTATCGGGCCGCGGCAGGGCGGCGCGTTCCAGCCCCTCGCGCCAGGCGCCGAAGTCGTAGCCGACGTTGCGGCGGATCACGATGGCGGCGCAGAGCGGCTTGATGGCGGCCAGGGCCTGCGGCTGCAAAGCGCCGGCGTTGGTCACGAACACGGTCGAGATGCCGGCCTCGTTCAGCGCCCGCAGATAGTTGAGGACGTGGTCCCGGACCTCGCCCGCGCCATCCCAGTGGACGAAGATGCAGACCTTGGGACCCAGCGGAAACTCGCCCTCGGGCCAGGTGCTCACGATCTGGTGCGGGCTGCGGTGGCGGACGACCTGATGGCCGGCCCAGGGCAGGATCGTGTACTTGGTCTTGCGGTAGGCGGCCCGTGCGACGCGGTAGAGGAGCGATTCGGCCATCGTTCAAGCCCCCGCGCTGCGGCCGGCGAGGTCGTCCGGCCATGCCATGCCGGGGTGGCGGGCGTTCACCTCCGCCAGCAGGGCCTCGGACTCGTCACCGGCGTCGAGCTGGTTCAGCGCCTGCACCTCTCCGCGCAGCGCCGCCCACCAGAGTCCGCCGCCTGGTTCGGCATTGTCCCGCACGCGAGCGAAGCGCGCGCGGGCGACCGCGGGCTCGGTGCCGGTCCGGCCCTCGCCGTGCAGGTGCACCTCGGCGACGGCCAGGAAGAACAGCAGGTCGCGATCCGCGGGGGCAAGGGTCCGGTCCTGACCGGGCTGACCCGCGCCGACCTGCGCGAAGGGCGCGTCGGCCAGCCCGGAGCGGAGTGCCAGCGCGCGCGCCGGGCCATACTTGCCGGCGTTGACCAGCGCGGGGACGGCGATGCGGGCGATGTCCTGATCCGTCGTGTCGTGCGCGATCAAGTCGGCGAGTTCGGCCAGCGCATCCGTGTGTCCCAGCATCGACAGGCCCTGCATCTCACCGCGCAGGGCGGCCCGCCAGACCGGGCTGCCATGGGCGGAGGCCCGGCGGACCCGCTGGAACAGCTCGCATCCGCGGGCCGGATCGCCGCCGGGCTGAAGTTCCAGCACGGCGAGGGCGAATTGCGTGTCCCGCTGGTCGTCCGCCGCCGCGGTTCCGGCGCCGTGGACGGGGCGCACGGCGTCGTCATGCAGGGCGAAGCGCTGGGCCAGGGTGCGGGCCGGTTCGTATCGGCCGGCGTTGACCATCACCTGGAACGCCCAGCGGGCGCCCTCGGTGGTGGGCAGAAGCCTCGTCACCTCCTCGGCCAGCGCGGACAAGGACGACTCGTCCTTCAGCATCCGCAGGGCCTGCGCCTCTCCGCGGACCGCGTTCCACCAGGGCGGCGTGCCCGGGCGTGGCGCGGTGCGGGCGAACGCGAACCTGGTTCTGGCGCGCGCGGGGTTGGCCGGCGTGCCGTCCGGCCAGGCCTGCACGTCGATCACCGCGAGGCTGAACGCGAGCTCGGGCGTGTGCCCGGCCGCGCCGTCCTCCTCGTTCAGCGCAAAGCGGCGGATCAGGGCGCGGGCTTCGTCATAGGCCTTTGCATTGACCAGCACCGGAACCGCCCAGCCCGCGGCGGCGCGGCCGGGACTGGCCGTGACCGCGCTGTCCGCCAGGCGGACCTGGCCCGCCGCGTCGCCCAGCATGCGAAGCGCCTGGTCCTCGCCGCGCACGGCGTTCCACCAGAGGCCGGTGCCCGCCGGCTCGGCCTCACGGACCTGGCGGAAGCGGGTCCGGGCGCGGGTGGGATTGCCGAGGGGGACATCGTCGGGCCCCATCCGGGCATCGAGGACGGCGAGGGCGAAGAGCGCGTCGCGCTCCATGCCGGAGGTGGCATCGGGCGGCGCGTCGTCGAGGCCCAGGCCCTCGACCAGCCGTGCCGCGGCGTCGTAGAGGCCTGCGTTGACGAGGTTCGACAGGGCGCGCAGTGCGACCGAGCGACGCCGGGCCTCGCCGCCATTGGGGGCGGGCGGCAGCGCCCGGTATCGGGCGGTCAGGTCCAGGGCGCCGGCGTCGGCGGCGCAGAGCAGCGCCTCGGCCCGGGCGGTCCAGCCGATGTCCTCGGTCTGGCCGTCTTCCATCGCCAGCTCGCCGAGGGCGCGGCGCATGGCGTCCGCCGCCCTGGCCGCCAGCAGGAATTGCGGTTCCAGGACGGACCGGGGCGTGCCGCCGGCCAATTTGCGGATCGCGCCGGAGTAGAGGAGTCCACCGAGGTTCAGCGGAACGAGTCGCGCCATCTCCTCCAGGCCGCATGTTGCGACCGCTTCGGGCAAGGCGGTGAGAGAGTCGAGCGGGAGGCCGAACCGCGCCTGGCAGGCAGGCACGAGGAGCGACCAGGCGCGGTCGGCGGCGGCCAGGTCGCCGTCGTTCACGCTTTCCTGGAAGGCACGGCCGGCGAAGGCGAGGAACAGGTCGCTCGACGGATCGACGCGTTCCGCCCGGTGCGCCAGGTGGTCGCGCAGGGCGTGGCGCAGCGTGGCGCGGTCCAGTTCCAGGTCGAGCGGGGAGTCGCTGGCGAAGGCCACGAGGGAGTGGCTGTCGATGTCGACGTCGACGTGGGCGAAGCCGGACTGCAGCAGCAGCGCGCGCAGGCTTTGTCGGTTCTGGATGACGAGGTGGAGGCTGGGCGACAGCAGGGGGATGATGATGCCGGGGGGGGTGGCCGGGTCGATGTCGTCGCCGTTGGGGGTCGTGAGGATGAGCACGCCGCCGGGCTTGAGCATGAGCTTTAGGGTGCGGACGAAGGCGGCCGGGGATGTCACGTGCTCGATGACCTCCGAGCCCATCACGACGTCCATGGTGCCGCGCGCCTCGTCGTCGTCGCGGAGGTAGCGCAGCTCGATCGGGAGGTGGAGCGCGTCGCGGCCCAGGGCGGCGAGGGGGGCCGGGTCGATGCCGAGGCCGGTCCAGGCGCGTGTGTTCAGCGCGAAGTCGAGTCCGAAGCCGTAGCCGCAGCCGACTTCCATGTAGGTGGCGCCGGGGGGACGGCGGAGCTGCGCGAGGGGCTTGGTGATCAGCGAGACGCCGGCGCCCTGCTGCACGTAGAAGGGGACCCGGCCGCGGTCGTTCAGCGCCGGTTCCGCGTAGTCCGGGGGCACCTGGCTGTCGTAGAAGTTCGCGGTGCAGACGGGGCAGCGGAGGACGCGGAGGCGTTTGGCGGGGTTGTCGGGGAGCTGCACGTCGACGGTGAGGATCAGAGTCTTGGGGTCCGCGGCGCCGCAGTTGGGGCAGGGGAGGGCTGCGAGGTCCGGCGGCGTGGGGGCGTTGCCCGGCTTAAACGCGATGGTGGGCGGCTGGACGACGCTGGGCAGCAGGCGCGCGGAGTGGGGTTCGAGGCTCATGCGGGCCTGTTTCGTCCAGGCACGGCCGGGTTGCAAGCGTCGCGGCGGCCGGCGGGGCCGGCCGCTCGCCTTGGGCGGTGCGCGGGGGCCGGCGGGACGCCGGCGCTACGGTTCGTGCGGGATGGCGTTGACGGCCACGGCCGGTCAGGCCGCGGCTTGCGCCTGGACGGCCTGGCGGCGCTCGGCGACCTGCGCCTTCATCGCCTTCTGCAGCTTCTCGAACGCGCGGACCTCGATCTGGCGCACGCGCTCGCGGCTGATGTTGTATTGCTGGCTGAGATCCTCGAGCGTGGTCGGGTTGTCCTTGAGGCGCCGCTCGATGAGGATGTGGCGCTCCCGCTCGTTCAACGTCTTCAGCGCGCCGGTCAGCAGGGCCTTGCGGCCGCTGTATTCCTGCTGGTCGGCCAGGACCGTTTCCTGGCTTTCCGCGTCGTCGACGAGCCAGTCCTGCCATTCGCCTTCCGAGTCGCTGCGGACGGGGGCGTTCAGGCTGTTGTCGGGCGCAGCCAGGCGGCGGTTCATGCTGACGACGTCCTGCTCGGGCACGGCGAGCACCTTGGCGATCTTGGCCACCTGCTCGGGCTGCAGGTCGCCGTCCTCGATCGCCTGCATCTGGCCCTTGAGGCGGCGCAGGTTGAAGAACAGCTTCTTCTGGGCGGCCGTGGTGCCCATCTTCACGAGCGACCAGCTGTGCAGGATGTATTCCTGGATGGCGGCGCGGATCCACCACATGGCGTAGGTCGCGAGGCGGAAGCCGCGGTCCGGGTCGAAGCGCTTGACGGCCTGCATCATGCCGACGTTGCCCTCGCTGATCAGCTCACCGACCGGCAGGCCGTATCCGCGATAGCCCATGGCGATCTTGGCGACGAGGCGAAGGTGGGACGTGACGAGCTTGTGCGCGGCCGACTGATCCTCGGTCTCACGCCAGCGGCGGGAGAGCGCGAGCTCTTCCTCGGGCGCGAGCATGGGGAACTTGCGGATCTCCTGCAGGTAGCGGGAGAGGTTGCCCTCTGGGGCGACGTTGACGATTGCAGCAGCCATGTGAAGGCCCTTCGTGTGTTCGACCGGGTTACGGTGGCTTCGTGTCCTATACGGCCCAGCGAAGCGGACGGTTGCGGCGAAACCTTGAGTTGGGCGCGGTGCGATCCATCACGTCCCAGAGACCGCCCCGAAGCGACGAACCCTGGACTGGACCCGGCCCCGCACGCCCGCAGAACCGGTGTGGCAGCTTGATACAGGACCACTCCGGTCCTGTCAAGCAAGATGCAACTACGCCGGTTGCGCGTCCAGGCGATCCAGCAGCGCCTGCATGTCCGGCGGGATGGGCCGCGCGAACTGCATGGGCGCGCCGCTGGCCGGGTGGCGGAACCCGAGGGTTGCGGCATGGAGGGCCTGGCGGGGGAAATCGAGCAGGGCGGCGCGGGTTTCGGCCGGGAGGCCGCGGGCGGCGGCCGGGATGCGACGGAGATAGGCGGGGTCGCCGACCAGGGGGTGGCCGATGCTGGCCAGGTGGACCCGGATCTGGTGGGTGCGCCCGGTCGCGAGGCGGCAGGCCAGAAGTGCGGCGGCGGGCAGCCAGGTCCGCGTCGTCGCGTATCGGGTGAGCGCCTGCTTGCCGTTGCGGGTGACGACGGCCATTCGTTTGCGGTCCCTTGGGTCGCGGCCGATGTCGCCCGCGATCTCGCCGGCCGAGGGCGCCGGGCAGCCCCAGACGAGGGCAACGTAGTGGCGTTCCAGGTCGCGCGCGGCGAAGGCGGCGGAGAGGGTGGCGAGGGCGCGTTCGGTCTTGGCGACGACCATGACGCCGGATGTGTCCTTGTCCAGGCGGTGGACGATGCCGGGCCGCCGCTCCCCGCCGATGCCGGGCAGGGTGTCGCCGCAATGGGCGAGGAGGGCGTTGACCAGGGTCCCGTCCTCGTTGCCCGGGGCGGGATGGACGACGAGGCCGGCGGGCTTGTCGAGCACGATGATGTGCGCGTCCTCGTGCAGGATGGCGAAGGGGATGGATTGCGGGGCGGGGCGGGCGGGGGTGGGGGCGGGCGGTTGCAGGACGTAGCGGGCGCCGGGCCGGACGGGGTCGGCGGGGTCGCGCAGCGCCACGTCGTCGCGCAGGACGGCGCCGTCCTGTATCAGGGCCTTGACGCGGGAGCGCGACATCGCGCCGATGGCGTCGGCGAGGAAGCGGTCGGTGCGCTGTCCGGCGGCCTCGGGTCCTGCGACGAGTTCGATGGGGACGGGGGCGGTCGACGCGGGCGGGTTATCCACGGAGGTTCGGGTTGCGCGGGTTGATGGTGGCGGTGGTGGGCATGGGCGTCCTGATCGTGGCGGGGGTCGTCGTGCTGGGCGTGGCGTTGGTGGGACGAATGTCGGGCGGCGGCGGTCCGATTGCCAGCGTGATGATGGACGAGCCTGCGGGGACGCGCATTGCGGGCGTGTCGCTGGCGCCGGACAGGATGGCGGTTCAGTTGCAGGGCGGGGGTCCGGACCGGGTGGTGCTGGTGGACACGAAGGCCGGGCGGGTGCTGGGCCGGGTGGGGCTTCCGCGCTGATGGCGCACGGGAAGCCGACGCTGCCGGAGAAGCGCTGCGCGGCGTGCGGCCGGCCGTTCGCGTGGCGGCGGAAATGGGCGAAGACATGGGCGGAGGTCAGGTATTGCTCGGACGCGTGCCGGACGGGGCGGCGTGCGGCGGCGCGGGCGGAACAGGGCAAAACTGGCGCTTGATCTCGGCGCGGGAGTGCCATATCTAGCCGCCTCCGGACGCCGCAAGGGCGCGCCGGAGACGCGACACGTCCTGTTCGTCTAGAGGCCTAGGACACCGCCCTCTCACGGCGGTAACAGGGGTTCGAATCCCCTACGGGACGCCAGCCTTTCCGGTTTTTCCTTGTTGTTTGGACCAATGGCCCCGCAAGGGGTTTGCCATGGCCAGGACGAAGTCTGCCGGGAACACTCTCGAGCCCGCCACGGGTCGGTTGTTGTCGCCCGGAGGGGCGTTCCGTGGACCCCGCCAATATCGGACACGCATGCTGGTCGATGGGTCACGTGTCGTCGGAATCTTCGAGACGGACAGGCTCGCGCCGAAGTCGGCCGCCTGAAGACAGGCGACCTGTGGTTGGAATATCCAGATCACGCGGACCCCGACCAGTCCTACTTTGGCGGGCGCCGGTTGCCCTTGCTGTCGCCAGCGCGGGGTGGCCTCGATCACCGCATTGCGCGCCGAACTGCGAGCGCAGAGATCGTTCGCATGGCGGCCAGTGGGCCATCGTGCGGATCGAATAGGGGCCGCGTGCGCGCGAAAGCCCCCATGCGAGGGGGCATGAGATCAGTGGTCGACCGGTTGGCTATCTCGCCCGCCGTAGACCGGACGGGACCGATGGACCTTGCAGCGACCAGGATGCGGCGGATGGCGCCGCTCTCCACGCCGACACGCCTCGGCGACGCCGTCACGCATGACATCGCCGGGGCTCTGACGGCTGTGCTGGCCGACGTGTTCGCCCTGTATCTGAAGACGAAGAACTTCCATTGGCACATGTCAGGACCGCACTTCCGCGACTACCACCTCATGCTGGACGAGCACGCGGCGCAATTGTTCGCAGCCACGGACCCTTTGGCCGAGCGGGCCCGCAAGATCGGCGGCGCCACCTTGCGCTCCATCGGTCAGATCGCCGCCAAGCAGCGCATCCTGGACAACGACGCCGACTTCGTCGCGCCGGACGACATGCTCGCGGAACTTCGCGACGACAACCAGCAGCTCGCCGCGGCGATGCGCGAGACGCACGGGCTGTGCGACGCGGGCGGGGACGTCGCGTCGGCCAGCCTGCTCGAGGTCTGGATCGACGAAGCGGAACAGCGGACGTGGTTCCTGTTCGAGGCCGGACGCCGTCACGGCGCCAACGCCTGACGGTCCGCGACACACGTCCACACGACACGCAAGGAGCAGGGCAATGAGCACGTTCACGACCAAGGACGGGACCGAGATCTATTACGACGACTGGGGAACCGGCCAGCCCATCGTGTTCAGCCATGGCTGGCCGCTGAGCGCCGACGCGTTCGAGGACCAGATGTTCTTCCTCGCCTCACAGGGCTATCGCTGCATCGCGCATGATCGCCGCGGCCATGGCCGGTCGGGCCAGCCCTGGCAGGGCAACGATCTCGACACCTATGCCGACGACCTGGCCCAGCTCGTCGCGCATCTCGGCCTCGACAAGGCGATCCATGTCGGTCACTCGACGGGCGGCGGCGAGGTGACGCGCTACATCGGCCGGCACGGCACGGCGCACGTGGCGAAGGCCGTGCTGATCGGGGCGATCCCGCCGCTGATGCTGAAAACGGCGGCCAACCCCGGCGGCCTGCCGATCGCGGTGTTCGACGGGCTGCGGGCGTCCGTCCAGGCCGACCGGTCGCAGTTCTTCATGGACCTCAGCATGCCGTTCTACGGCTACAACCGGCCGGGCGCCGAAGCGTCGGAGGGCGTGCGCCGCGCTTTCTGGCGGCAGGGCATGATGGCCGGGTTCCCGGCGGCCTACTTCTGCATCAAGGCGTTCTCGGAAACCGATCTCACGGAAGACCTGAAGCGCTTCGACGTGCCGACGCTGATCCTGCATGGCGACGCGGACCAGATCGTGCCGATCGGGGCCTCGGCACACCTGTCCGCGAAGCTGGTCCGGGGCGCCAAGCTCGTCGTCTACGAGGGCGCGCCGCACGGCATGTGCACGACCCTGAAGGACCGTGTGAACGCGGAACTGCTGGGGTTCATCAAGGGCTGAGCGCCCGAACGAGGAAGGTCATGGACATGGACACCATCAAGTCGCCCTCCCGGCGGCGCTTCTGCCTATGTTGTGTCGCCGCGTCCACGCTCTCGGCGGTGGGCTCGTCCGTCGGCGCCCGCGAGGCGCGGGCGGAGGCGATGGGCATCGTGCAACGCATCAAGTCCGAGGCGGCGAAGACCCCGATCACGGTCCACCGGCTGCGCGGCGGCGTCGCGGTCCTTGAAGGCTCGGGCGGGAACGTCGCCGTGCTGACCGGGACCGACGGCAAGGTGCTGATCGATGCCGGGATCGGCGTGTCGCGGCCGCAGATGCTCACGGCGCTCGGCAGCCTCGGCGATCAGCCGATCACGCACCTCATCAACACGCACTGGCATTTCGACCATTCCGACGGCAACGCCTGGGTCCACGACGCCGGCGCCGAGATCATGGCGCACGAGAACACGCGCAAGCATCTGCTGACGACCCAGCGCGTGGAAGATTGGCACTACGACTTCCTGGCGCCGCCCCCGGGGGCGCTTCCCGTCCAGGTGTTCGCCGGCGAGCAGGCCGTCCGGCTGAACGGCGCTACCCTGGCCCTCAAGCACTACGGCCCCGCGCACACCGACAGCGACATCTCCGTCCGGTTCACCGATGCGGACATCCTGCACACCGGCGACACATTCTGGAATCGGATCTACCCGTTCATCGACTACTCGACGGGCGGCCACATCGACGGGATGATCGCGGCCGCGGAGGCGAACCTCGCCGCGGTCACGGAGCGCACCATCGTCATTCCTGGCCACGGGACCCCGGTCAGCAACCGCGCCGGGCTGCAGGCATACCGGGACATGCTGGTGGGCATCCGGGCGAATGTGGCCGGCCTCAAGACGCGTGGGCATTCGCTCGAAGCGATCACCGCAGCCAAGCCCACGGCCGAGTTCGATGCGATCTGGGGCCAGTTCGTGATCAGCCCGGCCCTTTTCACGAAGCTTGTCCACGAAGGGCTCTGACGCCCTTTCAGGTCATCCCGTGGTCGCCGCGGCGACCACGGCCTCCAGCGTCCGCCGCATCGCCGCGACGACGGGCTCATGGCCCATCAGCGCGCCGTGCCGGCTCGCGATCGTGGCCGGATCGTTGACCGCGATCCAGACCGCACCATCCGCCTCTGTCCACACCAGCGCCTTGAGCGGCAGGTCGATGCCGATCGTCGGCGCTGCATGCATCAGCGGCGTGCCGGCCTTCGCGCTCCCGAACAGGAGCAGCAGCATCGGCCGCAGGGCGAGACCCGCCGCGGCCGCCCCGGCCGCGTGATCGACTTCAGCCAGCACCGTCATGCCGTGCCCGGCGATCGCGTCCCTGAGCCGGGTCGTCGTCCCGGCCATGCCGTGGGCGCTGCGGGTGCGGACAAATCCGTCGGGCGCCTGGCCGGGCCCGTCAGCCATGCTGGTGGCCCGCGCAGGGGTCATCCTCGACCTGATCCCGACGCCACCGGGCCTCCACCTCGGCCATCTTGTCCGCCAGCTCCCCGGGCGTGAGGATCCCTTTCTGAAACAGGATGTTGGCAAAGGTGACGATCCAGCGCTCGTAATAGGACAAGGCGCCGATCATCTCGGCGCCGAGCGCTTCGACCCCGCGCCGCTTCTCCTCGGTATTGATGATCTTGTTGAAGTCGAGCACGTCGGCCAGCGCGTGGCAGCGCTTCTCCCACGCCAGCAGCTCGTGATCCGCGCGGTCGATCGGCCCCGCCGCGAGTCCGCCGATGTCGTTCGGCAGGCGCAGGACCAGGGTCTCGGAATGGTTCATGGGGCGCTCTCCTGGCCCAGCGACACGGGGACGACGCCGATCATCGCGTCGCGCGTCACCAGTGCCGCCAGTTGGTCGGTCGAAAACGTGCCGGTGCCCGCGGGCCGGACCGGGAGCACCAGGTAGCGGACCATCGAGGTGGAATCGCTGACGCGCACCTCGACCTCGTCGGGAATCACGGTCCCGAACTCCGCCAGCACGGCCCTCGGCTCGCGGATCGCCCGGGCGCGGTAGGGCTTCTGCTTGTACCAGTCCGGGGGCAGGCCCAGGACGGGCCGCGGATAGCACGAGCACAACGTGCAGACGACCAGGTTGTGCACGGTTTCCGTGTTCTCCAGGACGATCAGCAGGGTGTCGTCGTAGAAGCTGATGCCAAGCTCCTCGCAGGCTGCCCTGCCGTTCTCGAGGAGGCGCGTGCGGAACGCGGGGTCCGTCCAGGCCCGCGCGACCACCCAGGCGCCCAGCGCCGGCGTGCGGGAGTCCAGCACCTCGATCTGGCGGCGGATCTCGTGGGCGCTGATCAGCCCGCGGTCCACCAGCAGTTCGCGCACCGCTGTTTCCATCACCTCGTAGTAGCCCGGCGGCGCCTCCTCGATGGGGGCATGCGGGTGCTCGTGCGCGTGGTCCGTCATGGGTCCACTCCCTTCAACCAGGTTTCGAAGACTTCGATGAGCAACCGGTCGTGGGCCGGGCCGGCATAGCCGGGCCAGACCTCGCCCATGGCGAAGCTCACGCGGTAGTAATGTCGCTTGCGGCCTGCGTTGCGGCCGTAGCCCTCTTCCTCGTTGTCCAGCTCGCGGGGCTCCACGATCCGCTCCAGCACGCCCGTGTGGCCGCGCAGGTATCGGGGCACGCGGTAGTGGCCGATGGGCGCGCGCCGCAGCACCTGCACCCGGTCGCCCGCGCGGAACATCGGCGCCTCGTCGGTCGCCAGGACCACGACGGGCGCCAGCCCGGTTTGACGAACACGCTGGTCCCGCATGATGCAGCCTCCGGCACTCCTGCGAGAACGATACCGAGCCTGGCTTGCCGGCGCTTTCCGGTTCGCACGGCAGCACGACCCCGGCCCACGTCCGGACCCATCACGACGCGTCGTGCCAAGCCGCAACAACGCCACCACCGCGAAAGACCCGGGCAGCCATGGATGGGTAGGGATGCGCCTCGGCCCCGACTAACGCGCGCCGACGCACGAACGCCACCCTCACCAACGGAGACCAGTCATGATCCGCCTCCTGCTCGCAACACTGTTGCTGTCCGCACCGCCGGCCCTGGCCGATAGCTGCAGCACGCAGACCCCGCCGTCGCCCGCATCGAACATGGCGCCGGGGTCGCCGTGCAACTCCTTGCCGCCCGGCGAGGCAACCGCGCGCTACCCGACCTTCGGCGGCAGCATCAGCGTGACGCGATTCGGCCCTCCGGTCAGCGCCGAGCCGCTCGCGCCCAAGGCCGGCGGCCCCCATGCGCCGGCGCTCGCTACGCCGGGCAACCAGCCGGTGCTGCTCGGCTCGGAGTGACGGCGCCGTGCCCGGACCCATGCCGGGTCCGGGCAACCCCGCAGGCGTGCTCAGCCGAACGTGGCGCTGAAGATCGAGACGCCGGGGCCGCCGAACGCCAGGTCGAGCCGGTGTTCGCCGAAGCGCTCGCCGTCGAACACCGTGTAGAGCGTGGGCCGGCCGATCTCCACGGGGGGCAAGGCCACGCCATCGACCGTGCCCGTGACCGTCACGGGGGATGGGGCCGATGCGACCAGGTGGACCTTCGATGCCGAGACGTGCATGCGCAGGCCGCCCGTGCCGGATTTCAACACCAACGGCTCCATTTCGCGCAGCCAGGTGCCGTCCAGCGCGTAGCGGTTCAGTGCCGGGCTTGGGGCGGTGGCGAAGGCGTAGGCGACCTCGCCTTGCCTGGGGGATTGCGCCCGCTCCTGCGGGGTCGGGTGCAACGCGCCGAAATAGAACTCGGGGCTGCCGATGCGCGACAGGTCCGGGTCGTCGCCGCGGTGCCGGTCCGCCCGCCCGCCGGCGAGCCCGAGCAGCCCGCGGATCACCCCTTCCATTTCCCCCGCATAGCCCTCGCCCTCGCGCTTCAGCACGACGGCGCCGGACCGGTCGAGCACATAGAACCCGGGCCAGGCGCGGTTGCCCCATGCCTTCCAGGTCTGAAAGCCGTTATCCTGGGCGACGGGGTAGCGGATCCCCAACGCGCGGATGTCTGCCTCCAGGTCGCGGCGCGCGTGCTCGAACCGGAACTCGGGCGTGTGGATGCCGACCACCTGGAGTCCCTGCGGCCCGTATTCGGACTGCCAGCGGTTGAGGTAGGGGATCGTCCGCCGGCAGTTGATGCAGGACCAGGTCCAGAAATCCACCAGCACCACCTTGCCCCGCAGCCCGGCGATGGACAGGGGCATGTCGCTGTTCAGCCAGCCATCGAGGCCGGCGAACTCGGGCGCGGACACCGCCTGCGCGGCACGACCGCCGCCGATCAATCCAGCGCCCAGCCCGGCGGCGAGAAGGCAACGTCGTTGCAGCATGGTCGTCTCCATCGTGGATGTCTCACGGCGCGAATCGGGTGAAGACCAGGTCGTGGCCCCTCACGTTGCCCAGGTGGCAACCGTAGCATGTGCGGTGCTGCGCCTCATCGACCGGCTTGCCGTCCAGGAAGCGGCCGAACCCCCAGCCGCCGGTGTCGGCATAGCGAACGGAGTCCTTGACCATCACCTGGACCGTGGTGGCGGCACCGGGCACGAAGGCGGCGGGAGACTCGGTGGATTGCGTGTGCTTCCAGGCCAGCTTCACCAGCACGGACCCGTCCGGGAACGGCAGCGTGCCGGCCTTGTAGGCGTCGATCGCGCGTGCGTTGCCCAGGATGCCGCGCAACTCGTTCAGCGGCTCCGTCTCGTGCGCCACGGCGACCATCTGCCACGCGCGGTATCCCTGCGGGATCGTGACGCCGAACACCGGGGACGCATCGTCGCTTGCGGCCATCCCTGCGGTGATCAGCGCCAGGGCGGCGAACCCCCCTATCAGCCAGGGTGCCGCCGGCCGGAAGCTTGGTCGTGGATCGTCGCTGATGGCCATGAGATGCTCCCGCTCGCTATCCGGCGGGAGGCATCGCCCGAACCCGGGCCGGGTGTCTTGCGGGAACGGGCGAGTGGTATCCCGGCCGCACGAACCTACAACCGCAGCTCCGAGACCGCGCAGAAGACCGAGGCATTCCGCAGGTGCAGCGCGACCGCTGCCGGGCGGCCCAGGGCCGGGTCGTGGTCGCGGTGGGTCCGCGCGACGATCTCGGTCCCGGCGAACGCCAGGCGCACCAACGTGTCCGCCCCGGTGGGCTGCACCAGCACGGGGGTCGCCTCGGCGACGAACGCGCCCGGGCCGGGCGGCGCTGGGACCAGCCCGACATCCTCCGCCCGCAGCCCCAGCAGCACCGCCCGCCCCTCGGCCGGCGGCTCCCGCCAGGCATAGGCGTCGAGCGGGACCAGCAATCCCCCGGGCCCGTCGATCTCCACGGCCACGGCGCCAGCCCGGCGCACGACCCGGCCCCGCACGACGTTCATCCCCGGCGAGCCCACGAAGCCCGCGACGAACAGGCTCTCGGGCCGGTCGTAGATCGCGCGCGGCGCGCCCACCTGCAGGATGCGGCCGGCCTGCATGACGCCGATCCGGGTCGCCATCGTCATCGCCTCCACCTGGTCATGCGTGACGAAAAGCGTGGTCGTGCCGAGTTGCTGGTGCAGGCGCTTGATCTCGGTCCGCATCTCGCTGCGCAACTCGGCATCGAGGTTGGACAGGGGCTCGTCGAACAGGAACAGGGCCGGGTTGCGCACGAGCGCGCGGCCGATGGCGACGCGCTGCCGCTGTCCGCCCGAGAGCTGGGCCGGCTTGCGGTCCAGGAACGGCTCCAGCCGCAGGGTCCGGGCCACGGATGCGAGCGTGGCCGCCGCTTCGGCCCAGGGGACGCCGCGCATCCGCATCCCGAAGCCGAGGTTCTGTTCCACGGTCATGGTCGGATAAAGCGCGTAGGACTGGAACACCATCGCGATGTCCCGGTCGGCCGGGTCCAGCCCCGTCACGTCCTGCCCATCCAGCAGCACCTGGCCCGCCGCAATCTCCTGCAACCCGGCCACGGCGGCGAGCAGCGTCGACTTGCCGCAGCCGGACGGCCCCAGCAGCACCATGAACTCGCCGGGCGCCACATCCAGCGACACGCCGTCGAGCGCCGGGGTGCGGCCATAGGTGACCCGCATGTCCCGCAGCGCGAGCGAGGCGGCGGACCTCACCGCGGCGCCGGGGCCATCGCGACGCCGCGCAGGAACAGGCGCGCGCCGAACAGGTACACCAGCAGCATCGGCGCGATCGTGAGCAGCACGCCCGCCATGTTGACGCTGTAGTCCTTCTCGCCGCTCTGGCTTGCGACCAGGTTGGCGAGTTTCACCGTGACCGGCGCCTCCCTTCCGCCGAAGACGAGGCCGAACAGGTAGTCGTTCCAGATGCTGGTGACCTGCAGC